>NZ_JAPSKQ010000154.1:10868-15142 GCF_031181555.1 Streptomyces sp. | reverse complement strand
GAGCGTGACGAGGACGAAGGCCGGGTCGGCCGTCGAGAGCCCCCGGAGGACGTGAGACGGTGCGGGATCGGCCTTGGTGCCTCCCGTACGGCGCCGAGACGGGCGTCACGGCGCCGCCTCCCGCCCCTCCGGAACGGCGGGGGCTCCGCCGGAACTACGTCAGCCGGTCGAGGATGCGGGCCAGGTCGGCCGGGGCCGCTGCCAGGCGGACCGGCGTGCCCTCGTCGTCGAGTTCGGCCACGTGCCAGTTCGCGGGGACCGTGTCGCCGTCGCCGCCCCTGGCCCGGCGTACGGCACGCAGGGTGAGGCGGTCCACCGGGATCGGCCTGGCCGCGTAACGGCCCGGGCCGGGGTGCGGGACCACCGCGGGCGGGGCGCCGCCGCCCAGGACGATGTGGGTGCCGAAGAAATGCGGGTTGTAGTCCGTGGGGTCCAGGAAGCGGGCCCGCACGAACACCTCCTCGCCGTCGGGGGCGGCGGGCGGCTCACCGGTCGCTTCGGGCACGCGGATGCGGGTGGCGCGCCACGCCCGGGTCACGAGGGCCAGGCTGGTCAGTGTGCCCGCGGCCGCCCAGGTGAGCGTCGCCGGCGGTCCGAGCGGCGTCGCGAAGTACAGGTAGCACAGGGGAAGCAGCCACAGGCCCGTCACGACGAGGGCCGCGGCGAAGGGGAGGGCCGACGGGAGGACCTCGTCGTCGGGGCGGTGGCGGCCGCGCAGGCGGATCAGGGCCTGGGCGGCGGGGTAGCCCGCGGCGAGGAACAGGCCGACCGCGATGACCGCCACCTCCCCGGCTCCGGGAATGTGGTCGTGCCACACATGGCGGTCCCCCGCCACCGTCCTCACCCCGCCGCGCCACAGGGTCAGCCGGACGCGGTCGCCGGGGCGGAACTCCTCGGCGGCATCGTAGGAGACGGCCAGCCGCCTCATCGGGCGGGCGTCGGCGAAGTACAGCCAGTTCTCCTTTTTGGGGTGGTGGGGTTCGGTGCGTTCGATCACCGCCGGGAGGACGGTCAGGCACTCGGAGCGGTCCTCGGCGGGGGTGCGGGCCGTGCAGGGGACGGCCGACTTCCACGCCCGCTCCCTCGCCCCGGTCTCCGGCACGGACCAGGCGGCCAGTCCCGCGCCCGTCAGCAGCAGCGCGCACAGGACCAGGGAGCCCGCCCGGCCGCGGCCGACGGTGCGGTGCGAGATCACGGGGAGGTGGCCCGACCGCGGGGTTCCGTGGCGGCGGTGCAGGGTGCGCAGGGCGTCCAGGGTGTCGTCGAAGTCCGGGTCGTGGGGGGACCGGCTCAGCGGCAGGGGCAGGCGTCGCCTGCGGCCGTCGCGCAGCACCGCGACGACCCGGCGGCCCTCCTGGGCCCGCGGGTTGTTCTCGTTCGTCAGGCGCACGTGCAGGTCGGCGATGTCGCTCCAGGGCAGGCTCCGGCGGCGCAGCAGCGTGCGGACGTGCAGCCCCCGGGCGTCGGCGCGCACCCGGGCGGTGGCCCGGTGCAGGGACAGCAGGCCCATCGGCACCGACAGCAGGCCGGCGCCCAGCCAGGCGTACGCGCCCGAGGCGGCCCGGAGCGCCACGGCCGCGATCGTCGCGACCGCCCCGAGTCCGGCGAGGAACCACCAGGCGTCCTTCTCCTGGGAGCGGCAGATCACTTCCCGGGCATCGGTCATGTGCAGCATCCTGTCAACGGCCGGGGGCGGTGCCTTGTGCCGGATGCGGCAGTTTTCCGGCCCGCCACATTGCCGACCGCCGACCGGGCAGTCGGGTGGCATGGTTCTCAGTGGAGCGGCATGCGGCGCGGCGGTTCGGTGGACCGCCGCTCGGGAAGGATGGGCGACATGATCATTTTTGGTACCAAGGGGTATCTGTACCAGCTGGCGATACTGACGCTGGTGTGCGGGCAGTGCGGGAACCCGTCCGCGCACACGCTCAGGAAGCGGGTCACGAAGTTCACGTTGTTCTTCGTGCCGCTCTTCCCGTTCTCGACGAAGTACGCGACGCAGTGCACCTTCTGCGGCGCGGAGCAGAGGGTGACCGAGGAGCAGGCCGAGCAGCTCCAGGCGCAGGCCGCCGCCGGCCAGGGCGGTCCGGGCGGCCAGGGGTACGGGCAGCCCCAGCAGCAGCCCTACCAGTCCTGAGGTCCCTCTCCCGAAGCCCGGGCGGTCCGGGCGGTCCGGGCGGTCCTCACAGCGGCGTCGCCGCGCGGAGGATCAGGAACAGGGTCAGGGCGGAGTTCGCCGAGGACATGGCCGATACGGCCGTGCCCGCCGCCGCTCCCCAGGCCGCCAGGCCCACCGAGGTGAACACGGCCGGCCAGCGGCCCGGCGCCGGGGGCGGTGCCAGGAGGGCCGCCACGCGGCGCGGGACCGGGCCCGGGGACGCGAAGGCCGTCGGCAGCGGGGCCGGGCGGGAGGCCAGGGCCGCCCGGCCGATGGCGGTGGCGACCGTGCGGCGGCTGCCGACGGCGCGGGCCGCCTCCTCGTCGGCCCAGCGTTCCGTCGTGTACGACACCGCCGTGCGCAGCGGGCGCAGGAACGGGTTGGCGTGGGCGGCCAGCCGGACGGCCAGCAGGAAGCGGTGGTGCCGCGCGGTCAGGTGGGCCCGCTCGTGGGCGAACAGGGCGCGGCGTTCGGCGGGGGCGAGGTGGTCGAGGAGGGCGGTGGTGACCACCACGCGGTCACGGTGGAAGGCGGTGCCCGGGAGCGCGTACGCGTACGGGGTGCCGTCGGGCAGGACCGCCACCTCCGTGTCCGGCAGGCCGGCCAGGGCGCGGTGGGCGCGGCGGCGGGTGCGGACGTGCCGCCACAGTGTCCTCCCGCACACCACGAGCACCGCGCACAGCGCGGGGATGGCCGCCTTCCCCACCACCTCGTCGTACGGGACCGCCGCCCGTACCTCCGGGTCGGACCAGCCGTCGGGCAGCGGGTTGCCGGGGAGCTGGGCGGTGCCGACCACCATCACCAGGCCGAGGCAGAGCGTGCTGCACACCGCCATCGTCGCCGCCACCGCGGTCAGCATCCGCGTCGCGGTGCGCGGATGGAGATGCTGTTCGGCCAGGCGCGCGACCGGCCAGGCCGTCAGCGGCAGGACGAGCGGCAGGAAGACGAACACCCCCATGAGGTTTCAGTCTTTCCCTTCGCTCCCGGGCCGGCCCAGCAGTTCGCGCAGCAGCCGTTCGTCGTCCGGGCCGAGGCCGGTGACGAAGCTGGCCAGAACCGCCTCCCGGTCGCTCTCGGCGTCCAGGACCTTGCGCATCTTGTGGGCCGCCAGGCCCGCGTGGTCCGACGCCGGGGTCCAGGCGAAGGAACGGCCCGCCCGTTCCCGGGTGACGGCGCCCTTGGCCAGCAGCCGGGTCAGGATCGTGACGACCGTCGTGTAGGCGAGGTCCTGGCCCAGGCGCTCCTGCACCCAGCCGGCCGTCGCCGGCCCGTCCGCCTCCCGCAGCGCCGACAGGACCAGCGCCTCCAGCTCACCCTGCCCCCGTCGCCGGGGACGCTGTCCGTGCTCCGCCACGGCCTGTCTCCCTTCCGCCCCTGTACGTTTCCCGGGCGGTCATCGTATAGATGAACGGACGCCGTCAACTTCTCTACATTGCTGTAGATTCTAGTGCCGGTGCCCGGCACCGGCACCGGCACCGGCTCACGAGAGGGGCGGACCCCATGTTCGGACTGAGCGAGCTCGCGATCATCCTCATTGTCGTCATAGTCGTCCTGGCCGCCAGGAAACTGCCCGAACTCGCCCGGTCGGCGGGCAAGTCCGCCCGCATCCTGAAGGCCGAGGCCCGGGCGGCCAAGGAGCAGGACCAGCGGGACGCGCCTCGTGTCATCCAGGGGGAGACCGTCTCCCGGGACGCCTCGCCCGAGTCGGGGCAGCACCGGCAGTAGGCGCCCTCAGCCGGTCCCCGTGTCGTCGTACGGGTCGGCCGGGGGCGGGACCGGCCGGGTCGCCGTGACCTCGAAGTAGGGCACGGGGCCGTCGTTGACCGGGTCCTTCGTGCGGCGCGGGGTGTAGGTGCCGGTGAGCTCCAGCCAGCTGTCCGGCTGCAGGACCGGGGGGATCTCGCCGGTCAGCGCGATCTTCACCGGCTGGGCGTCCGCCGCACAGCAGTTGAGGGTCATGCGGACCAGGTACGGGGTGCCGGATCCGTCCACGGCCACGAAGCCGGTGAGGGTGAGGGGGCGGTCGCGGAGGTGGCGGCCGCCGTCGTAGACCGCGCGTGCCGCGTACTCGCCCACGCCGAGGCGCAAAGGGCCCCGGGCGGGGAGGTCGGGGAAGCCG
>NZ_JAPSKQ010000154.1:7612-10768 GCF_031181555.1 Streptomyces sp. | reverse complement strand
CGCTCCGGTCGCCCCGGTCGCTCCGGTTCACAGCAGCACCGCTCCCGTCAGGGCCGAGACCGCCACCGCCGTCGCGAAGGTCGCGGGGGCGAAGCGCAGGGCGAAGGCACGGCCGAACGTGCCCGCCTGCAGGGCGAAGAGTTTGAGGTCGATCATCGGGCCCACCACCAGGAAGGTGAGCCGGGCCGTCGGCGAGAACTGGGTCAGCGACGCCGCCACGAACGCGTCCGCCTCCGAACAGAGGGACAGCAGGACGGCGAGTGCCGCCAGCGCCAGCACCGACAGCACCGGGTTGCCGGCCGCCGCGCGCAGCCACTCGGCCGGGACCACCGCCTTCAGCGTCGCCGCGGCCATCGCGCCGACCACCAGGAAGCCGCCCGCGTGCATCACGTCGTGCCGTACCGAACCCCAGAACGCGGCGCCCCCGCCCCGGCCCTCGTGGGCCGAGCGGGCAGGGGGACGCAGCCAGTCGGTACGGCCGAGGCGGTGCCACAGCCAGCCCATCGCGCACGCCACGAGCAGGCTCGCGACGAAGCGGGCGAGGACCATCCGCGGGTCGTCGGGGAAGGCGACCGCGGTGGCCGTCAGCACGACCGGGTTGATGGCGGGAGCGGACAGCAGGAACGCCAGGGCCGCCGCCGGGGTCACCCCCCTGCGCACCAGCGCGCCCGCCACCGGCACGGACGCGCACTCGCAGCCGGGCAGGACCGCGCCCGCCGCGCCCGCGACCGGGACCGCCAGCGCCGGACGCCCCGGCAGCGCGCGGGCGAAGAAGGACGGCGGGACGAACACCGCGATCACCGCCGACAGCAGCACGCCGAGCACCAGGAAGGGCAGGGCCTGGACGATCACCGCCACGAACACCGTCATCCAGCTCTGCATCACCGGGGCGGCCAGGGCGCGACGGACCGGGTCCTGGAACATCACGGCCGCAAGCAGCGCCAGGGTGAGCAGGAGGGGGGAGTCGAGGTGACGGGGCTCCTCGGCGGGCCCGGTCTCCTCCGGGGCTGACTCGGTGAGGGCCACGGGCCGGGTACACCTCCGGAAGAACGCGCGACGAAGCGGGGCCGCCGGACCCCCTCCCCTTCATACGGCTTCATACGGCGCATCCGGTACGGCCGTTCAGCCCGTCGCCGATCACGCCTGGAACCGCCCGTGCGGATGCGGCAGTCTCTTCCCTCGTGGTGAGCCTCCTTCCGAATCCGGCCCTGCCCGGCGACCCGTCCGCGCCCATGGTGGTGTGCGGTGACGACGGCCTGGCGCACCGGCTCGCCGCCGAACTCCGGGGCGTGTACCGCGAGCAGGTCGCGCTCGTCGTGCCACCGGCCGGGAGCCAGGTGCGGCAGCCGGTGGTCGGGCGGGCCCGCGCGGCTTCCGCGGCCCTGCTCGACCGGGTCGTGACCGCCGTCAACCGGGGCAACGGCGGCTCCGGCGGGACCCCGGTCCCGGGCGAGCGGGTGGTGGAGGCCGCCGAGCCGACCGAGGCCGTGCTCGCCGAGGTGGGCGTGGAGCGGGCCGCCGCGCTGGCCCTCGTGTACGACGACGACGAGACCAACATCCGCGCCGCGCTCACCGCCCGCCGGCTCAATCCCCGCCTGCGGATCGTCCTGAGGCTCTACAACCGGCGGTTGGGCCAGCACATCGAGGAGCTGCTGGACCAGGCCGCCGAGTTGGCCGACCCGGACGCGCAGGAGCGGGCCGGGCCGGGAGTCGACGCCTCCACGACCGTCCTGTCCGACGCGGACACGGCCGCGCCCGCGCTGGTCGCCACCGCGCTCGTCGGCACCAGCAAGGTCGTCGACGCCGACGGCCTGCTGCTGCGGGCCGTGGAACGCCGGCCGCCGGAGCCGGGCCAGGTGGCCGACCCCGGGCTGTGCACCCTGGCGCTGCTGTCCGCGACGAGCAACGACCCGGCCGGCAGCGAGGGTTCGGAGGACAGCGGGGACCAGGGACCCCAACTGCTGCCCGACGCGGCGGCGGTGGCGGCGGCGACGGGGCGCGGGACGGTGGTGCTGGAGCAGGTGTCCTACTCGGGTCCGCCGCTGCCGGCCGTGCGGGCCCGGGTGCCGCCGTTCGCCTCGCTGTTCTCACGACGGCTGCGCTGGTCGCTGGCGGGACTGGTGGCGGCCGTGGTCGCGCTCGCCGTCGCGCTGACGGTGGTCACGGAGGACCACCCGCTGCACGCCACCTACGTCACCCTGCTCGACCTCTTCGCCATCAACGAGCCCGCGCACAACGAGTCCATGGGACGGCAGATCCTGCAACTGCTGTCGGGACTGGTGGGGTTGCTGTTGCTGCCGGTGCTGCTGGCGGCGGTACTGGAGGCGCTGGGGACGTTCCGCACCGCGTCGGCGCTGCGGAAGCCGCCGCGCGGGCTGAGCGGGCACGTGGTGCTGCTCGGGCTGGGCAAGATCGGGACGCGGGTGCTGACGCGGCTGCGGGAGCTGCACATCCCGGTGGTGTGCGTCGAGGCCGACCCGGAGGCGCGGGGCATGGCGACGGCGCGGCGGCTGCGGGTGCCGGTGGTGCTCGGGGACGTCACGCAGGAGGGCGTGCTGGAGGCCGCGAAGATCCACCGGGCGGATGTGCTGCTCGCGCTGACCAGCGCGGACACCACCAACCTCGAGGCGGTGCTGTACGCCCGGTCCGTGCGGCCCGATCTGCGGGCCGTGCTGCGGCTGTACGACGACGACTTCGCGACGGCGGTGTACCGCACCCTGCGGACGGCGCACCCCGGCGCGCTGACCCGGAGCCGCAGTGTGTCCCACCTGGCCGCGCCCGCGTTCGCCGGGGCGATGATGGGCCGGCAGATCCTGGGCGCGATCCCGGTCGAGCGGCGGGTGCTGCTGTTCGCGGCGGTGGCCGTGGGCGGGCATCCGCAGCTGGAGGGGAAGACGGTCGGCGAGGCGTTCCGGGCCGGGGCGTGGCGGGTGCTGGCCCTGGACACGGCGGCGTCCCCGGAGCGGGCGGGGACTTCCGCGGAAGGCCCGGCGGAGGAGGTACCGGGGGCGGGGCTGGTGTGGGACCTGCCCGACACGTACGTCCTGCGCGCCGAGGACCGCGTGGTGCTGGCCGCCACACGACGGGGGCTGGCGGAACTGCTGGGACGCAGGGGGCGGGAGCGGGCGGGGAGGTGAGCCCCGCGGCCCGCTCCCC
>NZ_JAPSKQ010000154.1:0-7512 GCF_031181555.1 Streptomyces sp. | reverse complement strand
TCACCGGGTCACCGGCCGAGGTGCCGTCGCGCGAAGTCCAGTTCCAGCCGTACCTGCTTGATGCGCTCGTCCACCACCAGGGAGCCGTGTCCGGCGTCGTAGCGGTAGACCTCGTGGACCGCGCCGCGGGCCTCGAGGCGCCGGACGTAGTTCTCGATCTGGCGGATGGGGCAGCGCGGGTCGTTGACGCCGGCCGAGATGTAGACCGGGACCTTGACCCGGTCGACGTAGGTGATCGGGGAGGACGCCTCGAAGCGCTCGGGGACCTCCTCCGGGGTGCCGCCCAGCAGGGTGCGGTCCATGGCCTTCAGCGCTTCCATCTCGTCGTGGTACGCCGTGACGTAGTCGGCGACCGGGACCGCCGCGATGCCCAGCGCCCACGCGTCGGGCTGGGTGCCGAGGCCGAGGAGGGTGAGGTAGCCGCCCCAGGAGCCGCCGGTGAGGATCAGCCGGGCGGGGTCCGCCAGGCCCGAGTCGACCGCCCACTCGCGGACCGCCGCGATGTCCTCCAGCTCGATCAGGCCCACCCGGTGCTTCAGGGCGTCGGTCCAGGCACGGCCGTAGCCCGTGGAGCCGCGGTAGTTGACGCGGACCACCGCGTAACCGTGGTCGACCCAGGCCGCCGGGCCCGCCGCGAAGGAGTCGCTGTCGTGCCAGGTGGGGCCGCCGTGGATGTCGAAGACCGTCGGGAGCGGACCGGTCGCGCCCGCCGGCTTCTGGACGAGGGCGTGGATACGGCCGCCGGGGCCCTCCACCCACACGTCCTCCACGGGGACCGAGCCGGGCGACTTCATCCCGGGCGGGTCGAGGACGACACCGCCCGCCGTGGAACGGACCGCCGGCGGTTCGGCCGCCGACGACCACAGGTACTCCACGCTGCCGTCGGGGCGGACCGTCGCGCCCGAGACCGCGCCGGGCGGGGTGGGGACCTTCACCAGCCGCCGCTCGGTCAGGTCGTAGCGGAACAGTTCGCCGCGGGCCTCGAAGCCGTGCGCGATGAGCAGGCCGGTGCCGTCCGGGTACCACTCGGCGCTCACGTCGCCGGGCAGCTCCAGGGCGAGGTCCGTCTCCTCCCCGGTCGCCACGTCCCACACCAGGGGCTCCCAGCGGCCGCGCCGCTGGTGCCCGACGAGCAGCCGGGTGTCGCCGGCGACCGGGGCGAAGCCCAGCACCTCCAGGCCCAGCTCCTCGGTGCCGCCCTTGGTGTCGTCGAGCTCGGCGACCACCGTGCCGTCGGGGCGCAGCACCCGCAGCGCGGAGTGCATCGCGTCACCGTGCTCGGTGTGCTCCACGGCGATCAGCGAACCGTCGTGGGAGAGGTCGCCGACGCTTGCCGACTCGCGGTGGCGGTAGATCTCCACGGGCGGCTCGCCGGCGCGGACCAGGTGGATGGTCGTACCGTCCTCGTCCGTGGAGCGGCCCACGACCGCCGTACGGCCGTCCCGGCCCAGCGCGAGACCGGCGGGGTACGAGGGGTCCAGGCCCGGCGCCGCGAGGTCGTCCTCGCCGCCGGAGAAGCGCTGGCGGCGCCAGACGCCGAACTCGTCGCCGTCCTTGTCGTCGAACCACCAGATCCACTCGCCGTCCGGCGAGAGCACGCCGTCCGTCGTGCCGTTGGGGCGGTCCGTCACCTGGCGCTGCTCGCCCGTCGACCGGTCCCAGGCGTACAGCTCGTACGTCCCCGTCGCGTTCGACACGAACAGGGAGCGGTCGGGTGCGTCCTCCGCCCATTCGGGCAGGGACACCCGGGGCGCACGGAAGCGCTTCTCCCAGTCGGGCATGTCCTCGCCCTGCTCCACCACTCGCTCGGTCTGGTCCGGCCGGTCCGGCGCGTCGGACCCGTTGCTCTCAGTCATGGCCCCATACTGCCCGTCCCGGGGGGTGTCGCGCCGCCGAGGTCCCCAGCCTGTGGACAACCTCCACCGGATCTTCCACCGGCACGCCCCACGAGCAGGCCGAGCCGGATCGGACGGTCACCCGGGCCCTGCTCGCGGTCGGACCGGAGGTGACGCACGCCCTCCCGTTCTTCACGGGGGGGGGGACGGATCGGAACGGATGTCCGGGGTCGTCGACTTCCGGCCCGAGCCGTACGGACCGCCCGCGGGCCGTGAGCGCCTGGCCGAGCGGTACCGAGCGGGTCCGGCCGTGGACGCGGAGGCGGGGCGCGACGCGCCGACCCCGCGGGCCGGCGGCGGCCGGGAGCACCGTACCGTGGAGGGCGTGTACCGGTTTCTGCTGACGCCCCGATGGTGGGGGATCAACGTCTTCGTGCTGCTCGCCATCCCCTTCTGCGTCTTCATGGGGTCGTGGCAGCTCGGCCGGTTCGAGGACCGGGTGGACAACCACCGCGAGGCCGAGGAGCGGATCACCTCGGACAAGCGGGAGGCGGCCAGGCCGCTGGACCGGTTGCTGCCGGTGACCAAGGCGACCTCCGGCAAGCAGACCACCGCGACCGGCCGGTACGACAAGCAGCTGCTCGTGCCCGACCGGACGCTGGACGGCGAGCGCGGCCACTACGTCCTGACGCTGCTGCGCACCGACACCGGCAAGGCGCTGCCCGTCGTCCGGGGCTGGCTGCCCGGCGACCCCGACCCGGCGAAGGTGCCCGCGGCGCCCGCCGGTGAGGTCACCGTCACCGGCGCGCTCCAGGCGTCCGAGACACCGGGCAGCAACGGCGTCAGCGCCCGCGGCGGACTGCCCGACGGCCAGACCGCCGCGATCAGCGCGGCCTCGCTGGTGAACCTGGTGCCGTACGACGTGTACGACGCCTGGGTCACGCTGAACCGGGGGGACTCGGGGATGAAGGCGGTGCCCGCGTCCGCGCCGGGCGGGACGGGCCTCGACCTGAAGGCGTTCCAGAACCTCGGCTACACCGCGGAGTGGTTCGCCTTCGTGGGCTTCGTGATCTTCATGTGGTTCCGCCTCCTGCGCCGCGAGCTGGAGTTCGCCCGCGACGCGGAACTCGGCCTGGTCCCGGACGAGGATCCGGAACGGGAGCGCGCACAGAAGCAGGAGCGGGACCAGGAACGCGAGCCGGCGTCGGCGGCGGAGCGGTCGAGCCCGTCCGGGGTGTGACGCCGGGCCGGCTCGGGAGAGCGGCGGGGCCGCGGCGGCCCCGAGGTCACATCGTCGTCAGCAGGCCCGTCCAGTAGACCGTGCCCGCGCAGGCGTTGCCCACCGTCGCGGTGCCCGCGCCCGAGCCCGTGGCCGCCGTGTACGTCACCGTCACGCTGCCGTCGGTCGTGCCGTCCTCCATGACCAGCTGCGTGGTCATCCCGGTCTCGGTACCGGTGGACGCGCCGCTCGTCGTGGTCGGGTTCTCGGTGGGCGAGGGGTCGGGCGAGGGACCGCCGGTGCCGCCGCCGCCCGTGCCGCCGCCCACGGTGGGACAGGGCTCGGAGGGCACCCAGGCGAACTTCACCTCGTACGCCTCACCCGGCTTGAGCACCAGGCTCATCGCCTCCTGGGAGGGGTCGGGCAGACCGGCCGCCGCGTCGCCCGCCACGTGCCGGGCCGAGGTCACCTTGGCGGGATCGGCCGCGCCCGCCGGTGCCGCGGTCACGCTGCCGGGGCCGTCGACGGTACAGCTCGCGGTGGAGACGTTGGTGACCTTGAAGGAGCCGTAGACCGCGCCCGTGGAGTCGGGGGCGGCACTGCTCGCGGCCGCCGGGCCGAGCTGGGCGGCGGTGCAGGCGGACGCCCCGGCCGCGGTGCCGGCCGAGGGACCGGCGCCCTCGGTCGCGCCTTCGCTGGTGCCGGTGCTCGCGCCGCCCTTGTCCTTGTCCTTGTCCTTGTCCTTCTTGTCGTCCTTGTCGGTCCCCTCGACCTGGTTCGAGGCGCCGCCCGCGGTGGTCTCGCCGTCGTCCGGGCCCTTGCCCCCGCCGGTGCCGCCCTGCTCCTGCGCGGCGTGGCCGACGGCGGACGGGTTGGCGTCGGAACCGGTCGAGTTCGAGACGTGGACGACGGTGGGGACGGCGGTGCCGACGAAGAGCACGGCGGCGGCCACACCGACGAGGGCCTGCCGCTTGCGGGCCCGGCGGGCGGGGACCGCCCGGCGCAGGTAGTCCAGCGTGCCGTCGCTCGGCTCCACCTCCCGCACCGCCTGGTGCAGCATCGTGCGCAGTGCCAGCTCGTCCGAGTCGAGTCCTTCGGGGCCCTGTTCGTCGGGGCCGTGGTTCACAGTTCCGTTCCCAGCGTGCGATTGCTTCGGCTTGTGTCCGTGCGGCTTCCCGAGCCCGCGCAGCCGCGTCGGCTCCTCCGACTGCACGGGCTCGGACGGGCCGTCGGGGCCGTCGCCGGACTCACGGCTCTTCCCCGCCCCGCCCGTCTCCCCGGGCTCACGGGTGCTCTCCGACGCGCCCGCATCCCCGGACCCGGCCACGTCCCCGGACCCGCCCGTGTCACCGGACCCGTCCGCGTCACCGGGCTCGCCCGCGGCCCGGGACTCCCGCACGCCTTCGGGCGCGGGCGGTCCCTCCGGCTCGCGGGCGTCGCCGGGCGGGAGCAGGCCCTCCGGCTCGCGCTCCTCGGGCCGCGCGTCCTTGCCGTCGCTCATGCCGGCGCCTCCATGGCCAGCCGCAGCGCCGCGATGCCACGCGAGCCGTACGCCTTCACCGAGCCCAGCGAGATGCCGAGCGTCTCGGCGACCTGAGCCTCGGTCATGTCCGCGAAGTAGCGCAGCACCAGCACCTCGCGCTGGCGGCGCTGCAGCCCCTTCATCGCCTTGATGAGGGAGTCGCGCTCCAACTGGTCGTAGGCGCCTTCCTCCGCGCTCGCCATGTCGGGCATGGGCTTGGACAGCAGCTTGAGACCGAGGATGCGGCGGCGCAGCGCGGAGCGGGAGAGGTTGACGACCGTCTGCCGCAGATACGCCAGGGTCTTCTCGGGGTCGCGCACGCGTTTGCGGGCGGAGTGCACACGGATGAACGCCTCCTGGACGACGTCCTCGCAGGAGGCGGTGTCGTCGAGGAGGAGCGCCGCGAGACCCAGCAGCGAGCGGTAGTGCGCGCGGTAGGTCTCGGTGAGATGGTCGACGGTGGTGCCGGCCGCCACGACGTCGTCGGCTCCGTCACGCTGACCGGGTATGCGGGCGGGGCGCGCTGCGGGCATGGGCGCGATCACCGGCATGCCGCCGGACGCGCCGGGCATGCGGGGTCGGAGGGCCTGGCGGGGAGGCCGTAGGGCCCTGCCACGCGGCGCTGTGAAATCGAGTACCTCTGCCACGCCAGTTGGACGCGCTTCCCCCCATAAGGGTTGTACGCGCCGGGCGTCACTTGTGCGCCGACCGGTACCACCGGCCGGCCGCCCGCGTCAGGCAGCGCCACCGACAGCACATTCCATGCCCTCATGCGTCCCGCTCTTCCCCTGTGTTTTATGTGAACGGACGTCCCCACGCCCGGCTCCAGGCGTCCCCACGCCTGGAAGAACGCGCCCCCCACGCCCCGAAGGGGTGACCGCAAAGACGCTCCCCGCCCTCCGCTCGGTTGCGGAGGGCGGGGAGGCACATCCTCGACTGCGGGGCAGGCCGATTCCAGTGGCCCGGACCAAGCGGCCCGGATCAAGAACCCGGCCCACCAGACTTACACAGATCCTACGAATGAATCATGTGGGGGCCAGGGTTTTTCACGACCCGGCCGCCACCAACTCGGCGATCTGCGCGCTGTTGAGCGCGGCTCCCTTGCGCAGGTTGTCCCCGCACACGAAGAGCTCCAGCGCCGTCGGATCGTCCAGGGCCCGCCGTACCCGCCCGACCCACGTCGGGTCGGTCCCGACGACATCGGCGGGGGTGGGGAACTCCCCGGCGGCCGGATTGTCGAACAGCACCACGCCGGGCGCCGTGGCGAGGATCTCACGGGCCCGGTCGACGGTGACCTCGCCCTCGAAACGGGCGTGCACGGTCAGCGAGTGCGCGGTGACCACCGGGACGCGCACGCAGGTGACCGCCACGGGCAGCGCGGGCAGGCCCAGGATCTTGCGGGACTCGCCCCGGACCTCCATCTCCTCCGACGACCAGCCGTCCTCCCGCAGCGACCCGGCCCACGGCACGACGTTCAGCGCGACCGGCTCCGGGAACGGCCCGGTGCTGTCCCCCACGGCCCGCCGCAGGTCACCGGGGCCGGTCCCCAGCTCCGTACCGGCGACCAGGGACAACTGCTCGCGCAGCGTCCGCACGCCCGCGTGCCCCGCGCCGCTGACCGCCTGGTACGAGGAGACGACCAGCTCGCGCAGGCCGAACTCGGCGTGCAGCGCGCCCAGCGCGACGATCATCGACAGGGTGGTGCAGTTCGGGTTGGCGACGATCCCGCGCGGCCGCATCCGCACGGCGTGCGGGTTGACCTCGGGAACGACCAGCGGCACGTCCGGGTCCATGCGGAACGCGCCGGAGTTGTCGACCACCACCGCGCCCCGCGCGGCGGCGAGGGGCGCCCACCGCTCGGCGACCTCGTCGGGGACGTCGAACAGCGCGACGTCGACCCCCTCGAAGGCCTCCTCGGTGAGCGCCACGACCTCGACCTCCTCACCGCGCACGGCCAGCTTGCGGCCGGCCGAGCGCGGGGAGGCGACCAGTCGGATCTCGCCCCAGATGTCCGCCCGCTGGGACAGGATCTGGAGCATGACCGTGCCGACGGCCCCGGTCGCTCCCACGACCGCGAGCGTCGGCCGCCCGGAGCGCCCGGGTCGTCCGGTCCCGGACATCAGCGGCCGGTGCCTCCGTAGACGACGGCCTCGTCGCTGTCGGAGTCCAGCCCGAAGGCGGAGTGCACGGCGCGGACGGCCTCGGGCACGTCGTCCTTGCGGGTGACGACCGAGATGCGGATCTCGGAGGTCGAGATCAGCTCGATGTTCACGCCGGCGTCGCTGAGCGCCGTGAAGAAGTCGGCCGTGACTCCCGGGTTGGTCTTCATACCGGCGCCGACCAGGGAGATCTTGCCGATCTGGTCGTCGTAGCGCAGGGAGTCGAAGCCGATGGCGGTCTTCGCCTTCTCCAGGGCGTCGATGGCCTTGCGGCCCTCGGCCTTCGGGAGGGTGAAGGAGATGTCCGTCAGACCGGTGGAGGCGGCGGACACGTTCTGCACGACCATGTCGATGTTGATCTCGGCGTCGGCGATCGCGCGGAAGATCGAGGCCGCCTCGCCCGGCTTGTCCGGCACACCGACGACCGTGACCTTGGCCTCGGAGGTGTCGTGCGCGACACCGGAGATGAGAGCCTGCTCCACCTGCTTGTCCCCTTGCTGAATCGGCTCGCTGCTGACCCACGTGCCCTGCAGTCCGCTGAAGGACGAGCGGACGTGGATCGGGATGTTGTACCGGCGGGCGTACTCCACACAGCGGTGGAGCAGCACCTTGGACCCGGAGGCCGCCAGTTCGAGCATGTCCTCGAACGAGATCCAGTCGATCTTCCGGGCCTTCTTCACCACGCGCGGGTCGGCGGTGAACACACCGTCGACGTCCGTGTAGATCTCGCACACCTCGGCGTCGAGCGCGGCGGCGAGGGCGACGGCGGTGGTGTCG
>NZ_JAPSKQ010000017.1 GCF_031181555.1 Streptomyces sp. | reverse complement strand
GGCAGGACGACGCCTTCATCGGACACGCGGAGGTGAAGAAGACCGGCAACGTCGACGGACACGAGCTGATCGCCGCCCTCGCACCCCCGTACTGGGGCCGGGGCCTGGGCACCGAAGTGGTCCGCGGTCTGCTGCGCCACGCCGCCGACAACCTGGGCCTGAAGGAGGCCTACGGCATGGTCGGCGCCGACAACGCCCCCAGCCTCGCCATGTGCCGCCGCCTGGGCTTCCGGCATGTACGCGACGTGACCGGCGACGACGGCACCGTGACCAGGCTGCTGGTGATCTCCACGACGGACCCGCAGTGACGCCAGTGACGTCGGGGAGCCGGCCGGCCCGGCACCGGTCGGCCGGCTCGCA
The DNA here is from genome assembly GCF_031181555.1 of Streptomyces sp. GTDB lineage: Bacteria > Actinomycetota > Actinomycetes > Streptomycetales > Streptomycetaceae > Streptomyces > Streptomyces fimbriatus. The sequence goes on along the minus strand of NZ_JAPSKQ010000017.1, from coordinate 58,060 downwards.
GGTCGGCACGGCGCTGCTGTGGCCGTGGTGCCGGCCGGTGGGTCAGCCGGGGGCGTCGAACACGGCTGGCAGCGCCTGCTCGTCCGGCTCCGGCGCGGGCCGCCCCGGCTGCGGGATCCGCTCGACGAGGCGGGGCCCTGCGCGGCCGGATCCGCGCACAAGGGGACCAAGGCACCGGTCCGGGCCACCCAGCGGTGGCATGCCGAACCGATCCAAGCCGAGTCGGACCGGCTGGCGGAAATTGCCAACACCGCCTGGGGTCCCGACCCGAGCAGTAACGCCGTCATCGTCACACTCCACGACGGAGTGTCCGACGCCGATCGCGCCCGCATCGAGGAAGTCGCCGAAAGGCACGGGGACGCCGTGCGCATCGAGGAACTCCCGGGAAGGACCGAAACGGCCGTCGGCCGCCACGAAGGGGAAGCGGGGGAGGCGGTGGCCGCCGCCACCTACTACATGCGGGGCGGCCTCGGGATCGAGACCTACGACGGCGAAGGGCTCACGGCGGCGTCCCTGGGACGGATCTGCACCGCGGCTTTCCATGTGCAGAATGCCAGCGGAAGCAAGTTCCTGATCACCGCCGGGCACTGCGTCTTCGGCGGGAAATACGAGTGGCGGAGGCGAGCCGGAGGAGTCTGCCTGGGGCCGCAGGTCGACTTCGAGTACGAGCCCGGGGACTGGGCTGTCATCGACCCGGAGGAACCGACGGCCCCGGAAGACGCACGGTGGGGGTGGAGGGCTCCGGTCCCGGCCGGGTGCCGAAGACCGATCCCGGGGCGGCCGGCCCCCGACCGTCCAGTCCGCATCGGCCCCGGAGGGGCTCATGGCCACGTACGGCAGGAACACTCTCGCTCACCTCATCCCGGTCGCGATCCTCGTCGTCGGCGCGGGCTCGCTCGCCGCGTGCGGAAACGGGGAGGCGGAGAGCGGCGACGGCGCAGGACCGGACGAAAGCCGTGGGGTGTACGCGGAGGTGCGCGCCCGCGAGGTCGCCGACGCCTGGGACGGCTCCGAAGCCGCCGGTGTGTGGCGCGAGGGCTACCACCCCGTGGAGGACGTGGTGGAGCCGCCCGAGGGAGGCTTCCACGACGAAGCCGACGAACGCGCCTTCGAAACGGGCAACTTCGCTCTGCGCGGCGGTCTTCCCGATCTCCCGCGGGAGGACGGGGAAGTGAAGTGGCAGAGGGGCGGTTCGCTCACCCTCCCGCTGATCGGGGCCCGCCAGGCGTACGAGACCCTGGACCGTGGTGACCCCGACGGACCGGGTCTCACGGTGACCGGGGCGAGGCTCGGCGAGATGACCCACGCGACGAGTCGCGGCCCGGCGACCGTTCCGGCGTGGCTGTTCACCGTGGAAGGGTACGAGACGTCCCTCACGCATGCCGCCGTCCTCCCTTCCGCGTCGCCCGCCCCGCCGATCGACGCCGCTCGTGATCCGTCCGGCAGCGAGTTGACCGCCTTGGACGGACTGGTCGAAGTGGCCCGGGACGGCCGGTCCGTCACGGTGCTGGCCCACCACGGAGCCTGCGACGACGGGCCTCGTGTGCGGGTGCTGGAAACGGACGGCAGCGTGGTCCTGTCCGCGTCCGTGGCCGGAGCGGCGGACGGTCCCTGTCCCGGCAGGAGGGACATCGATCCGGTGGAGGTGGAACTCGACCGGCCGGTCGGCGAACGGATCCTGCTGGACGCCTTCACGGGTCGGCCCGTGCCGTACGGACGGCCGGACGGGACTCCCGCGCGGTAGTGCCGGGCCGCCCGCGTCGGCCACGGAGGGCGAAGCCGTGAGGTCGCCTTCGAGCGGACGCGGGGCGTGGACGGTGCGCCGGATCCTCCGCTCCGCCGTGTGAGGAGCGCGGGAGCGTGGTGCTGTCGCCCGGCGCCCAGGCGTCCTCGCCGATCACGCGCCAGGGTCACGCACCCCTCGTGCAGGGGCCGCCACACGCCTTCGTGAACGAGGCCGCGCTGATGTCGAGCGCGTACAGGGTGGTTCCGTTCTGCATGACTGCACCTTCCGGCTCGTCCGACGCGGCCGGGTCCGGCCGCCGCCGCCCGTGGCGGGCGGGAGCGCACGGAGGGGGCGTGCCGCCTGGGTGTTTCCGCAAGTGAGCGGTGGACACAGCCGGGCAACGCCTGACGACGACCCGCCACCGCGCGTGTCACAGACTTGACCGACTCGAACGTCGCGGAAGCCGCCGCGGCGCCCGTGAGGGCGGGGAGCGACAGGAACAGGGGAACGGTGCCGGCAGGGGACGGACGCTCGTCCGGGCGGCCTGGGTGTCAGCCGGGGCCCTCCTCTGTCTCCGCCCGTCCCTTCAGGGCCTCGTCGGTGGCCTCGCCGGACGTGTCGGGCTCGGGGCGTCCTTCCTCCTCCGGGTGGACGTCCCGCTCACCCGTCTCCCGCTCCAAAGGCGACGCGGGCTCGCGCTTTCCTTCTCCGGAACTGCTCATGGCTGCCTCCCTCAGGGCTTCGCTGGGACGTACCGGGTTCCCCGGACCATGGCGTAAAACGGGGCTCGGCGAGGCTGAGCGGCAGCCGCACGCTGGTTCGTCGGCAGGGGAACCGTTCGACGTGCCCTGCGGTGCCACGTCGGACGGTGCCTGTGGTGTCGCGGGAGGTGATGCCCGGGACCCGGAGCGCGGGCGGGTCCCTTCCCCGGGGGGAGGAGGAGGAGGTGTCCGACCGGGCCGACTGTGCTGTGAGCGTCCACTCGGTGCGCCATGACGAAGGGCGTCAGTCCCACCCATGCGGCGCCGTCATACTCGTTCACGACCAGTTCCTCGGGCAGCAGCGCCTCCACCGCCCCCGGCCGGCAGGGCCGGTGGGCGGATGCCTGCGTGAGCCAGGCGGCCCGCAATGCGGGCAGGCCCACTCGCTGTTCCGCTTCATATTCCTATGCCGCCGTAGGCGGGGAATCCCCCCGCACGATCGGGGAAAACGCACGGGCACGCACCTGACGGGGCCGCGGCAGGTCAGGGCATGGTGCTGCTGTCGATGATCAGATCGGTGACCGCGGGCAGGCCGCCCCGGGCCAGGGCGGCGCGTTGCCGATCGGTACCGGTGCCGTCCTGCAGGAGCCGGTGGACCAGGGCCGTCACCTGCCGGTTGTCGCCGGACGCGTCGAGCGCGGGAGTGACGTGGCGCAGCAGCTCGTACAGCATCTCGCCGGCCCGGCGTTGCCGGCCACCGGGGTCGACCAGGGTGCTGCTCAGTCCGTGGCGGGCGGCGTGCCACATGCTCGCTTGCAGCAGTTCCTGGTCGCAGTCGAGCGCCGGAGCGCCGGCGGCGGCCTCCGCGAGCGCGGTCTCCACAAGGGCCCGGACGAGGCCCGTGAGCATCACCGCGTCGTCCGCGCGCAGCTGCACGTCCAGGCACCGGACCTCGATGGTGGGGTACCGCGCCGAGAGCCGGGCCTGCCAGTACAGCTGACCGGTGTCCGAGATCAGACCGCTGTCCAGCAGTTGCCGCACGCGCCGGTCGTGGTCGGCGATGTCGGCGAAGTGCGGGGGCATGCCGCTGACCGGCCAGCGGCTGAAGATCACGGTGCGCCAGCTGGCGAAGCCGGTGTCGCGGCCGTCCCACAGCGGAGAGTTCGCGGACAGGGCGGTGAGGGTCGGCAGCCACACCCGGATCCGGTTCAGGACCTGCACGCCGGTCTCCCGGCTGGGGACGCCGACGTGCACGTGCATGCCGTTGACCAGCTGTTCCGCCACGAGCTGGGGCGCCTGGGCGAGCATGGCCCGGTACCGGGCCTGGCTGGTGACGGCCACGGGACGGCCGTGGCGCAGTGGGGGTGTGGCGCAGGCCGCGATCCGGCAGCCGTGCCCCTCGGCGGCCGCTCCGACGGCGTGCCGCAGCCGGAGCAGATGCCCGCCGACCTCCTCCAGCGTGCCGCACACCGGCGTGGCCACCTCCACCTGCGCCTGCAGCAGCTCGCACTGCACCTCCTGGTCGGCCGCGAGGCGACCCAGGCCGACCGCGGCACGCACCTTGTCCGCCAGGGGTACCGGCAGGCCCGTGACCGGGTCGAGCAGCAGGTACTCCTCTTCGACACCGATCGTCGTCATCGATCGCCTTCTGTTCCGCCCGGATGCCGGGCTCGACATCGATGCGCCTGGCCGGTGCATCTCATCGTGATGGTCGCCTCGCAGCGGGGCATCGCGGTGACCGAGTGCCGCAGTCACCTCATGGCAAAACCTGACGCGGCGCCGCGGTGCGCTTGCGCGCCGGTGGACGCCGGCGCGGACGGCGGCGTCCACCGCTTCGCACCCAGGAGCGGCGTTCGTCCTCGGGGAGGTCGGCCTCCGCGGGTCCCGGTCCGAGCGCCGCCCGGCCCGGGACCGGCCGGCGTCAGTCCTTGCCCATGGCCTGGCGGACGGTGCCCTTGGTGCGGTCCATCACGGCGGCCACGGGGCCGAGGGCCACGTTGGCCGCGGCGGACTCGACTCCGGGGTGGGGCCGGGTGGGGGCGATGGCCTCGGCGGCCCTGACGGCCCCGGCCATGGCGGCGAGGTTGGCGTCGGTGCTGCGCCGGATGTGCGAGAACCCGTAGCGTCCCTCCGCCCGGGCGTGCCCCTGCACCCCGGTGCGCAGTTCCATGAGCCTGGGCGTGAACCCGGGGTCGTCGGTGTCCATGCCGTCCAGGGCAGCGAGGGTCTCCTCGGCCGACTTCTCCTCCGCGAGGCGGTCCCTGACGACCTGCTCGCCGCCCTCGACCGCCCTGCGGACGAAGGGGGGACGACCTCTTCCCAGCAGAGCCACTACGCCGATGTCGGGGGCCCGGTCGTCACCGGCCCGGGGCGTCTGCAGCTCGGACATCCGGGGCGGCCTCACTTCCCGCGCGGGGCGGGGTCGGGGTGCTCGCCCCCGGTCCGGACGCGGTACTCGCGGCCGAACACCGCCTCGTGCTCGGCCATGACCCTGTCGCTCGGCGGGCCTCACCGCCGTGGATCCGCTCCTGCACCTTCTCGATCCGCTCGTGGGCCTTCCGCACATGGCCCCCGCCGAGGGTGGGTGAGGGCCATGGGGGTGCCCAGCAGCTCCCGCAGGTACTGCTTGTTCGGCTCGAAGGCGAGCACGTTGGGCAGCTCGGGGCCAGGACCTCCTGCCCGACGACACCACCGGCGAGAGTGCGGCCCACCTCGTGCGCGACTGGCTCACGCCCGTCCCGGAGAGCACGGCGGCCTCGGTCCGCCGGGTGCTTCCCCCGAGCGTCCAGGACGAGATCGAGCTGGAAGGCGCGGCCACCCACCTGGAGATCAGCCGGGACGACATCGACAGCACGGTCCACACCGGAGCCGGCGGCATGCCCTCGCTGCCGCTCTTCGGCACCACACCTGGCGGGGCGGGGAACGTGATCCGGATCGGCGAGCACCTCGAACCGGTCGTCGAGGCCGCACCCGCACGCGTGGGCGGACGCGAGTGCGGCCCGGGGAGCAGCTGCCACGCGTGCCTGCGCACCTTCCGCAACGAACGCTTCCACGAGTTGCTGAGCCGCGGTGAAGCCGTCGTACTGCTCGATGCCCTGGCGGGCAGAAGCACGAGCTGAATGGTGGGCAGGCGCTTGCCCTGTGCCCTCCTCCTGTGGCCGGGACCGAGTGAGTGGAGCAGCCCGGTCCTGTCCTGGTCATTCACCAGGACAGTCGGCAACGGGTCCGTGTGGGTCCTGGAACACCTGGCGGCAGCTGACCGGACACGCGAATGGTTGTACTCTGCGGAGACCGCCCTTGACCTGCAAGAAGCAGGCAGGGAGCAGACAGACCGGGAGTTTCTCCATGCTGCGCACCATGTTCAAGTCCAAGATCCACCGCGCCACCGTCACCCAGGCCGACCTGCACTACGTGGGATCGGTGACCATCGACGCCGATCTGCTCGACGCCGCCGACCTGCTGCCCGGCGAGCTCGTGCACATCGTCGACATCACCAACGGGGCCCGGCTGGAGACGTACGTCATCGAGGGCGAACGGGGCTCCGGGGTCGTCGGGATCAACGGGGCGGCGGCCCATCTCGTGCACCCCGGCGATCTGGTGATCATCATCAGTTACGCTCAGGTCACCGACGCCGAGGCGCGGGCGCTGGAACCCCGGATCGTGCACGTGGACCGCGACAACCGCATCGTGTCCCTGGGCGCCGACCCGTCCGAGCCGGTGCCGGGATCGGACCAGCAGCGCAGCCCGCAGGCCGTCACGGCCTGACCGGGGAGGACCGAGACAGGAGCGTGACGCGTCCATGGGTGACATCGAGATCCGCGACGACCGGGCGGCGGGCCGGCTCGAGGCGGTGACGGGCGGCGAGGTCGTCGGCCGGATCGAGTACTTCGTCCTCGACGCCCCCGGGCGCGCGCTCGTGCCGGTCCACACCATCGTGGAGCCCGCCCACGAGGGCAGGGGCATCGCCGGCGGCCTCGCGCGCGAGCTGTACGCCGTCGCCGCGCGCGAGGACAGCGCGGTCGCCCCGCTCTGCCCGTACGTCGTCAAGTGGGCCGAACGCCACCCCGACCAGGCCCCGGCGGCCGGTCCGGAGCTGATCCGGGCGGCGAAGCAGTGGCTGGCGGCCCACCCCGGGCACTTCTGACCCCGGCCGTCCGCGTGCTCGCCCTCCTGCACACCTCACCCGTCCACGTCCCCGTCTTCGACGCGCTGCGCGACGAGGACCGTCCCGGCCTGGAACTGCGGCACCTCGTCGCCGAGGACCTGCTGCGCCGGGCCCGCCTCGCCGGTCCCGAGGCGGTCGCCGAGGACGTACGGGCGAGGGTGCGGGAGGCCGTCGACGGCGGGGCCCGGGCCGTGCTGTGCACGTGCTCGACCATCGGCGGCGTGGCGGAGGCGGCGGCCGCCGAGGTGGGTGTTCCCGTGCTGCGCGTCGACCGGCCGATGGCGCGCGCGGCCGTGGCCGCCGGTCCGCGTGTCGTCGTCCTCGCCGCCCTGGAGAGCACCGTGCGGCCCACGGTGGTGCTCATCGAGGAGGAGGCGCGTCGCGCCGGCCGTGCCGTCGAGGTGCGCACCGTGCTGGTCGAGGATGCCTGGGCCCGCTTCGAGGCGGGCGACCGGGAAGGGTACGTACGCCGGGTCGCGGACGCGGCCGACGAGGTCACCGGCGCCGACGTGATCGTCCTCGCCCAGGCCTCCATGGCGCCGGCCGGGCGGCTCAGCACGGCCGGCGTCCCGGTGCTGTCCAGCCCGCGCCCCGGACTCGCGGCGGGCGCGGCGGCAGCGGGCGTCCCGTAGCGGCGTCCGGGACCCCGCCGCCCGGCCGGCCGAGTGCGCCATCCGGGCCCCCGCCGTCATACGGGCGGGTGACTGAGGACGCGGCCCCCGGGTAGGCGGGGGAGTAGTCCAGAGCCGACGTCGACCGACTGGCCGGAGGACACCCGCCATGACCGAGCCGTACCCGGACCCCGTCCAGCCGGGTCCCCTCCCGGGCCCGGACCCCTCGCCCCCTCAGCCCCACCCGGTCCCGCCCCCGGAGCCGCCTCCGGGCCCCGAGCCGCCTCCGGGCCCCACGCCCCCGCCTCCCCGGCCCACCCCGCCGCCGCCGCACCCGGGCCCGCCCGAGCCCTCCCCCTCACCGATCCCGCCGGGGCCCGAACCGGTGCCCGACCCGGAGCCCGGACCGCCGCTGAGCTGAACCGGCCCACGCGCACGAGAAGGGCGGTGGACGGCCGTCGAGGCCGTCCACCGCCCTTCTCCGCGGGCCACGCCGGCCGGCGTGGCCCGCCGCGGTCCGCTACGCGGTCACCTCCGACCGGTCCCCGCCCCACAGCGTGTGGAACGAACCCTCGCGGTCCGTGCGCCGGTAGGTGTGCGCGCCGAAGTAGTCCCGCTGGCCCTGGGTGAGCGCGGCCGGCAGGCGCTCCGCGCGCAGGGCGTCGTAGTAGGCGAGGGCCGCGGCGAAACCGGGGGTGGGCACGCCCTGGCGGGTCGCGGCGACCAGCACCTCGCGCCAGTCGTCCTGCGCGTCGGCGATCTCCCGCGCGAACGTCTCGTCGGACAGCAGGCTCGGCAGGTCCGCCCGCGCGTCGTAGGCGGCGCGGATGCGGTCCAGGAAGGCCGCCCGGATGATGCAGCCGCCGCGCCAGATCGCGGAGACCGCGCCGAGGTCGATGTCCCAGCCGTACTCCTCGCTGCCCGCGGCGATCTCGTGGAAGCCCTGCGTGTACGACACGATCTTCGACGCGTACAGCGCCTGCTCCACCCGGTCGGCGAACGCCGCCGCCTCCGCCTCGCCCAGCGGCGCGGCCTTCGGACCGGCGAGACCGCGCGAGGCCTCGCGCAGCGCCGCGTGACCGGACAGCGAGCGCGCGAACACCGCCTCCGCGATGCCCGACACCGGCACGCCCAGGTCGAGCGCGATCTGCACGGTCCAGCGGCCCGTGCCCTTCTGCTCCGCCCGGTCCACCACCACGTCCACGAACGGCTTGCCCGTCGCCGCGTCCACGTGGGAGAGCACCTCGGCCGTGATCTCGATCAGGTACGAGTCCAGGCGGCCGGTGTTCCAGGTGCGGAAGATCTCCGCGATCTGCGCGGGGGAGTACCCGGCGACGTCGCGCAGCAGCTGGTACGCCTCACCGATCAGCTGCATGTCGGCGTACTCGATGCCGTTGTGGACCATCTTCACGAAGTGCCCGGCACCGTCGGGGCCGACATGGGTGACGCAGGGCGCGCCGTCGGCCGCCTTGGCGGAGATCTTCTCCAGCATCGGGCCGAGGGATTCGTACGACTCCTTCGAACCGCCCGGCATGATGCTCGGCCCGTTGAGCGCGCCCTCCTCCCCGCCGGAGATGCCGGTGCCGACGAAGTGGATGCCCCGCTCGCGCAGCTCGCGCTCCCGGCGCCGGGTGTCGGCGAAGTGCGCGTTGCCGCCGTCGATGATCATGTCGCCGGGCTCCAGCAGCGGGGCGAACTCCTCGATCACGGCGTCCGTCGGCTCGCCGGCCTTCACCATGACGACCAGCCGCCGCGGCCGCTCCAGCGCCGCCACGAACTCCTTGGCCGTCTCGGCCGCCACGAAGCCGCCCTCGTGTCCGAACTCCTCCACCAGCGCGTGCGTGCGCGCCGCCGTCCGGTTGTGCACCGCGACCGTGTAGCCGTTGCGGGCGAAGTTGCGCGCGAGGTTGCGGCCCATGACCGCGAGGCCCGTGACGCCGATCTGCGCTGAACTGCTCATGGGGTTGGCTCCTAGTGACCTTGGTGTCGGTGCTGCCGGGGTGTCGGTGCTGCCGGTCGGTGCCCGCCAGACCTGCCCCCGCCCATCCTGACGTGCCGTGCTTGCGTCCGCACGCGCGGGTCGTGCGACTCCGCGCACGCAGGCGCATACGGGCGGAAGCCCTCCCCGCACGCACCCGACGCGCTCACCCGGCGCACGCGTCCGTGCGCCCGCGGGCGGGCGCACCCGCCCGCGCGTGCGGTGTGCCGGCGGTGGCAGCGGGGCGCAACGGGGGGAGAGTCCCGGCCACTTGGCGCAGCCGTGCGGCCGATAGCCGTCTTGTCACGGCCAGTTCGCAACGCTTACTTTTGCCCCTCCTGACGCGTTGTCGAAGGGGATTCCATGGCCGTGCGCGGCCGGCACCGCCGGTACCAGCCGAACAGGATCAACCGCGCCTCACTCACCGTCACCGCGGGTGGTGCCGGAATGGCGCTCCCGTTGATGGGCACCGGCGCCGCCCAGGCCGCCGACGTGGAGACCTGGGACAAGGTCGCCACGTGCGAATCCAGCAACGACTGGGACATCAACACGGGCAACGGCTTCTACGGCGGGCTGCAGTTCACCCAGTCCACGTGGGAGGCGTTCGGCGGCACCCGGTACGCGCCGCGCGCGGACCTGGCCACCAAGGACCAGCAGATCGCGATCGCCGAGAAGGTCCTCGACGGGCAGGGCCCCGGCGCCTGGCCGGTGTGCTCGGTCCGGGCCGGACTGACCCGGGGCGGCGAGACCCCCGACGTCCGGCCGGCCGCCGACAGGTCCGACCGCGGCGGCGAGAAGAAGGACCGGAGGGCCGGCGGTGACGACCGGAAGGCCGGTGGCGCGAAGGCCGCCCGGTCCTCCGTCGAGGACGTGAAGCCGCACACCACACCCCAGTCCCGCGCGGGCCGCGCCGAGATGTACACCGTGGTCCGCGGCGACACCCTCTCCGGCATCGCGACGGACGAGCGGGTCCGGGGCGGCTGGCGGGGGCTGTACGAAGCCAACCGCTCGGCCATCGGCGCCGACCCCGACCTGATCCTGCCCGGCCAGCGGCTGGCGCTGCCCGACGGGACGGCCGCACGCCCCGCGTCGAAATCCCCGGCCCCGAAGAAGCGGTCGAAGCAGCCGAAGGCGGCCGAGCCGTCGGGGAAGAAGACCGCTCCGCAGCGCACCGGCGACCGTGCCGACCGCGCCACCGAGGCCGGCGGCACCCTGGTCGCCCCGGTGAGCGCCGCCCTCGGCACGCCGTACCACAAGGCCGGATCCGCCTGGTCGAAGGGCTATCACACCGGGGTCGACTTCCCCGTGCCCACCGGCACGTCCGTGAAGTCGGTCGCGGCGGGCCGCGTCGTCAGCGCGGGCTGGGAGGGGTCGTTCGGCTACCAGGTGGTCATCCGGCACGCCGACGGCCGCTACAGCCAGTACGCGCACCTGTCGGCGATCTCCGTGAAGAGCGGCCAGTCGGTCGTCGCGGGCCAGCGCATCGGCCGCTCCGGTTCGACCGGCAACAGTTCGGGCCCCCATCTGCACTTCGAGGTGCGGACGGGGCCCGGTTTCGGCTCGGACATCGACCCGGTCGCCTACCTGAGGGCGGGCGGCGTCAGGATTTGACGCGCATCCGGTGCCGGTCCACCGCCGGCACCGGCACGCAGGGGCCGCCGTAGAAGGGCCCGTACGACACCAGCGGCACCAGGGCGGGCTCCGGCCCGTCCAGCGGCGTCCTGGGGGAGGGCACCGGAAGCGGCCCGCGCACGTCCTCGGGGAGCCCGAGCGCGGCCAGCAACCGCTCGGCGGGGCCGGCCTCCGGCTCCGCGGCCGCCACGGACCGGGCGGCGGGGACCGTCTCGGGCACGGAGCCGGGGACGACGACGGCGGGCCCGGACGGGAGGCTCTCGGCCCGCGCGGCCGCCGTCCGCTGCTGCTCGCGCGCCAGCCGTTCCGTCGTCAGCAGGATCAGTCCGCCCGCCGCGACCACGCCACAGCTCAGCGCGAGCGCCGTGCCCGTCGTGCCGTAGCGGAAGGTCTCGCCGAACATCGTGATGCCGACCGCCGCCGCCACCACCGGGTTCACCACCGTCAGCGTCGCCAGCGGCGCCGCGAGTCCGGCACCGCGGTAGGAGGCCTGGGACAGGAGCATGCCGGCCGTGGCCAGGACGCCGATCGCCGCGAGGGACGGCAGGTCCGCCGCCGAGACCCCGCCGGTCCAGTCGACCGCGACGGTCTTGGTGAAGACGGAGGACATGCCGAACGCGATACCGGACGCGGTGGCCAGCAGGATGCTGCGCACCGCGGGATGCCGGTGCACGGCCCGGGCCGCGATCATCAGCGCCACCACCGCGACGGCCGTGACCAGCGCCGCCGCCACGCGCTGGGCGGTGTCCAGCGACTGCGCGTCGGACGCGCCGACCAGGGAGAGCAGACCGGCGAGACCCACGGTCGCCATGATGGCGCCGCGCCACGCGGTCGCCCCGGCCCTGCGGCCGACGAACAGCGCGGCCATGGGCAGCGCGAACACGATGGTCAGGGCACCCAGCGGCTGGACGAGGCTCAGCGGACCGTAGGCCAGCGCCACCACGTGCAGCAGTCCGCCGAGGCCGTTGAGCGCGACCGCCGCCCACCAGCCCGGCCGGCGCAGCGGTGCGTACTGCTGATCGCCGGGTGAGGACGCCGCGACCTGCTCCTGCACGATCGCTCCGCCGGCGTACGCCACGGCGGAGACGAACGACAGCAGCACGGACAACGCGAGGGCGCTCATCGGCTGCTCCTCTGCGTGAGGCCCGGGCACGGGACCCGGCGCGGCGAAGGGTCGGCTCTCATGACCAACACGATGCCCTGTCCGGCTGTTCCCGTCGTCGTCCCTGAGCACCCAATGGGTCGTACTGCCGATGGAGTACGACGACGCCCCCCTCATCCCCAGGGTGGGCGCCCGTGGACGGAGGGCCCCTGGTTGCCTCCCCTAGGGGACTTGGTACTACTGCACGTCGTGGACCTCGACCCCCGTCTCACCGCCCTCCGCCGCGTCGGCGGCTTCTTCGCCCTGCGCACGGCGGCAGCGGCCGTCCCGCCGCTGCCCACTCTCGCGCAGGTGTACGCGCCGCAACGCCCGGATGCCCACGGCGACTTCCTGGCCTCACGGGTGTGCGCAGTCGCCGGTGCCCTCGGCACCCCCGAGGCGCGGGTCGCCGCCTCGGTGGCCCAGCAGGGGCTCGCCGCCCGGCTGTGGTCGGTGGCGCTGGGCTGCGCCTCCCTGTACGGGGCGGTCCCCGACCTCGACCCGCGGCTGCTGCGCTGGGACCCCGACGGCACCGCCCCCGACGATCTGTGGCTGACCGACGTACGGGCACGGTCCGGCGACGCGGCGACCGTCGCGGACCTGGTGCTGCACGGCCACCTCGAACCCCTCGCCGCGGCCCTGCGCTCCCGCCACCGCCTCGCACGCGGCCTGCTGCGCGGCAACGCGGCCTCCGCGCTCGCGGGCGCCGCCCGGGAGCTGGACCGCTGGGGGCGCGGCCACGGCCGTACCGACGTCGGCGCCCGGGCCGCATCCCTCGCCGCCGAACTCCTGGCGCACCCCCTGCTCGCCGGCACCGGAACCCTCTCGGGCACCGCCTTCCGGCGGCGCAGCTGCTGCCTGTACTACCGGGTGCCGGGCGGGGGCGTCTGCGGCGACTGTTGCTTCACACGTCCGCCTCGCTCTTCCCCCCGCGCCCCGTCCGGGTGACCATGGGAGGAACGTCCGCTCAGACAGGGGGTCCACGGGTGCGAGTGGGACTGCTGACCCGGGAGTACCCCCCGGACGTGTACGGCGGCGCCGGGGTCCATGTGGAGTTCCTCGCCCGGGAGTTGCGGCCCCTGGTGGACCTCCGGGTGCACTGCTGGGGCGAGGGCCGCACGGACGGCGTGCTGCGCCACCGTCCCTGGACCGCGCTCGACGGCGCCAACGACGCGCTGCGCACCTTCTCCGTGGACCTCGCCATGGCCGCAGCCCTCCGGGGCTGCGAACTCGTCCACTCCCACACGTGGTACGCCAACCTCGGCGGCCATCTCGCCAAGCTGCTGCACGGCGTCCCGCACGTGATGACCGCCCACTCCCTGGAGCCGCTGCGCCCCTGGAAGGCCGAGCAGCTCGGCGGCGGCTACGCCCTGTCCGGCTGGGCCGAGCGCACCGCCGTCGAGGCCGCCGACGCGGTGATCGCCGTCTCCGGCGCCATGCGCGGGGACATCCTGGCCTGCTACCCGGCGCTGGACCCCGGCCGGGTGCACGTCGTGCACAACGGCATCGACACCGACCTGTACCGCCCCGACCCCGGCACCGACGTCCTGGACCGCATCGGCCTCGACCGTTCCCGCCCGTACGTGCTGTTCGTCGGCCGCATCACCCGCCAGAAGGGCGTGCCCCACCTGCTGCGGGCGGTGCGCGGCATCGACCCGGCCGCGCAGGTCGTGCTGTGCGCGGGCGCCCCGGACACCCCCGAGATCGACCGGGAGTTCCGCGAGCTGTACCAGGAGCTGAGCCGGGTCCGCGAGGGCGTGCACTGGATCCCGCGGATGCTGCCCCGCCCGGAGGTGATCCAGCTCCTCACCCACGCCACCGCGTTCGTCTGCCCCTCGGTGTACGAGCCGCTCGGCATCGTGAACCTGGAGGCGATGGCCTGCGGCACCCCGGTGGTGGCCTCCCGGGTCGGGGGCATCCCCGAGGTCGTGACGGACGGCGAGACCGGGGTGCTGGTGGAGGCGGACGACGACTTCGAGGCGGGTCTCGCGCGGGCCCTCGACTCGGTCCTCGGCGATCCGGACGCCGCGCGGCGGATGGGCGAGGCCGGGCGGGAGCGCGCGGTCGGGGAGTTCGGCTGGGACGCGGTGGCCCGCCGTACGGTCCGGCTCTACGAGGAGGTCCTCGAACAGGCTTAGTCCCGCCTGTCCGGGGCAGTCTTGGGGAAATCCGGCGTGAGGGGAGCGGCCATGCGTCGATGGGGGTACCCCCGCTCGAGCGAAGCCGAGAGTGGGGGAGGTCCTTCGGTCCTGGGAATCGTGCTGGCGGGCGGCGAGGGCAAGCGGCTGATGCCCCTCACGGCGGACCGCGCCAAACCGGCGGTCACCTTCGGCGGCACGTACCGCCTGGTCGACTTCGTCCTGTCCAACCTCGTCAACGGCGACATCCTGCGCATCTGCGTGCTCACGCAGTACAAGTCGCACTCGCTGGACCGGCACATCACCACCACCTGGCGGATGTCCAGCCTGCTCGGCAACTACGTCACGCCGGTCCCCGCCCAGCAGCGCCTCGGCCCGCGCTGGTACCTGGGCAGCGCCGACGCCATCCTGCAGTCGCTGAACCTGGTCTACGACGAACGGCCGGATTACGTGGCGGTGTTCGGCGCCGACCACGTGTACCGCATGGACCCGCGCCAGATGCTCGCCCAGCACGTCGAGAGCGGCGCCGGGGTCACGGTGGCCGGGATCCGGGTGCCGCGCTCGGAGTCCTCCGCCTTCGGGGTGATCACCCCGGGTGCGGACGGCCGGACCGTGGAGCGCTTCCTGGAGAAGCCCGCCGACCCGCCCGGACTCGCCGACGATCCCGAGTGCGTGTTCGCCTCCATGGGCAACTACCTCTTCACCACCAAGGTCCTCATCGAGGCGCTCCAGCGGGACGCCGAGGACGAGAAGTCGGTGCACGACATGGGCGGTTCGATCCTGCCCCAGCTCACCGAGCGGGGCGAGGCCGCCCTGTACGACTTCAGCACCAACCACGTGCCCGGCGAGACCAGCCGCGACCAGGGCTACTGGCGGGACGTCGGCACCCTGGACGCGTACTACGAGGCGCACATGGACCTGATCGCCGAGCGCCCCGCGTTCAACCTCTACAACCGGCAGTGGCCCGTCTACACCCACTCCGGCCAGCTCTCGCCCGCCCGCTTCAACGCCGGCGGCATGGCGAGCGAGTCCATCATCAGCGCGGGCTGCCTGATCCGGGGCCAGGTCACGCGGTCCGTGCTGTCGCCGGGCGTGGTCGTCGATCCGGGGGCCGTGGTGCAGGGCTCGGTGCTGCACGACAACGTCCACGTCGGGCGGGGCGCGGTGGTGCGCGGGGCGGTGCTCGACAAGAACGTCGAGGTGCCGCCGGGCGCGGCGATCGGCGTCAACCCGGAGCGGGACGCGGAGCTGTACACGGTGTCCAAGGGCGGGGTGATCGCCCTCGGGAAGGGACAGCGGGTGCCGTAGCGGCGGCACGGGGGGCGCGTGGGGCCCCGGTCGGTCGTGGTGACCACCGGGGCCTTTGTCATGTCCCTGGACGGACGGCGGAATCCGTGCTGTTATGCCAAGTACTGTTCATGACAACGTTGTACGACCGCGTGCAACGCACACAACGGAACACAAGGAAACGCCGAGCACTGAGCACCACGTACTGAGCAGCGAGCCGTCACCTTCCTCACCGACGGAGGATCCGTGCGCATCAGACGACTCAGAAACCGTTTCGCGCTTCTCCTGGCCGCCGCACTGGGAACCGCCGGCCTCACCGCCACCGGCCCGGCCGCGACCGCGGCGGAGGACGACCCGGTGGAGATCCACGGCCTGAAGGGCGAGTACTACACCCACTCCGCCCCCGGCGCCTTCGACTTCCACGAGCTCAAGGCCACCGCCTTCGACCCGCACCTCGACTTCGACAACCTGGAGCCGCGCCTGAACGTCACCACCGGCCGGTCGGACGACGTCAGCGTCCGCTGGACCGGGAAGATCGTGCCGGAGAAGACCGGTGCCCACACCTTCTCGATCATCGGGGACAACGGCTTCCGCCTGTGGATCGACGGCCGGCTCGCCATCGACCACTGGGTCGACGACTGGGACCGCGAACAGACCGCCGAGCCGATCGAGCTGACCGCCGGCCGGGCCCACGACCTCAAGGTCGAGTACTTCGAGCACTACGGCGGCTCCAACCTCCACCTGCGCTGGACCGAACCCGGCGGCACCAAGGAACCCGTTCCGCAGTCGGCGTTCCGCCTCCCCGACGGCTTCGACTACGACGGCGCCCTCGCCGCCACCGTCCTCGCCTCCGGCCGCACCCTGAAGCTCGACTTCCCCCGGCCGCTCGCCGCGCCCCCGGCCGGATTCACCGACCACCTGAACGCGGTGATCGGCGGCGCCGAGTGGCCCCTGAAGTCGGCGAAGCCGGACCCGGCCGATCCCAGGGCGCTGCTCGTCACGCTCGCCGAGCCGGTCGTCGGCAACAAGACCGGCACCGCCCGCGGCAGCGCCGACGTCCGCTACGACGGACAGGGCGGCCTGACCTCCGCCGACGGCGACCCCGTGGACGCGTTCCTGAGCAGCGGCCCCAACCGCTCCACCCACGAGCTGCGCACCAGGTGGGCCGACGAGGTGGGCCCGGACAACGCCCTTCCCGAGTACCCGCGCCCGCAGCTCACCCGGAAGGACTGGCGCAACCTCAACGGCCGCTGGCAGTTCGCCGCCGCCGAGGAGGGCGAGCGGCCGCCCGTCGGGAAGACGCTCGAGGAGCGCATCCTCGTCCCGTACCCGGTGGAGTCCCAGCTCTCCGGGATCCAGCGGCACGAGGACCGCATGTGGTACCGCCGCACCTTCACCGTCCCCCGGGACTGGCGCATCGGCTCCGCCAAACGGCTGCGGCTGAACTTCGGCGCCGTCGACTGGCGCGCCGAGGTGTACGTCAACGGCACGAAGGTCGCCGCGCACGAGGGCGGCTACGACAAGTTCGGCGCCGACGTCACCGACGCGCTGAAGCCCGGTCGCACCCAGGAGCTCATCGTCGGCGTGTACGACCCCACCGACGCCGCGCACGGCGAGAACCCGCCGCTCGGCAAGCAGCGCCTGGACCCCAGCGGCATCTGGTACACGCCCAGCTCGGGCATCTGGCAGACGGTCTGGATGGAACCGGTCGCCCCCGACCACGTCGACTCCCTCGAACTCGTCCCCGACGTGCCCGGCGAGCGGCTCACCGTGAAGGCGAAGGGCGTCCGGGACGGCGTACCGGTCACGGCGACCGCGTACGACGGGGGGCGCGAGGTCGCCACGGCGAGCGGCCGCACCGGGCAGCCGCTGACCCTGAGGATCGAGGACCCGCGCCTGTGGTCGCCCGACGACCCGTTCCTGTACCGGCTGAAGGTCACCGTCGGCGACGACCGCGTCGGCAGCTACTTCGGGATGCGCTCCATCGCCGTCGAGCAGGTGGACGGCGTGCCGCGCACGGTCCTCAACGGGGAACCGGTCTTCCTCATGGCCACCCTCGACCAGGGCTTCTGGCCCGACGGCCTGCACACCGCGCCCACCGACGAGGCCCTCGCGTACGACCTGCGCATGCACAAGAAGCTCGGCTTCAACTCGGTGCGCAAGCACATCAAGGTCGAACCGGACCGCTGGTTCTACTGGGCCGACCGGCTGGGGCTGCTGGTGTGGCAGGACATGCCCTCCATGACGGCCGGGGTGAACCCGGGCGCCGAGGCCCGCGCCCGTTACGAGCGGGAGATGAAGGAGATGATCGACGAGCACCTCAGCAGCCCGTCGATCGTCATGTGGGTCACCTTCAACGAGGGCTGGGGCCAGTACGACGTCGGCCGCGTCGCCGAACAGGCCAAGGCCTGGGACCCCACCCGCCTGGTCAACAACCAGTCGGGGCTCAACCTCGGCGCCGACGGGGGCACCGGCGACATCATGGACGAGCACGGTTATCCCAGCCCCGCGCTCCCGCCCCGCCCGGACGGGAAGCGCGCCCTGGTCAGCGGCGAGTACGGCGGCCTGGGCCTCGCGGTGCCCGGGCACGCCTGGTCGGTGCAGCAGTCGTACGTCGACGTCGACCCGGCGACCTACACCGACGACTACCTCACCAAGCTCGACGAGGTGCGCGCGCTGGTGTGCCGGGGCAGCAACGGCGCCGTCTACACCCAGATCACGGACGTCGAGGGCGAGCTCAACGGTCTGCTCACCTACGACCGCCGCGTCATGAAGCCGGACGTGGCCCGGGTGAAGGCCGCGCACGAGGCCCTGATCCGGGACGCCTCCCGGGCACGGCCCGCGGGCTGCCCGGCCCCGGAGGGCGCCGCCCGATGAGGGGCTCCACCGGCGGCCCGCGCCCGTCCGGGTGGCGTAGGACACCCGGGGAGGCGCGGACCGCGCCGCCGTAACCCCGCCGGTCACCCGAGTTCCGCCCCTTCCGCCGCACCGTCGGAAGGGGCGGAGACGCCACATGATGTTAACTGTGCGTAGCCGGATCGTGCTTGACCGTAATCGGTCGGAGGCGATTGACTGCTGATCCGTCCCGCGCCCGATCCGCCCCGTTGCCGATGAGAGGCAAGCCCGTGACCGCAGACCCGCTCGCTCCTCTCGACCTGGCGTTCTGGAACCTGGAGTCCGCCGGCCATCCCATGCACCTGGGGGCGCTCGGCGTCTTCGCGGCCCGCTCGCCCTCCGCGGGCGCCCACGCGGCCGACCTGCTCGCCGCCCGGGCCGCCGCCGTACCCGGCCTGCGGATGCGCATCCGGGACGTGTGGCAGCCGCTCACCGCGCGGCCGTCGCTCTCGGCGCTCCGGCGCCCGTGGCCGGCCCCGGGCGAGTCGCTCGCCTCCGCCCTGCGCCGCCCGCTCGCCTCCGCCCTGCGCGGGCCGTTCGCCTTCGGTGGCGCCGCGCGGGAACCCGACCCCGGCTTCGACCCCGTGGACCACATCCGGCTGCACGCCCCGGCCGCCGACTTCCACGCCGCGGCCGGGCGGCTCATGGAGCGCCCGCTGGAGCGCAGCCGACCGCCCTGGGAGGCCCATGTGCTGCCGGGACAGGACGGTGCCTCGTTCGCGGTGCTGTTCAAGTTCCACCACGCCCTCGCCGACGGGCTGCGCGCCCTCACCCTGGCCGCCGCGCTGATGGACCCGATGGACCTGCCCGCACCCCGGCCCCGCCCGGCCGAGCCGCCGCGCGGGCTAATCCCGGACGTGCGCAAGGTGCCCGACCTCGTCCGGGGCGCCCTGTCCGACGCCGGACGGGCCCTGGACATCGGCGCCGCCGTCGCCCGGTCCACCCTCGACATGCGGTCCTCGCCCGCGCTCGGCTGCGCCCCCAGCGGCACCCGCCGCACCGCCGGCGTGGTGCTCGACCTCGACGACGTGCACCGGATCCGCAAGAGCGTCGGCGGCACCGTCAACGACGTACTGATCGCGGTCGTCGCCGGCGCGCTGCGCCGCTGGCTCGACGAGCGCGGCGACGGCAGCGAGGGCGTCGCCCCCCGCGCCCTCGTCCCCGTCTCCCGGCGCCGGCCGCGCACCGCCCACCCGCAGGGCAACCGGCTCTCCGGGTACCTGCTGCGGCTGCCCGTCGACGAGCGGGACCCGCTCGCGCGCCTCGCCCTGGTGCGCACCGCCATGGACCGCAACAAGGACGCCGGTCCCCACCGGGGCGCCGGTGCCGTCGCCCTGCTCGCCGACCACGTGCCGCCGCTCGGCCACCGGCTCGGCGGACCGCTGCTCGGCCAGGCGGCCCGCCTCTGGTTCGACGTCCTGGTCACCAGCGTGCCGCTGCCCGGCTTCGGCCTGAAGCTCGGTGGCGACCCGCTCGGCGCGGTCTTCCCGCTCGCGCCGCTGGCCCCCGGACACTCCCTCGCGGTCGCGGTCTCCACCTACCGCGGACGCGTCCACTACGGGCTGGTGGCCGACGGCGCGGCCGTCCCGGACCTCGACCGGCTGGCCGCCGCGGTGACCGAGGAGGCGGAGACACTGATCGACGCCTGCGACACCTGATCACCGCGGGTTTGGCGCTGCGGCCCGACGCTCCGTAAAATCCCCCGTTCGACAGCGGGCGCGATACGGAGCGCCGCGACGGCAGAGCGGGAAACGGCAGCGGCGATGACGGTGACAGAGGACGGCCCCCGGGCCACGGACGCGGTGGCACACGGGCCCGGCATCGACCCGGAGCGGCTCGCCGTCTGCCTCAGCGTGCTCGAGGAACTCGACAAGCTCGACGTCGACCACCCGGACGCGATCCTGGTCCGCCGGGCCACCTCGCACATCTACCGCACCGTCAAGCAGCGCCGGCGCCAGGAACGCCGGGCCGCCAAGACCGCCCACGACAGGGCGGTCACCGAGGCCACCGCGACCGGCTCCGCCGAGCGCATCGACGACGAGACGGAAGGCATCCTGCCGTCCTCCCGCGTCGCGCCCGGTCAGATCGCGGGGATCCTCCAGCGCCCCCGCTCCTGCTACGTCTGCAAGACCCGCTACGTCGAGGTCGACTACTTCTACCACCAGCTGTGCCAGAAGTGCGCCGCCGAGAACCGGGCCCGGCGCGACGCCCGCACCGACCTCACCGGCAAGCGCGCCCTGCTCACCGGTGGCCGCGCCAAGATCGGCATGTACATAGCGCTGCGGCTGCTGCGCGACGGCGCGCACACCACGATCACCACCCGCTTCCCGAACGACGCCATCCGCCGCTTCAAGGCCCAGCCCGACAGCGACGAGTGGATCCACCGGCTGAAGATCGTCGGCATCGACCTGCGCGACCCCGCCCAGGTCGTCGCGCTCGCCGACTCGGTCGCCGCCGCCGGACCGCTCGACATCCTCATCAACAACGCCGCCCAGACCGTCCGGCGCTCCCCGCAGGCCTACAGCGAGCTGGTCGCCGCCGAGTCCGCCCCGCTGCCCGCCGGTGAACTGCCCGCGGCCGAGGTGATCGGCACCTTCGGCTCCGGCGCGGTGGCCGAGCTCCCGGTCGCCGGGAGCGGCGCGCTCACCGCGCAGGACGTCACCGACCTGGCGCTGGTCTCCGGCTCCGCCTCCCTGGAGCGCATCGCCGCCGGCACCGCGATCGACGCCGGTGGTCTGGTCCCGGACCTGCACGACACCAACAGCTGGGTGCAGACGGTGGAGGAGGTCACTCCGGTCGAGCTGCTCGAGGTCCAGCTCTGCAACTCCACCGCGCCGTTCCTCCTCATCAGCCGGCTCCGCCCGGCCATGGCGGCCTCCCCGGCCCGGCGGAGGTACATCGTGAACGTCTCCGCCATGGAGGGCGTCTTCGCCCGCGGCTACAAGGGCGCCGGCCACCCGCACACCAACATGGCCAAGGCCGCCCTGAACATGCTCACGCGCACCAGCGCCCAGGAGATGTTCGACAAGGACCGCATCCTGATGACGGCCGTCGACACCGGCTGGATCACCGACGAGCGCCCCCACCCGGACAAGGTGCGCCTCGCCGAGGCCGGCTTCCACGCCCCGCTCGACCTGGTCGACGGCGCGGCCCGCGTCTACGACCCCATCGTGCGCGGCGAGGCGGGCGAGGACCTGTACGGCGTCTTCCTGAAGGACTACGCGCCCGGCAAGTGGTGACGGCGGCGGACGGACCGGCGGCCCGTCAGTCGACCGCGCCCAGCCGTGAGTTGCGCGCCGCCAGCAGCTCCAGCACGGTGCGCCAGTCCTCCAGGACCCCGGCGTCGAAACAGGTGGCGCGGGCCTCCTCGTCCGCAGCGCGCAGGGTGAGGAGGTCGTCGTCGGCGGGAGGGCCGCTTCGAGGGTGACGGCGGACCAGGCCGGCGACCCGCTCGCCGAGCAGGGCCCGTATCGCGTCCGCCGCACGGTCGGCCCGTCCCACCGGTTCGGCCGGCCACAGCAGCAGGCCGACGGGCCGCACCAGGCCCGCCACCTGGAGCTCCTTGTCCGCGGGCCGGCCGCGGCGCAGCAGCGCGGCGGTCCGCAGCGCGTGCTCGTGGGCGTCGACCGGGGTGCCGCCCCGGCCCGGCACCTCCCGGGTGCCCCGACACGCGTACAGCAGGTCCATCAGCTCCTCGACGGTGCGCAGCTCCATGCGCCGGTCCTCCCGGGAGACAGCCGTTGCCGTGCGGCAGCAGACCATGACGAGCTTGCGTGTCGGCCAACGGGACCTGAACTTCGCCATGACCACGCGGTCTTCCCGAGAACGCCGACGCCGTGTAGTCCGAATGAGTGACCGGGCAAAGTGCGTGCATGCCTAAATAGGGGCACATTGGGGGGCGTTGAGTACGGCGCGACGCGCGATTGTTACCCTCGGTTTTGAGCCCCATCGAGCAGGGGGCCGCTCATTTGGTTACCCTGATGAGGACGGACAGCAGCAAGGGTCCTACCCGCACCCACGGTCCGTCATGGGACAAGCCGGTTCACAACGGCCTGCTCTCCCTCGAGTTACCGGCGCCACCGCGTCCGAACCGCTTTCGATACAGGCCCGAGCGGACGTCCGGCGCACGGCGCGGCAGGACCGGCGCAGCACGTCCCTAGGGTGACCGACACATAAGGAGTGCGCGGTGACACCGGAGAAGACGAAACGCGAACAGCGTCCCAAGGAACGCCCGGAGCGCGCGGGCCGCCGGCCCGGGGAGCTCGGCAGCCTGGACGTGTGGGCCCGGTCGGCCCCGATCCGCCTCGCGGGTTACGAGGACGACCTCGCCGAGCCCCACATCCTCCCCAGCGTCGACTGACATCCGCCACCCCTTCGCGATCGCCGGTCGCACGGCATGCCAGACTCACGTCCATGCCGATCAGGGAAGCGACCTCCGACGACTGGCCGCGCATCTGGCCGTTCTGGCACCGCATCGTCGCCGCGGGCGAGACCTACACGTGGGACCCGGGCACCTCCGAGGAGGACGCCCGGGCCCTGTGGATGAACCCGGCCAAACAGGTCTACGTCGTCGAGGACGACTCCGGGGCCGTCGTCGCCTCCGCCTACCTCACCCCCAACTACGGCGGTCCGGCCGCCCGGATCGCCAACGCCGGTTTCATGGTCGACCCGGACCGTGCCGGCCGGGGCCTCGGCCGCGTCCTCGCCGAGCACGTCCTGACCGAGGCCCGGGCGGCCGGCTACCGGGGCATGGTGTTCAACGCCGTCGTCGAGACCAACCCGGCCGTGAGGCTGTGGACGTCCCTGGGGTTCGAGATCCTCGGGACGGTTCCCGAGGCGTACGAGCATCCCCGGCACGGCCGGGTCGGGCTGCACATCATGTACCGGGCGCTGTGACCGGGGGTCCCGTCTCTACGGCCGGACGTAGGGCCGGGTCATGATCTCCATGTTGTGGCCGTCCGGGTCGTCGAAGTAGGCGCCGCGACCGCCGAACAGGTCGTTGACCCGGCCGGGCTCGGTGTGCCCCGGGTCGGCGTAGTAGGTGACCCCGACCGCCTCCAGGCGGGCGATCATCGCGTCGAACCGCTCCCCGGGCACGAGGAACGCGTAGTGCTGCGGCTGTATCGGCTCGTCCCGCTTCTCGTAGAAGTCGAGCGTCACCCCGTTGCCGAGGTCGACGGGCAGGAACGGCCCGAACGGGGCGCCGACCTCCAGGCCCAGGATCGCGGCGAGGAACTCCGCCGACAGCCGCCGGTCGTGGGCGTGGACGACGGTGTGGTCCAACCGGACGGTCGTGGCGGGCGGTTCGGTCGTGGAAGAGTGCTGTGCTTCGGGCATGGCTGGATTCGTCTCCGGGTTGTCGTCTCCGTCGGGGACGCCGCGCGAGAGGCGCGGCGGAAGGAACGCGGAGAAGGAGGCGGGGCGCGTGCCCCTCCCGGCTGTCGGCTCCGCTCGAGCGGGGGGAGGCCCCCCACCGGCCTCACACCGAGGCCGGGAGCGCCTTACGTGTATGGCCCACGGCCGACCCGGCAGTCACCCGGCCGACCCTAGGCGCCCGCCGCGGACCACGGCAACACCGTTTCCGGCCGGGGCGCTACTCCAGGGGCGCGATCCGCTGCCACGGGTGCCGCTGTTCCAACTGCCCGGCGATCTCCAGCAGACCCGCCTCCGACCCCGGAGGGCCCACCAGCTGGACCGCGCAGGGCGCGCCGGACGGCAGGGTTCCGAACGGGACGGACATCGCGGGCCAGCCCGTCAGGTTCCAGGGCGGGGTCAGCGGTGAGTACGCCGAGTTGGCGGCCACGTTCCGCAGCCAGCCCCGCTCGTGCCAGGGCGCGGCCTTGGGGGAGCGGCGGGCCAGCGCCGGGGTGAGCAGGACGTCGTACTCGGCGAAGAACGGCTCCAGCCGCTGCCGCAGCCGCTCCCGGCCGGCCCCGGAACGCACGGTGTGCTCGCAGCGCCGGCCGATGGCCGCGTGCACCCGGGTGCGCCGCGTCAGCAGCCGGGCGTCGACACCCCGTGCGTCCACGGCCGTCCCCGCCGTCCAGTGGGCCAGCGCGGTCACGCCCAGCGACACCGGGTACGGCGGATCGGCCCGCCGCACCTGGTGCCCGGCCTTGATCAGCACCCCGGCGGCCTCCCGGGCGGCCGCCGCGTACGGCCGGGTCACGGGGGCGCCGGCCAACGGGCTGCGCAGGGACACGGCGATCCTGCGGGTGTCGTTCCCGGGGCGGCGCACGGCCCCGGCGCCGGCGAGGACCTCGAGCATCAGACGGGCGTCCTCGACCGTCGTGGCGAGCGGCCCGTTCTCCGACATCCCGAACCAGTCACCGTCCCCGATCCCCGCGGGCACCACCTCGCGGCCCGGCTTGATGGTGACCAGGCCGCAGTTGGCGGCCGGTATGCGCAGCGAACCCATCCCGTCGTTGCCGAGCGCGATCGGCACCATCCCGGCGGCGACGGCGGCCGCGCTGCCCCCGGACGACCCTCCCGCGGTACGCGCCGGGTCCCAGGGGTTGCGGGCGGTGCCGTGGACGCCCTCGGTGGTGCCGAAGACGCACAGCTCCGGCACGTTCGTCAGCCCCACGACCACCGCGCCCGCCGCCCGCAGCCGGGCCACCGTCTCGTGGTCCCGTCCGGCGGGCGTGTCCGGGGTCGCGGCGGACCCGACGCGCATGCTCTCGCCGCGCACGGCGAGGTTGTCCTTGACGGCCACCGGCACCCCGGCCAGGGGCAGTTCGCCCAGCCCGGCGCGAGCGGCCACCTCGTCGGCCTCGGCGAGGGCGGCCTCGGCCCGTACCGTGCGGAAGGCCCCGATGCGCCCGTCGAGCCGCTCGATCCGCGCGAGGTGCTCCGCGACCACCTCCCGCGGCGCGACCCGCTTCTCCCGTACGGCGGCGGCGATCTCGACGGCGGTCCGGCCGACCCAACTGGTCACCTTCGGCTCCTCGTGGCGAGGGGGAACAGGGCAGTGCGTACCGGCGAGTACGCAGGGAGAACTGTGCCCTGGCCAGGGCCTCACGTCGAGAGTCCGGGCGACCGGGCCGGTGCGTTCACCACCGGCCACGGGCCGCGGGCGCCGGATCGCCGGCGGCCCCCGGCCCGAACCGGGGGAGCGCCGGAGGTGATTCGAACCGCGCGCGGTGGGGGAGCTGTACACCACGTCCGGACGCGTGACCCCGCGCCCACCTGGTGACCACCGCCCTGAGCGGCCGACCCGTCCACCCCCGCCACCGCTACGGAGCACCCCGCATGCATGACGACCGCACCCTGGTCGAAGCCCGCCTCAGGCGTGTCCTCGACGAGCGCATCCGTCCCGCCGTGTACCCCGAGTCCGTCCCCCTCGAGGTCGCGGTGTGGCACGCACCCGGAGAACCCGTCCCGGTCGCCGAGGGCCTCGCGGCCGAGCCCGAACCCGTCGAGGCGGGCGCCCGCTGGGGTGCTCCCTGGGGCACCAGCTGGTTCCGGGTCACCGGGACCGTCCCCGAGGCGTGGGCCGGGAGGACCGTCGAGGCGATCCTCGACCTCGGCTTCGACGAGGACATGCCCGGATTCCAGTGCGAGGGCCTGGTCTACCGGCCCGACGGCACTCCGGTGAAGGGCCTGAACCCGCGCAACCAGTGGGTGCGGATCGGTGCCCCCGTCGAGGGCGGCGAGGAGGTGCGCCTGCACATCGAGGCCGCCTCCAACCCCGTCATCCTCGGCCACCACCCCTTCCGGCCCACACCACTCGGCGACAAGGACACCGCCGGCGGCGAACCGCAGTACACGCTCGCCCGGATGGACCTCGCCGTCCTCGACGAGACCGTCTGGCAGCTGGTGATCGACCTGGAGGTGCTCGGCGAGCTGATGGCCGAGCTGCCGGTGGAGTCGCCGCGCCGCTGGGAGATCCTGCGAGCGGTGGAGAGCGCACTGGACGCGATCGACCTCCAGGACGTGAACGGCACGGCGCAGCGCGCCCGTTCACGGCTCACCGGCGTCCTCGCCGCGCCCGCCGTGCCCTCCGCCCACCGCATCAGCGCCGTCGGGCACGCGCACATCGACTCGGCGTGGCTGTGGCCGCTGCGCGAGACCGTGCGCAAGGCCGCCCGTACGGCGGCCAACATGACCGCGCTGCTCGACGACGAGCCGGAGTTCGTCTTCGCCATGTCCCAGGCCCAGCAGTGGGCGTGGGTGAAGGAGCACCGGCCCGAGGTGTGGGTCCGGGTCAAGAAGGCCGTGGCCGACGGGCGGTTCGTGCCGGCCGGCGGCATGTGGGTGGAGTCGGACACCAACATGCCCGGCTCGGAGGCGATGGCCCGGCAGTTCGTGCACGGAAAGCGGTTCTTCCTCGACGAGTTCGGCATCGAGAACGACGAGGCGTGGCTGCCGGACACCTTCGGCTTCGCCGCGGGCCTGCCCCAGATCATCAGGGCGGCGGGCTCCCGGTACCTGCTGACGCAGAAGATCTCCTGGTCGCGGACGAACACGTTCCCGCACCACACCTTCCGGTGGGAGGGCATCGACGGCACCCGGATCTTCACCCACTTCCCGCCCGTCGACACCTACAACTGCTCGATGAGGGGCGGCGAGATCGCCCACGCGGTCCGCAACTTCCGGGACAAGGGCGTCGCCCGGCGCTCGCTGGCGCCCACCGGCTGGGGCGACGGGGGCGGCGGCACCACCCGGGAGATGGTCGCCAGGGCGGCCCGGCTGAGGGACCTCGAGGGGTCGGCGACCGTGACCTGGGAGACGCCGGCCGCGTTCTTCGCGAAGGCCGAGGCCGAGTACCCGGAACCGCCCGTCTGGGTCGGCGAGCTCTACCTCGAACTGCACCGCGCCACCCTCACCAGCCAGGCCGGGACCAAGCAGGGCAACCGGCGCGGCGAACACCTCCTGCGCGAGGCCGAGCTGTGGGCGGCCACGGCGGCCGTGCGGACCGGATTCCCCTACCCGTACGCGGAGCTGGACCGGATCTGGAAGACGGTGCTGCTGCACCAGTTCCACGACATCCTGCCCGGCTCCTCCATCGCCTGGGTGCACCGCGAGGCCCGCGCGACCTACGAGCGGATCGCGGAGGAGCTGAACGGCATCGTCGAGGCCGCCCAGCGCGCCCTGGCCGGCGAGGGCACCACCCCGCTCGTCTTCAACGCCGCCCCGCACTCCCGCGCGGGCGTCCCGGCGGGCGGTGCGCGCACCCCGGCGGAGCAGGGGCGTACGGAGCTGTCGGGCCGTGCCGGGGGCGGGTACGTCCTGGCCAACGGGATCCTGCGGGTCGAGATCGACGTCCGGGGCCTGGTGGTCTCCGCCCGCGACATCGAGGCCGACCGCGAGGCCATCGCCCCCGGGCGGGCCGGCAACCTCCTCCAACTGCACCCGGACTTCCCGAACATGTGGGACGCCTGGGACGTCGACGCGTTCTACCGCAACACGGTCACCGATCTGACCGACGTGGACGAGATCGCCGCCGGGGAGGACGGCGCGTCGGTGCGGGTCGCGCGTTCCTTCGGCGGCTCCCGGGTCACCCAGGTGCTGTCGCTCGCGCCGGGGGAGCGGCGGCTGGTGGTGGACACCGAGGTCGACTGGCACGAGACGGAGAAGTTCCTCAAGCTCGCCTTCCCGCTCGACCTGCACGCCGAACGGTACGCGTCCGAGACCCAGTTCGGGCACGTCCACCGGCCCACGCACACCAACACCTCGTGGGAGGCGGCCAGGTTCGAGGCGTGCAACCACCGCTTCGTCCACCTGGAGGAACCGGGCTGGGGCGTCGCGGTCGTCAACGACTCGACGTACGGCCACGACGTGACCCGTACCGTCCGCACCGACGGCGACCGCGGTACGACCACCACCGTTCGTGTCTCCCTTCTGCGCGCCCCGCGCTTCCCCGACCCCGAGACCGACCAGGGCGTGCACCGCTTCCGGCACGCGCTGGTGCCGGGCGCGGGGATCGGCGACGCGGTGCGCGAGGGCTGGCGGATCAACCTGCCCCAGCGGCGGCTCACCGGGGCCGGCGAGGTCGCCCCGCTGGTGACGGTCGACCAGGAGTGCGTGGTGGTCACGGCGGTCAAGCTGGCCGACGACGGCAGTGGCGACGTCGTCGTCCGCTTCCACGAGGCCCACGGGGGCCGTGCCCGCGCCACGCTCACCACCGGGTTCGCGGCCGCGGACGTCCAGGTGACCGACCTGCTGGAACGCCCGCTGGCGGACACGGAGCCGCCGGGCCTCGACGACGGCCGGATCCGCGTACGGCTGCGCCCCTTCGAGCTGATGACGCTGCGGCTGAAGCGGGCCTGACCCGTGCGCCGGGACCGGTCCGGCCGCGGTCCGGTCCCGCGCCCCTCAGCCCGCCGTCCGCGCCCGCAGCCACTCCTCGACCTCGCCCACGTGTGCGGCCGCCGCCGCCCGCGCGGCCTCCGGGTCGCGGGCGACGAGGGCGCGGTGGATGGCGGCGTGTTCGCGGCGGGTGCGGGCGAAGGCGTCCTCCTCCTGGTAGCCGCGCCAGACCCGGGCGCGCAGGGTCCGCGAGGACAGCCCGTCCAGGATCGCGGCCATGGTCTCGTTGCCGGCCGCCGCGGCGATCTCGCGGTGGAAGGCGAGATCGTGGGCGAGGATCTCCTCGGGATCGTCGGTGGCGTTCATCGCCGCCAGGCGCCTTCCCACCTCGGCCAGCCGGTCCGGCGTGATCCGCGCCGCCGCCAGCGCGGTCGCCGTCGACTCCAGGACCCGCCGCACCTCCAGCAGCTCGACCAGCCGCCGCCCCCGGGACAGATCGGCCACCACCCCGAACGTCTCCAGCAGGTCCGCGGCCTCCAGCCGCGTGACGTAGATGCCCGAGCCGTGCCGGGCCTCCAGCACGCCCAGCACCGTGAGCGCACGGATCGCCTCCCGCATCGAACTGCGGGACATGCCCAACTGGGCGGCGAGATCCCGCTCGGTGGGCAGCCGTTGCCCCGGTGCCAGCCCGCCTTCGGCGATCATCGCCTTGATCCGCTCGATGCCGCGCTGCGTCACGGTGCCCTTCCGCGGGGCCGTCTCCTCCACGCCGCTCCTCCACTCACCGGGTGCGTCGCAGTCTAACGACGGAAGTGGTCCGACCATGTGTGCTCGAAAGGGCGGTTCATTGCGTCCGGGGGGTGTTCCCGGCGGCAAGTGGTCTGATAAGTATGCGGTCATCGTCGCCCAGCGAAAGGCCCTCCGTGCCCCCGCAGCCCGTCCGCGTCACCGCCGTCGACACCTACGACGTCCGGTTCCCCACCTCCCGCGAACTCGACGGCTCCGACGCGATGAACCCCGACCCCGACTACTCGGCGGCCTACGTCGTCCTGCGCACCGACGCCGCCGACGGCCACGAGGGGCACGGCTTCGCGTTCACCATCGGCCGGGGCAACGACGTCCAGGTCGCCGCGATCGAGGCGCTCCGCGGCCATCTGGTCGGACGGTCCGCCGACGAGCTGTGCGCCGACCCCTCCGTCCTGAACCGCGACCTGATCGGCGACAGCCAGCTGCGCTGGCTCGGACCCGAGAAGGGCGTGATGCACATGGCGATCGGGGCGGTCGTCAACGCGGTCTGGGACCTGGCCGCCAAGCGCGCGGACAGGCCGCTGTGGCGGCTGCTCGCCGAGGCCGACCCCGCATGGCTCGTCCGGCAGGTCGACTTCCGCTACCTCACCGACGCCCTCACCCCCGAGGAGGCCCTGACCCTCCTGCGCCGCGGCCGGGAGGGCGCCGAGGAGCGCACGGCCCGGCTGCTGGAGCGCGGCTACCCCGCGTACACCACCTCACCCGGCTGGCTCGGCTACGACGACGACAAGCTGGCCCGGCTCGCCGCGCGGGCGGTCGCCGACGGCTTCCGGCAGATCAAGCTCAAGGTCGGAGCCGATCTGGAGGACGACATCCGGCGCTGCCGGGTCGCCCGCGCGGTCGTCGGACCGGACGTGCGCATCGCGGTCGACGCCAACCAGCGCTGGGACGTGGCCGAGGCGATCCGCTGGACCAGGGCGCTCGCCGCGTTCGACCCGTACTGGATCGAGGAGCCCACCAGCCCCGACGACGTCCTCGGCCACGCGGCCGTCCGCCGGGCCGTCGCCCCGGTGAAGGTGGCCACCGGCGAGCACGTGCAGAACCGGATCGTCTTCAAGCAGTTCCTCCAGGCCGGCGCCCTCGACGTCGTCCAGATCGACGCGGCCCGCGTCGGCGGGGTCCCCGAGAACCTGGCCGTCCTCCTGCTCGCCGCCAAGTACGGCGTGCCGGTGTGCCCGCACGCCGGCGGAGTCGGCCTGTGCGAACTCGTCCAGCACCTGTCGATGTTCGACTACGTGGCCCTCTCCGGCACCACCGAGGACCGCGTCATCGAGTACGTCGACCATCTGCACGACCACTTCCTCGACCCGGTGGTGGTCCGCGAGGGTCACTACCGGGCCCCGCTCGCACCGGGCTTCTCGGCCGCCATGCGCCCGGAGTCCCTCGCCCGGTACACCTACCCCGACGGCGCCTTCTGGGCCGCCGACACGGACCCGCAGAAGGAGAAGGAGCAGGTGGCATGAGCGACTTCGAGGGCCTGACGGCCCTGGTCACCGGCGGGGCCTCCGGCATCGGCCGGGCCGCCGCGGACCTCCTGGCGGAGCGCGGCGCCCGGGTGGCCGTCCTCGACCTGGACCCCTCGTCCGTCGGCGCGCCCCTCACCGGGTACCGCGCCGACGTCACCGACGACACCTCGGTGCGCGCGGCGGTGGCCGCCGCCGTGGACGGCCTCGGCGGCCACGGCGTCCTCGACGTACTGGTCAACAACGCCGGCATCGGTGCGCAGGGCACCGTGGAGGCCAACTCGGACGACGAATGGCACCGCGTCTTCGACGTCAACGTCCTCGGCATGGTCCGCACCGCCCGCGCCTGTCTGCCGCACCTGCGCGCCTCCGCGCACGCGGCGATCGTCAACACCTGCTCCGTCGCCGCCACCGCGGGCCTGCCGCAGCGGGCCCTGTACAGCGCCACCAAGGGCGCCGTGTACTCCCTCACCCTCGCCATGGCCGCCGACCACGTCCACGAGGGCATCCGCGTCAACTGCGTCAACCCGGGCACGGTCGACACCCCCTGGGTCGGCCGGCTGCTCGACGCGGCCGACGACCCGGCCGCCGAACGCGCCGCCCTCGAGGCCCGCCAGCCCACCGGCCGCCTGGTCTCGGCCGCCGAGGTCGCGGGCGCCATCGCCTACCTGGCGAGCCCGCTGTCCGGCGCCACCACCGGCACGGCCCTCGCGGTCGACGGCGGCATGCAGGGACTGCGGCCGCGCCCGGCGGACCGGTGAACCGGCTCGGCCGCAGCGGCGTCGAGGTCACCGGCCTGGCCTTCGGCAGCTCCGGGATCGGCAACCTGTACACCGAGGTCGGGGAGGAGGCGGCGCACGAGACGGTGCGGGCCGCCTGGCGGCGCGGCATCCGCTACTTCGACACCGCGCCGCACTACGGCATCGGCCTGGCCGAACGCCGCCTCGGCGCGGCCCTGCGGGAGTACCCGCGCGAGCAGTACACCGTGTCCACCAAGGTGGGTCGCCGCCTCGAACCCGCCGACGCCGGCGGCGACGACCTCGCCCACGGCTTCGCCGTGCCCGCCACCCACCGCCGCGTCTGGGACTTCAGCGCCGACGGCGTACGGCGCACCCTGGAGGCGAGCCTGGAACGCCTCGGCCTGGACCGCGTCGACGTCGTCTACCTCCACGACCCCGACGACCA
This sequence comes from Streptomyces sp., assembly GCF_031181555.1. GTDB lineage: Bacteria > Actinomycetota > Actinomycetes > Streptomycetales > Streptomycetaceae > Streptomyces > Streptomyces fimbriatus. Next base: position 26,080 of record NZ_JAPSKQ010000017.1, on the reverse strand, counting down.
CGCCGAACAGGCCTTCCGCGAGGGCTACCCGGCCCTGGAGGAGCTCCGCGCGGAGGGCGTCGTCGGGGCGATCGGCGCGGGCATGAACCAGACCGCGATGCTCACCCGCTTCGTCCGCGACACCGACGTCGACGTCGTCCTGTGCGCCGGCCGCCACACCCTGCTCGACCAGAGCGCCTCGGCCGCGCTGCTGCCCGCGGCCCTGGAACACGGCACGTCCGTCGTCATCGGCGGTGCCTTCAACTCCGGTCTGCTCGCGGACCCCCGGCCGGGCGCCACGTACGACTACGCGCCCGCGCCCGCCGCGCTGCTGAACCGCGCCCTGCGCATCAGGGAAGCGGCCGAACGCCACGGCACCACCCTGCGCGCCGCCGCCCTGGCCTTCTGCGCCGCCCACCCGGCGGTCGCGAGCGTGCTGGTCGGCGCCCGCTCGACGGCCGAAGTCCACGACTGCGCCGACCAGTTCGCCACCCCGGTGCCCGCCGCCCTCTGGCAGGAGCTGCGCGACACCGGCCTGCTGCCGTCCGACGCACCCGTCCCCGCCGAGGAGCCCTCGTGAGAGTCGCCCCGCACACCCGGGGGCGCCCCGACCCGGTCCCGCCCGGAGTGGGGGAGCCGCCGTGACCGTCGACGCGCACCACCACGTCTGGGACCTGTCCGTCCGCGACCAGGACTGGATCACCGGACCCGGCCTGCGGCCCCTGCGCCGCGACTTCACCATGGACGACCTGATCCCCCAGGCGAGGGCGGCCGGTGTCGAGCGCACCGTCCTCGTCCAGACGGTCACCGTCCCGGAGGAGACCCCCGAGCTGCTGGCCCTCGCCGACGCGCACGAGCCGATCGCCGGCGTCGTCGGCTGGACCGACCTCACCCGCCCCGGCGTCGCCGACGAACTGGCCCGGCTGCGCGAACTGCCCGGCGGACAGTACCTGAAGGGCGTCCGCCACCAGGTCCAGAGCGAGCCCGACCCCGAGTGGCTGCTGCGGCCGGACGTACAACGCTCACTCGCCGCCGTGGCCGACGCGGGGCTGGCCTACGACCTGGTGGTGCTGCCGAGCCAGCTCCCGGCGTGCGTCCGGGCGGCCGCGGCGCTGCCGCGGCTCACCTTCGTCCTCGACCACGCGGGCAAACCCCCCGTCGCCTCGGGCACGCTCGAACCCTGGGCGTCCGACGTCCGCGCCCTGGCCGCCCTGCCGAACACGGTGTGCAAGCTCTCCGGCCTGGTCACCGAGGCCGACCCGGCCTCCTGGAGCATCGACGGCCTGCGCCCGTACGCCGACGTCGTGCTGGACGCCTTCGGGCCCGGCCGGCTGATGTTCGGCTCGGACTGGCCGGTGTGCACCCTGGCGGCGGCGTACGGCGACGTCCTCTCCACCGCGCGGGCGCTGGCCCGGGGCCTCGGCGCCACCGAACGCCGTCAGCTCTTCGAGACCACCGCCGTCCGCGTCTACGGCCTCTGAGCCGGCTGTGCCAGCCGGGTCGGCGGCAGGAACTCCCGCACGTACGTCCGCTCCCAGCACGCGCCCGTCTCCCGCAGCTCCCGCCAGGTCGTGTAGCGGTAGCGGAACAGGCGGGCGCGGACGTACCGGGGCGGCGCGTCCGGCGGGAACGGGGAGCGGCGCAGCAGCCTCAGCGTGTCGCGGTCGTTCTCCAGCAGGCGCTCCACCAGCGCGCCGAACCACGGCCCGGCGTACGCGGGCGACAGCGCGGCGAACCACATCAGCCAGTCGAGCCGCAGATGGTACGGGGCGAACTGGCGCGGCCAGCGCCGCGGATCACCCGGCTTTCCCTTGAACTCGTACTCCCGCCAGTCGGAGTCCTGCCGGGCCGCCTCGTCCGCCGTGCCCTCGATCACCACCTCGTACCGGACCCGGCTGACGCTGCCGAACGCCCCGTAGGTGTTGACCAGGTGCAGCGGGTCGAAGGAGCGGTTCATCACCTGGCGGCGGGAGAGCATGTTGCGCACCGGACGGTAGCTGAGGGCGAGCAGCAGCGCGGACACCGCGAGGACGACCACCACGTACCACAGCGGCGGGCCGGGCACGTCCGGCGGGTCGGCCGGGAAGGCGACCGCCGACAGGGCCAGCACGATCGTGATCCAGTTCAGCCAGGCGAAGTTGCCCGACAGCACCAGCCACAGCTGGGTGACGATCATCAGCGAGGCGGCGGCCGTGGCGACCGGCTGCGGGGCGAACAGCAGGAACGGCACGACGAGCTGGGTGACGTGGTTCGCGGCCACCTCCACCCGGTGCAGCGGCTTGGGCAGGTGGTGGAAGAACCAGCTCAGCGGCCCCGGCATCGGCTGCGTCTCGTGATGGTGGTCCAGGCAGGTCAGCTTCCGCCAGCACTCGTCGCCGCGCAGCTTGATCAGCCCCGCGCCGAACTCCACGCGGAACAGGATCCACCGCAGCAGGAACAGCACGACGACCGGCGGGGCCACCTCGTCGTTGCCGAGGAAGACGGCGAGGAAGCCGACCTCCAGGAGCAGCGACTCCCAGCCGAACGAGTACCAGGTCTGCCCGACGTTGACGATCGACAGGTACAGCGCCCACGGCACCAGCCACAGCAGCATCCCGCCCCACAGCGGCAGCAGCGAATCCAGCCCCGCGAGCAGCGCCGCCGACACCGCGCAGCCGGACCACGCGCACAGCGCGAAGAACCGGTCCGAGTAGTGCAGGTGGAACAGGCTCGGCGACCGGCGCGCCGGCACCCGCTCGACGAAACGCGGCACCGGCAGCATGCCGCGCTCCCCGATCAGCGCACGGAACTGCAGCGCCGCCGTCAGGAACGCGACCAGGTACAGCCCGGCCAGCGACCGCTGGAAGACCAGCCGGGTCAGCCAGTAGTCGGATGCGGTGAACCACTCCACGGCACTGCGCTCCCTCCGCCATTGTCCCGCCGGACCTTCCATCGCCCCCTGTGACTCCCCGTATGCCACCGCGCGGCCTGTGCAACCCGCGTGGAGGAAGCGCGCAGGAGTCGCACAGATCCCCGAAAGCCGCGACGGCGGACCGCATCCTCGAAAGCCTCCGCGACGTCTTCCCCCACGGACGGCGGCCGTGCCGGGCGGTCCGCTCTTCCGGCACAGCGGTCGAAGAATCGGACGAACCCTGGCAAGGTGGGCCCATGGCTGATCGGGGAGCGAGCGCCCCGTCACTCCCGGACGACTGGCCGGACCACCCGGATCCGATCCTGGCGCTCAACCGCATGGGGAGCTTCGACTGGGACCTGGACACCGGGGTGATGCAGATGGACGCCCGGGCGCACGAGATCTTCGACGTGCGCCCCGACGAGTACGACGACCGTCCCGAGAGCCTGGGGAAGCGGGTCCCGCCCGGCGAGGCCCGGCGCCTGGACACCACCGTGTCGCAGGCGCTGAAGGACGGCAGCGAGAACTACGGCGCCTACTTCCGGGTCCGCTGCCGCGACGGCTCCCTGCGCTGGACCCACACCCAGGGCTACATCCGCCGTGACGAGACCGGACGGCCCCGCCGCATCATCGGCATCGTCCGGGACGCCACCCAGGAACTCGCCGACAGCGAGGCCCGGCGCGAGCAGGCCGCCCAGGAGGACGCCCGCCGCCGGCAGACCAACATCGTCCAGCTCGCCACCGCCGCCCTCGCCCACGCCCGCACCGTGCAGGACGTCATCGACGTCCTCAAGGACACCCACGGGCTCACCCATCTGGGCGCCACCAGCCTCGTCATGGGTCTGGTCGAGGCCGACCGGATCCGGCTCATCGCGGAAGGCCCCGAGGACAGTTTCGTGCCGGGCACCGAGGTCACCCGGATCGACGAGCCGTACCCGATGAGCGAGGCGGTGCGGACCCTCAGTCCGCGCTTCATCGAGTCACCGGAGGAGTTCGCCGAGCGCTACCCGCGGCTGTGGCAGGGCATCACCGGGCTGAACATCACCTCCGCCGCCTATCTGCCGCTCATCGTCCAGGCCCGCCCCATCGGCGCGATGGGCCTGCTGTACAGCGACCGGCGCGGCTTCTCCGCCGAGGAGCGCAACGTCCTGGTCGCCCTGGGCAGCAGCATCGCCCAGAGCCTGCAGCGCGCGATGTTCTACGAGCAGGAGATGGACCTCGCCCAGGGCCTGCAGCAGGCCATGCTGCCGCGCACCATCCCCAGCGTGCCCGGCGCCGACGTCGCCGTGCGCTACCGGGCCGCCACCATCGGCGGCTCCGTCGGCCGGGACATCGGCGGCGACTGGTACGACCTGATACCGCTGCCCGGGGGCCGGGTCGGCGCCGTCATCGGTGACGTCCAGGGCCACGACACCCACGCCGCCGCCGTCATGGGACAGCTGCGCATCGTGCTGCGCGCCTACGCCGCCGAAGGGCACCCGCCGGCCACCGTGATGGCCCGCGCCTCCGTCTTCCTGCACGAACTCGACACCGACCGCTCCGCGACCTGCCTCTACGCCGAGGCCGACCTGTCCACCGGCGTGCTCCAGATGGTCCGGGCCGGTCACATCGAGCCGCTGGTGCGGCGCACCGACGGCTCCTGCCACCGCGTCTTCGTCTCCGGCGGGCTGCCGCTCGGCCTGTCCGCCGAGTTCGGGCGGCTCGACTACCCGGTCAGCACCATGGAGCTCGACCCCGGCGACACCCTGCTGCTGTGCACCGACGGCCTGGTCGAGCAGCCCGGCACCGACCTCGACGACGGCATGGAGGCCCTCTCCGCGCTCGTCACCACCGGCCCCGACGACGTGCGCGAGCTCGCCGACCGGCTCATCGACGCGGCCGGGGAACGCGGCGGCGGCGACGACGTGGCCCTGCTCCTGCTGCGCCGCCGCGCCCTGGACAGCCCGCGCTCCGGCGGCCGGTTCCAGCAGCACGTGGCACCCGGCGATCCCGAGGCACTCTCCGAGGCCCGGCGCATGATCCGCACGGCGGTCAGTTCCTGGGGTGCCCGGGACCGCGCCGACGAGGTCGAACTGGTCGCCGACGAGATGATCACCAACGCCCTGATGCACACCGAGGGCGCCGCGGTCGTCACCCTCCGGGCCCTCACCGGCAGCGAGCGGCGGCTGCGCGTGGAGGTCGAGGACTCCTCCAGCGCCCTGCCGCGCCGCCGCGATGCGGGGGAGTCGGGCGTCTCCGGCCGCGGCCTGCTGCTGGTCGAGATGCTCACGGACGTCTGGGGGGTGGAGGCACGCGGCGGCGGCAAGTGCGTGTGGTGCGAGTTCGTCGTCGCCAAGGAGCCCGACCCGGTCTGACCCCGCCCCCGGTCGCGCTCTCGCCCCGTGCCGGAACTCCCCGGGGCCGGGGCGCCCGAGGACCTCCCCGCCGGCCACGGGACCGTACGCGTACCGCCCGTGGTGACCAGCGCCCCGAAGACCCGCGCCCCGCCCCCGACGGCCGTCGAGGGCCGGCACCGGAAGCGGGCCCGCGGCGTACGTCGCGGCCGGTCCGCAGGAGGTCCGGGCGTCACCCGGCTCGGCCCGGACCCGCCGGCCGGCGACTTCGACGAGCGGCGCACGGCGGATCCGCCGCCCGGCGAACGCCGACAGGCCAAGGGCGCGCTGCCCGGCCTGCCGGACCGGCGGCACATCCCCGGCCGGCCGCGGGCCCTCCCGGCTGCTCAGCCGGGGCCGCGCCGGTTCCGGCTCACCGGGGCCGCAGGGTCACCAGGTGCTCGCCGTCCGCGGTACGGACCTCGTAGCGGGCGATCTCCTCGGGGTGCAGGGCGGATCCGCCCAGCATCGTGCTGGGCCGGGCGTCGTGCCGGGGCACGCTCCAGCTGGTCGCGGTCTCCTCGGAGCCGTCACGGCCGACCACCACCAGATGGCAGGCGCGGGGACCCGCCCCGTCCTTGACCTTCAGCTCCACCTGACTGCCCCAGGCCTCGTCCTCCGTGGTGACCTGCGCCCACACCCCGGACCGCTCGTCGGTCGCCGCGATGCTCACGGCGGCCCCGCCACCGTCGCCCGTCACCATCGCGACCGCCGGCGCGGACACCGCGCACACCACCGAGGCGGCCAGTGCGAGCAGCATCCTGCGGCGCCCCGCCCGGTTCCGGGCCGCCACCTGGGACAGCAGCCGGTCCAGCATCCTCGGGCCCGGCTCGGCCAGCGGATGCACCAGCCGCGGCGTAGAGCGCCGGTACAGCATCAACTGCCGTGCGGTCGGGCCGAATTCGGTCACCTGGGCAGCGCAGCTGGGGCACTCCATGAGGTGGTCCTCGAAGCGGAACGCCTCCGCCTCGTCCAGCACGCCGAGCGCGTAGGCGCCGACGTCGCGATGCCTCTCCAGGGACCTCATGCCGAATCCTCGTGCCGTTGGGTGGGGGTGGGGTCACTCCTTGCTCCCACCGGTACGCACCAGGCAGCCGGATCACTCAAGCAACGTGCCGAATCGTGACCGAAGGATTCGGAGCCCTCCGGCCCGCGGATTGGTCGGATCCCCGAGGAATCTAGAAAAGGTGGATGGCGAGGTGGCCGAGCGGCAGCCCGAGCTGCCAGGCCGGCGTCCACACCTTGGGCCCCTCGTCCTCACCGGCCACCGAGCCGCCGCCCGGCACCGCGTTCAGATCGGGCGCGAGCAGCTCCGTCTCCTGCAGCCAGCGCCAGGCCTGCCGGGCCAGCTCCAGGTCCGCCTCCGGCGCGGCACCGCCGGACGCGGCGGCGTCCGCGGCCAGGTGGGCCAGGCGTTCCTCGACCCACTCCTGCCACGGCTGGTCGTACGCGGTCAGCGACAGCCAGGTCTCCAGCTGGGTGACCACCCGGACGCCGGACAGCTCGCCGTCGGTGTCGGACAGGAAGACGGTCAGCGCCAGCGCGTCCCGGCCGGCCCGGAACTCGAAGGACGTCGGCGGCATGAGATCGCCGCTGCGCAGCAGTTCGTCGGCGATGTACTCGGCGTACAACCAGGCCATGGGGACGGTCAGTTCACCGTCGCCGGAGCCGTCCGTGCTCTCTTGACCTCTGTGCAGCATCCCTTCCTGCCTTCCTCCGGTACGTGCGCGTCGCCCGACCCCGGATCCCCGGTCCGGAACACGGATGAGGACAGCCGATTACTCAACGGGGGTCATCGGCAAGGCGCTTTACGGAGGTTTGACCCGACGTCCGGTTTCACCGCAGGTCGGCGGCGTATCCCGGAAGCACCCGGCGCAGGGCACGCAGCGCGTAGTACGCGCGGGACTTCACGGTACCGGGTGGAATCCCGAGGGCCGCCGCGGCTTCCGCCACACTCGCCCCCTGGAAGTACACGAGCACCAGTACTTCACGGTGCTCCGGAGTGAGTGTCTTCACAGCCTCGCGGACGTCGAGCGTGGCCGCGGCCCGCTCGGCGTGGTCGGAGATCACCCGCGCGTTCTCCAGCACGGCGTCCCCGACCTCGGCCGGCCGCGCCTGCCGGGCACGCCGCGCGTCGATCGCGAGCCGCCGCGCCACCGTGAGCAGCCAGGGCCGCACGGAGTCGAAGTTCTCGGCGCGCAGGGCCTCGGGATGCTGCCAGGCGCGCACCAGCGTCTCCTGGACCAGGTCCTCCGCGCGCTGCCGGTCTCCGTCGCAGAGCCGGAGCAGCAGCGCGAAGAGGGGCCGGCCGTGCTCGCGCTGCAGTGCGGCGAGCTCGTGCTCGGCGGTCGTCCCGTTCGTGAGTGTGATTCCGGCCGTCATGGCCGTATGGCAGCGTACGGCGCCCCCCGGGGACAGGGCGCGCGCAGGGGCGTGCGACGGACGGTCGATCGCGTCGACGAACGGTTCGACGAACGGTCGGGGCGGCGGTTCTCACACGCCGGACGGCCTAATGAGCGTGTCGGAGCAGCGGCAGCCCGTAACCGGATTCTTACCTGTTCACCAGTAAATACGACTACAGCGGAGTGAAGTGATGATCACACGCAGTAGACAGGTGGCCGTGGCCCTGACCGTCGTCCTCGCCGCGGGTGCCGCCTGTCAGGCCCGTGACCACCGACCGCCGGAATCCGGCCGTCCGGCCCCTTCCGCCACGCCGGCCCGCGGCTTCACCCTGGTGGCCTCGGGGGACGTGCTGCCGCACGCCTCGATCATCGAACGCGCCCGCTTCGACGCGGGCGGCACCGGTCACGACTTCCGGCCGATGCTCTCCGGCATCCGCTCCGTGGTGGAGAGCGCCGACGTGGCGCTGTGCCACATGGAGGCCGTGTACGGCGCGAACGGCGACTACACCGGCTACCCCGTCCTCACATCCCCGCCCGAGGTGGCCCGGGATCTCGCCGCCACCGGCTACGACGGCTGCTCCACCGCCTCCGACCACACCCTGGACGACGGCCCGGACGGCATCCGCCGCACCCTGGACGCCCTCGACCAAGCGGGCCTGCGGCACGCCGGCTCGGCGCGCACCGAGCAGGAGGCCCGCACGGCGGCCGTCCTGCGGGCGGGTCCGGCACGCGTCGCCCACCTCGCCTACACCCGCGGCACCGACGGCCTCCCGCTGCCGCCTGACCTGCCCTGGGCGGTGAACCTCATCGACGAGGCGCGGATCATCGCCGACGCCCGGGCCGCGCGCAGGGCCGGAGCCGACGTGGTCGTCGTCTCCCTGCACTGGGGCACCGAATGGCAGGAGGCCCCCGACGAGCAGCAGGTCACCCTCGCCCGCTCGCTCACCGCCTCCCGCACCGGGGACCGCCCCGACATCGACCTGATCCTCGGTACGCACGCGCATGTCCCGCAGGCCTACGAGAAGGTCAACGGCACCTGGGTGATCTACGGGATGGGCGACCAGATCGCCGGTGAGATGTTCAACCACGAGGGCGTCCGGGACCCGCGCGGCAACCGGTCCACGCTCGGCCGCTTCACCTTCGCCCCGCCGGCGCGTCCGGGCGGCCGCTGGGAGGTGACCCGGGCGGAGTTCGTCCCGCAGCTCTTCGACGTGGACGCCGGACGGGTGGTCAACCTCAACCGGGCGCTCGCCGAGGGCGCCGAGGTGCGGGCCGTGCGCGACCGGATCCGGGACGTGGTGCTGAGCCGCGGCGCGGCGCAGGACGGACTGGTCATGGGGGAGTAGGACCCCCGGGCCGCGGGACGCGGTCAGTTCACGTCGACGTGGTCGAAGAGCTTCAGCATCTCGGCCAGCACCCGCACACAGGTCCGTACGTCGGCGTCGGTGAGACCGCCGCCCACGTCCCGCAGCACGGCGTGCTCACGGGCGACCACGGCCGCGATCGCCGTCCGGCCCTCGTCCGTGAGCCGGATCAGCGAGGACCGCTGGTGCGCGGGGTTGGGGATGCTCTCCACCAGCCCCCGCGCCGCGGCGTCGTTGACCATGCGCTGGACGAACTGGCGGCTGATCGCCTGGGCGCGGCCCATCTGCGGGACGGTCATCGGCCCGTGTTTGTGCAACAGGTCCAGCACGGCGCGCACGCCGACGGAAAGCCCCTCGACGGCCTCGCCCTGCTCGACCTTGCGCTGCACCCGCCGGTACAGCGGGCCGACCAGATCGAACACCTCCATCAGGCGCGGGCCCAGTTCGTCGGGCGGCAGGGGCTTGTCGGTGTCGTTCACCCCACCATCATGACACCTTGGTTGCCAAACCTCTCGGAAAATGACACCTTGGTTGTCATGAATGGCGCTTCCGAACTCCGCTCCTTCGCCTCCTCCGACGGCGACCTCGCCTACCTCGACACCGGATCCGGTGACCCTGTCGTCCTGATCCACTCCGGATACGTGGACCACCGCGTCTGGGACGCCCAGATTCCGGCCCTCGCCGCCCACTACCGGGTGATCGCGCCGGACGTCCGCGGCCACGGGTCCTCGGCCAACGCGACCGAGCCGTTCCGCTGGGCCGACGACCTCGCCGGTCTGCTGCGCCATGCCGGCGCCGGACCCGCGGTCCTCGTCGGCCTGTCGATGGGCGGCGTGATCGCCACCGACACGGTGCTGGAGCACCCGGAACTCGTCCGCGCGGTGGTCACCTGCGGCGCCGCGACCGGAGACTTCCAGTACACCGATCCCTGGCACCGGGAGATCCAGGCCGAAAGCGCCCGGGCGCTGGGCGCCGGTGACATCGAGGGCTGGCTCAAGGCCTTCCTGAGCGTCGCGCCCGGCCCGCACCGGACCGCCGGCGACATCGACCCGGACATCCTGCGCCGGCTGCGCGAGATGGCCCTCCACACGCTCTCGAAGCACACACCGGACGAGAAGGACCAGCACGTACCCGTGACCGGCTCCTGGGCCCGCCTGCCGCAGATCGGCGTCCCGGTGCTCACCGTCAACGGCGGCCTCGAACCCGACGACATGCACGCCGCGGCCGAGCGGCTCGCCGGTGCCGTCCCCGACGGCCGGTCCGTGACCATCGACGGCACCGGCCACTACCCGAACATGGAACGCCCCGAGGTCTTCAACCGCGTCCTCCTGGACTTCCTGGGCGCTCTCTGACGCTCCTGGCCGTCTCCTAACGCCGCGCCAGCTCCGAGCGCCGGTAGGAGTACGCGAAGTAGATCACCAGCCCGAGTGCGAACCACACGGCGAACCGCGCCCAGGTCTGCCACTGCAGGAACGTGATCAGCCAGATCGAGAAGACCACACCCAGCGCCGGCACCACCGGCATCCACGGCGTGCGGAAGGTGCGCGGCAGCTCGGGCTGCCGGTAGCGCAGCACGATCACCGCCGTGCACACCACCACGAACGCCAGCAGGATGCCGATGTTGGTGAGTTCGGCCGCCTCGCCGATCGGCAGGAACCCGGCGATGGCGGCCGACCCCACCCCGACGATCCAGGTGACCCGCGTGGGCACGTGCCGCGTCGGATGGGTCTTGGCGAACCAGCGGGGCAGCAGCCCGTCCCGCGACATGGCGAACCAGACACGCGTCACACCCAGCATGAACGTGAACATCACCGTGAGGATGCCGATGATGGCGCCCACCGCGATCAGGTTCGCGAGCCCGCCCAGGCCCGCCGACTTGAACGCGGTGGAGAAGCCGCTCTCCGGGTCGATGTCCCGGTAGTCCTGCATGCCCGTCAGCACCAGGCAGGCCGCCACGTACAGGACCATCGAGATGGCGAGCGAGTAGATGATCGCCTTCGGCATGTGCCGCTGCGCGTCCTTGGACTCCTCGGCCGCCGTCGACATCGCGTCGTAGCCGAACACCGCGAAGAACACCGTCGCCGCGCCGGTGAACGCCCCGCCGACCCCGTACGGGAAGAACGGGTTGTAGTTCGTGGTGTCGACGTGGAACACGCCGACCGCGATCACCAGCAGCACCACCAGGACCTTCAGCACCACGACCACCGTCTCGAAACGGGCCGCGTTCTTGATGCCGAGGTTCAGCAGGAAGGCGATGAGCAGACACAGCAGCGCCGCGAACAGGTCGACGCGGTGACCGTCGCCGGTGCCCGGCGCGCCCAGCATCCAGTTCGGCAGATCGGCGCCCATCTCGTTCACCAGGAAGCTGAAGTAGCCGGAGATGCCGATCGCGACCACCGCCACGATCGCGGTGTACTCCAGCAGCAGGTCCCAGCCGATGAACCAGCCCGCGAGCTCACCGAGCACCGCGTAGCCGTAGGTGTACGCCGAACCCGCCTTCGGGATCAGACCCGCGAACTCCGCGTACGACAGCGCGGCGGCGGCGCTGGCGACACCCGCGATGAGGAACGAGATCAGCACCGCCGGCCCGGCCGTGCCGTTGGCCACGGTCCCCGCGAGCGTGAAGATGCCGGCGCCGATGATGCCGCCCACGCCGATCGCGGTCAGCTGCCCCAGACCCAGGGTGCGCTCCAGCCGCGTGCCCTCGCCGACTTCCGTTTCCTCGATGTGCTCGATGGGTTTGCGGCGGAGAATTCCCTCACCCATCCGGAACCCGGCCATGCGCCTCACCTCTTTGCGACAGGCAAACGGCTGACGGCGGATCATGATGCCCCCACCGGGTCGCCGACGGAAGGCGCCACGCACGTCGCGGGCACGCTCCAGCCCTACGGCACCACCGTCACCGGCCAGCGCCCCGCCTTCACCAGCCGCACCGCGACCGACCCGACGATCCGGTGGCCCGCCCGCTCGGAGGCGCCCACCACGACCGCGTCCGCCTTGAGGTCGTCCGCCGCCTTCACCAGGCCGTTGTAGGGGTCGCCGCGGAACGTGTGGAACTCCCAGCGGAGGCCGGAGATCCCCCTCACCCGCTCGGCCGCGTCCCGGATCTGCGCCGCCAGGTCCTCGGCGATCTCCTCGGTCACGTCGGCGATCGGCGCACCGAGCGCGGCGCCGGCGGCCATCACCGGCTGCACGTACACCGCCGCGAGCAGCGCACCCTGGCGCCGGGCCAGCCCGGAGGCGTACGCCGCCGCGCGCAGCGAGGAGTCGGAGCCGTCCACTCCGACGACGATCACCTTGGGACCGTCCGTGCCCCGTTCGAACCGGGGGGAGGGCTGGTGCGTCACACCGGCGAGGCTATCGGACACCACCGCACCGGCCGACGCGCCCACGGCCGGTGTCCCGCCCACGGCCGGCGCCGCGGCCGACCGGTGGGCCGAGCGGGTGGAATCGTGCCGCCGACCCGGTACCGCCGGGGGGCGCCGGCCTTCCGCGGGGCGACTGATGAGTCATGCAGAAGGATCAGTTGCTCACGCGCCGCCGGGCGTTGGTCGCCGGCGCCGCCGCCCTGGGCGCGGCCGGTGCGGCCGGAGTGCTCGCGACCGGCACCGGGGACCGGGCCGCCCGGCCGGCCGTGCCCGCCACCGGCGCCCAGGCCGCCCGCCGCCCGCTCAAGCCCTCCGCGTACCGCCTCCAGCCCCTGACCGGTTACGGCCCGCCGGGCACCGTGGCCGGCCGGACCCCGGTGCGCGGCGCACCGCTGCTGCGCCTGTCCGGGCGCGGCCGCATCATGGTGCTGACCTTCGACGACGGCCCCGATCCCCGCTACACCCCGGACATCCTGGACACACTGGCCCGGTACGAGGTGCGGGCGATGTTCTTCGTGTGCGGGGAGATGGCGGCCGGGAACAGGGACCTGCTGGTCCGGATGGCCGACGAGGGGCACGTCGTCGGCAACCACACCTGGTCGCACCCCCTGCTCACCCGCCTGGGCCGCGGCCGGATCCGCTCGGAGATGGAACGCACCAGCGACGTCGTCGAGACGGCCTGCGGCGAACGCCCCGAATGGTTCCGCGCGCCGTACGGGGCCTGGAACCGCGCCGCCTTCCAGCTCGGAGCCGAACTGGGCATGGAGCCCCTGGCCTGGACGGTCGACACCCTCGACTGGACCACGCCCGGCACCCGCACCATCGTCGACCGGGTGACGGACGGCGCCGCCCCCGGTGTCGTGGTGCTCTCGCACGACGCCGGGGGCGACCGCTCCCAGAGCGTGCGGGCCCTGCGCGCCTATCTGCCCGAACTGCTGGACTCGGGGTACCGGATCACCGTGCCCCGCCGGCAGTACGCCTGAGCGGTCCCCGCCCGCCCGGACACAGGACCGCTCAGCGCACCTCGACCAGGCGGGCGAAGGCGACGACGTTCCCGTCGTAACCGTTCTGCTCGGAGAAAGCACCGCCGCAGGTGATGACCCGCAATTCCGCGGTCCCCTTGGAGGCGTAGACCCGGTCGCCGGGAAAGTTGTTCTTCGCGAAGACCTCGATGCCGTAGATCTCGAATACGGCCGTCTTCGCGTCCTTGCGCGCGATCTCGACGCGATTTCCCTTCTTCAGCGCTCCGAGTCCGTAGAACACGGCCGGTCCCTGGTGGTTGTCGACATGGCCGACGACGACCGCCGTGCCCTTCTCGCCGGGCGAGACGGCGCCGGTGAACCAGCCCGCCAGATTCGGGTCCTGGGGCGGTGGCGCGTCCACCCAGCCCTCCGCGTCCAGCCCCACCGGCATGATCGGCGCGTCGACCTGGATCGCCGGGATCCTGACCCGGTCCGGTACCGCGTACGGCAGCGGCTGGACCGCGCCGGCCACAGCGCTGTCGGCTGCCTGGCTGTCGGCGGCGGCCGCGCTGGCCGGCTGCGGCGGACCCACGTCGAATTCCCCCGAACCGTTCCGGATGAGCGCGAGGCCGGTGAGCAGAACCAGCGCTATCACGCCCCAGGGGGCGCGCTTCCTCCGCGGCGCCTCTTCCTCCTCGGCTTCGGCCGGCCAGAAAGCAGACATTCGCCTTCCCCTCTCGACACGGCCGTCACCGTGTCGCTCGCGCATATCAGAACGCTAAGCGCCGCGCGCGGAACCGGCGACGGGGCGGCGGCGAACGGGTGGCCGCCGCGGCGGGGGGTGCGCCATCCGGGGTGGCGCCGGACGAAGATTTTCTGACGGCCCGTGACCTGCGGTGATATCTCCCTCCCACGGCCTTTCGCGGGATGCGGTCTCACCAGTACGGACCATTCCCGAAATGCGGGCCCGGGCACCGCAACTGAGGGTCTTTCCGGGAGACGTTTTCTCGCCGATCGACCGGGGACGGGACCCGGGGCGTCTTCCGCGGAGGATCACATGCGCAACTCACGTGCCCTGGCGGCCGCGGGCGCCGCGGTCGCCGTCCTCGGGGTCACCGCCCCGGCGGCCGTCGCGGACGCCGGGCGGGTTCCCAGTCCGTCCAACATCGTCGCCCTGCCCAGCGTCATCGCCCCCGGTGGCCAGCTGACCATCACGGTCGACGGCTGCCCCCACGGAGGCACGGCGACCTCCAACGCGTTCCCGAAGACGAACCTGACGCCCATCCGCGGTGGCAACGACACCGCGAAGGGCACCGCCACCGTCAACGACGACGCCCGCGCCGGTTCGTACGACATCACGGTCCACTGCTCCGGCAGGAGCCTGACCCGGCCGGCCGCCTTCACCGTCATCGGCGGCGTCCGCGGCGGCATCGGCGGCAGCAGCACCAGCGGGGCGACGCCGACCGACATCGCCATCGGCGGCGGGCTGGTGGCCGCGGCGGTCGTCGGCGGCGGTGTCTTCTGGATGCGCCGCCGCGCCGAGAAGCACATCTGAGCCGCCGTTCCCCTCCGGGCAGCCGTTCCGCACGTGACGAGAGGACTTCGCCCCGGATCCCCACCGGATCCGGGGCGAAGCTCAGTCCCCGATGTGCGGGAAGAGCCGCAGGAACGGGTCCGCCGACGCGGCGATGCCCCGGCTGTAGGGGGCGTCGAAGTCCCAGATGAGGAAGAGCAGGAAGGCGATCAGTGCGGAGAACAGCCCGGCGAGGACCAGTTCGCGGGTGGTGCGCCGGATCTGCAGCGCGAAGATCATCCCGATGGTGACGACGGCCCCGGTGACCAGGCCGAACCACACCACGCCCGGCATGGTCTCCCCGGTCGACTCCGCCCGCGCGCTGCGGGCCTGGTCGGCGGCGGCGACCTGGTCCACGAGCGGCTGGTAGGCCTGCGCCTCGAAGTCCGTCCGCGGCCGGTAGTCGGTGACGTCGCGGCGGACCCGGTCGAGCAGTTCGGTGCCGCGTTCGGTGACCCGGCCGTCGTCCGCCATGGTCCGCCACTCGGTGGTGACGACGTGTCCGACATAGGCGTTGACATCGTCCCGGATGCGGTCGCGGACCTCGGCGGGGTAGACCCGCACCCGCTCCGAGATCTCGTGCAGTGCCACCGCCTCCGCCCGCACGTGCTCCTGGGCGGCGCTGCGCCCCTCCCAGACGCCGGCGATGGCGAGGCCCAGGACGATGGCGTACACCACACCGATCCACATCGTCATGTACTCGATGACGTCCGGGGTCTCGCTGGGATCCTCGTCGTCGGCCGCCCGGCGGTGCCGTACGAGGGTGATGACGACCACCACGGCACAGGCGGCCAGCATCGCGAGGGTGAGAACAAGCCATTCCGGCAAGAGGTGCCTCCAGGAGCGGTCGGGCAGGAGCGGTCGGGTTCAGCGCGGGCGCAGCGCGGCGACGGCGACCACCGCGGGTGTCGTGATGAGCAGGACGAAGGTGAGCGGTGACGTGGTGCTGCGGGAGGGCCGCCGGGCCGGTGCCGCCCGGTACGGCGGGTAGTGCACGGGGGTCGCGGACGGAGAGGGCTCGGGCGTGACCGACGGTGCCGGGGGCGGCGAGGGGCGCTGCGACGGCGGGGGCGTGGGCGCGGGCCGGGCGGGAGGCGGCGCCGGGCGGGCGGCGGGCGGGGGCGACGGGGGTGGCGGCTCGGGTTCCGGGGTGGGGGCGGGTCTCGGTGGGGGAGGCGGGGGCGGCGTCGGCTCCGGCGGGGGCGGAGGCGGAGGCGGGGGTACCGGCGTGGGAGTGGGGGTGGGGCTGGGCGTGGGGGTGGGGCTGGGGGACGGCGGGGGCGGTGCGCAGGGTGGGGGCAGCGGCCAGGAGGCGCTTCCCGCGACCGCCACCGCCTCCGTGCCGCCCGGCCCCGTCGAGGCGTACGCGCAGGCGTCGGCCACCGCCGCACCGGGCATCCCGGCGAGTGACCAGATCAGCGTCGCCACGGCCAACACGCGGGCGCCGGCGCGGGATTGGGTCGGTACGAATGCTTGCACGACGATGATCATGAGGTGTGATCCGCCGGGGCGCGCCCGGGAGTCGGATGATTACCCCGAAAGGAGTCACTTCCGGTGAACGTTGACGGAATCGAAGGCTCCGGAAAGAAATCCGGGCCCCCGTTGAACACCGCCGGTGCTCCCGTGCGTACCCATCGTCGAGCGGCGGCACAGCAGGGCGCTGCAACACCCTTGCGATGATGTGGAGTTGACGATGAAGACCACCTGGCGGACCGCCTCGCTCGTGGCGAGCGCCGCAGCGGTGCTGGCCCTGACGACGGCATGCGGTCAGGAGGCTCCGCCACAGGCCGACAGCCAGAACGTCGGCGCCACGGCGGGTGCCGGGGACTACGCCGGCATCGGCGCCGGGGCCGACAAGGCGGGCAGCGGCGCCCAGACCTCGCAGAGCCCGTCCGGCGCGGCGGGTGAGCTGGCCGTCTCCACCAACGCCGAACTCGGCGAGGTGGTGACCGACAGCCTGGGCCTGACCCTGTACCGCTTCGACCAGGACGCCGCGGAGCCGCCCAGGTCCAACTGCGACGGCGACTGCGCCAAGACCTGGCCGCCGGTGCCCGCCGACGACGCCACGGCCGGCGAGGGGATCGACGAGTCGCTGCTCGGTGAGGTCGTCCGGGCCGACGGCACCAAGCAGCTCACCGTCGGCGGCTGGCCGGCCTACCGCTATGCCAAGGACGTCAACGCCGGTGACGTCAAGGGCCAGGGCGTGGGCGGCAAGTGGTACGCGCTGAACCCCGAGGGCAAGAAGGCGCAGGCGGCCGAGCGGCCCGGCCTGTCCACCCGCCAGGACCCGGAGCTCGGGGAGATCGTCGTCGACCGCAACGGCATGACCGTCTACCGCTTCATGAAGGACGAGGCCTGGCCGAAGCCCGTGTCGGCCTGCACCGGCGCCTGCCTGGAGAAGTGGCCGGTGGTGTCGCCGGTCGCCTTCGAGGACACCAAGGGCATCCAGAAGAAGGGCTACATGACCTTCACCCGCCCGGACGGCGCCGACCAGCAGACGATCGACTGCTGGCCCGTCTACACCTTCGCCGGTGACAAGGCTCCCGGCGACACCAACGGTCAGGGCGTCGGCGGCACCTGGTATGCCGTGCGGCCCGACGGGAAGCCGGTCGGCGCGTCGGAGAAGTAGCAACCTCCCCAGGGTGTCGTCCGCTCCGACGCCGCCGGCCCCGGGTCCGCCCCTCCGCAGCCCGCGGAGGGGCGGACCGTTTTGTCGTGGTTCACCGGAACTCGTGGAATTATCGGTGCTCTTCTCCTCGAACCGCCGAGTGTTCCCGAGAACTCCCGGGCGTACCGGAACTCTCCGGAATGCCGCGGGCACTTTCCGTGTGCATCCACAGGGGTGCCAATTAGGCACGTGCCACTGGCAGTGACCGGGAACGGATGGTCAATTTCCGTTTGGGGTCGCTCCTTTGGCGGGCGATCAGTAGCCTCTGCTCGAACACCGGATCGCCTGAGCCTTGGAGAGGTACATGGAACGTCCCGCCTGGGCCCCACGGAGCATCGACATCTCGGTGCCGAGCGTTTCCCGGATGTACGACTACTACCTGGGCGGTTCGCACAACTTCGAGGTCGACCGGGAAGCGGCCCGCAAGGCCATGGAGTTCATGCCGGGGCTGCCCAAGATCATGCAGGCGAATCGTGCCTTCATGCGGCGGGCGGTGCGTTTCGCGGTCGACGAGGGCATCACCCAGTTCCTGGACATCGGCTCCGGCATTCCGACCTTCGGCAACGTCCACGAGGTGGCCCAGGCGGCCGACCCGGCCGCGCGCGTGGTGTACGTCGACCACGACCCGGTGGCCGTGGCACACAGCCAGGCCGTTCTGGAGGGCAACGACGGCGCGGACGTCGTGGCCGCGGACCTCCGCAAGCCCCGGGAGATCCTGGACAGTCCCGAAGTGCGGCGGCTGATCGACCTGAATCGGCCGGTGGCGCTGCTTCTCGTTGCCATACTGCACTTCGTGGAAGACGCGGACGACCCGTACGCGGCGGTGACCGAACTGCGCGAGGCCCTTGCGCCCGGCAGCCTGCTCGTGCTCACCCATGCCTCGTACGAGGGAATCCCGCTGCCGCCGGACCGGGCCGAGGGCGCGGTGGACGTGTACAGGGACATCCGCAACCCGCTGATCATGCGCTCGCGCGACGAGATCGCGCGGTTCTTCGAGGGGTACGACATGGTGGAACCCGGACTGGTGCCGATGCCGCGGTGGCGGCCGGACACCGCACCGGAGGAGGAGGATCCCTACGCCTTCTCCGGTTTCGCGGGCGTGGGGCGTACGGCGTGAGCGTGGAACCGGACGGGCCGGAGGACAGACTGCGCCGGTTCGCGACGATCTGGAGCCGGGCGGTCTTCCCGGTGACCTCGACGTCGTCGACCCGGCCGGAGTTCGAGGCGCGACTGCTGCCGCTGGCCCGGCTGCTCAGCGAGGCACTGCGGGCCAGGACCTTCGATCCGGACGCGGGCAGGACGGTCGGCGCCGCGCTGGTGGAGGCGCACTGCACCGACCCCGAGGCGCTCAGCCGGACCCTGGACTGCGTGGACGCCTACCTCGTCCTGTACTGCGGCGGGGACGGCGACCGCGAGGACCTGCGGGCGCGCTGCGCCAGGCTCCAGCACGCCATGGCCGCCGGGTTCGCGCAGGCGCTGCGGCAGCGGACCCTGGCCGAGCAGGAGTCCATCGCCCAGGCCGCGCTGCAGGCGCAGGGCGTGGTGGCGCAGGCGCTGCACGCCACCGAGGCCAGGTTCCGCGCGGTCTTCGAAGGCGCGGCCATAGGGATCGGCATCGCCGACCTGGACGGCAACGTCCTGCAGGTCAACGGCGCGCTGCGGCGCATGTTCGGCCTGTCCGAGCAGACCCTGCGCGGCCGCAACGTCATGGAGTGGACCCACACCGACGACGCCCCGCAGACCTGGAAGCTCTACGAGGAGCTGGTGCGCGGCGAGCGCGAGCACTACCACCTCGAAAAAGCGTTCAACCGGCCCGACGGAACGGTCCTGTGGACCAACCTGACGGTGTCCCTGCTGCGCGACGCCGACGGCGCCCCGCAGTACCAGCTCGCCCTCATGGAGGACACCACCGAGCGGCGGCTGCTCAACCTCCGGCTGCGCTACGAGGCCACCCACGACGCGCTGACCGGGCTGCCCAACCGCACGTTCTTCTTCGAGCGCCTGGAGAAGGCACTGAACGCCGGCGACGGCCAGCGGTTCGGCCTGTGCTACCTGGACCTGGACGGCTTCAAGACCGTCAACGACAGCCTCGGGCACGCGGCCGGGGACCGGCTGCTCGTCGAGGTCGCCGACCGGCTCCAGTCCTGCGCCACCGCGCCCGGCGAGATGGTGGCCCGGCTCGGCGGCGACGAGTTCGTGGCGCTGACCACCGGCCCCGACACCCGGCGCACGGTCGACGAGCTCGCCGCCCGCATCATGAACGCGCTGCTCGCCCCCATCAGCGTCGACGGCCGGGAGCTGACCGTGCGCGGCAGCATCGGCATCGTCGAGGGACCGGCCGGGGAACGCAGCGCGGCGGAGGTGCTGCGCAGCGCCGACATCACCATGTACCGGGCCAAGTCGGCGGGCGGCAACCGGTTCGAGATCGCCGACCCGGAGGCCGACGCCCGCGCCATCACCCGGCACGGACTCACCACCTCGCTGCCGACGGCCCTGGACCGGGGCGAGTTCTTCATCGAGTACCAGCCGCTGGTGCACCTCGGCGACGGGAGCGTCCGCGGCGCCGAGGCGCTGGTGCGCTGGCTGCACCCGCAGCACGGCGTCCTGTCCCCGGACCGGTTCATCCCGCTCGCCGAGCACACGGGGCTGATCGTTCCGCTGGGACGCTGGGTACTCGAGCAGTCGGTGCGCCAGGCCCGCGAGTGGCGGGAACGGCACGGCGGCGAGGAGGCCGTGGGGTCCCTGCGCATCAACGTCAATCTTTCGCCCTGCCAGCTCACCCACCCCGGGCTGGTCCAGGACACCGTGGACATCCTGGAACGCACCGGCGTGGAGCCGGACGCGCTGTGCCTCGAGGTGACCGAGTCGGCGCTGATCGGAGCCGACGACGACCTGCTGAAGCCGCTGCGCCGGCTCGCCGAGATGGGCGTCGACATCGCCCTGGACGATTTCGGCACCGGCTACTCCAACCTCGCCAATCTGCGCCGGCTCCCGGTGAGCGTGCTCAAGCTGGACCGCTCCTTCACCCAGAGCATGCAGCAGTTCCCGGCCGACCCCGTCGACCTCAAGATCGTCGAGGGGATCGTCTCGCTGGCCCACAGCCTCGACCTGGCGGTGACGGTGGAGGGCGTGGAGACGGGAGCCCAGGCCGAGCAGTTGCGCATCCTCGGCTGCGACACGGCCCAGGGCTGGTACTACGCCCGTCCGGGGCCGCCGGAGCGGCTGCACGAGCTGACCCTGGTGGACGCGACGAGGTGAGGGCCGTGACCCGGTTGCGGGGATGCCGGGGGTGCGGGTGATCATGTGGGGGTGACCTGCGAAACCCGCGAAGCGGACGCGGTGAGGGAGGCGATCGAGGGCGAACTGCGCCTCATGGACCCCGCCGTACGCTCCTCCCGCACCGAGGCCGTGCGTCTGCTGGACCCGGAGTTCACCGAAGTGGGCGCCTCGGGCCGGCGCTACACGTACGAGGACACGGTCGAGGGGCTGCCCGACAAGCCGGGCAGCGCGGCGGACGGCCCGGTCTACGAGCCGTCGGAGATCACCGGCGTCCTCCTCGCGCCCGGCCTGGTGCACCTCACGTACGAGACCCGCTTCGACGGGCACCGGGCCCGCCGCAGCTCCCTGTGGCGCAAGCGCGACGAGGAGACGGGCTGGCGCATGTACTACCACCAGGGCACCCCGGTGCCGCCGGACGTCGACTAGGTCATCTCTCCAGCAGCATCCGCTGGAGCTCCCTGGCCGCCCGGGGCGGAGCCACGTCGCTGCGGTGGGCCAGGGCGATGGTCCGGTGCAGGCCCGGGCGGGCCAGGGGCGTCACCCGCAGACCGTGCCCGGACCGCGCGGCCACCATGCGCGGGACGACGGCGACGCCCAGTCCCGCCCGCACGAAGCCCAGCACCGCGTCCATCTCGCCGCCCTCCACCGCGAACTCCGGCTCGAAGCCCTCCGCGCGGCACGCGGCCACGGTCAGCTCGCGCAGGTCGTAACCGTGCCGGAACATCACCAGGCGTTCCCCCTCCAGGTCGGCGATGCGCACGGTGCGCCGCCCCCGTCCCGGTTCCGGGGCGTCCGGGGAGGACACCACCACCAGGTCCTCGCGCAGCAGTTCCACCGTGGTGAGCGCGGGGGAGGGTGTCGGCAGGGGCAGGACGACCAGGGCCAGGTCCAGGGCGCCGCGGGCCAGCTCCCGTACCAGATCGTGCGAACCGCCCTCCTCGACGAGCAGCCGGACACCCGGGTAGCGGTCGTGGAAGGCCCGCAGCACGTCCGGCAGCAGGCCGGTGCACAGACTCGGCGTCGCGCCCAGCCGCACCCGGCCGCTGCGCAGCTGCACCAGCTCCTGCACCTCGTGCCGGGCGGTGTCCGCGTCCGCCAGGATCCGCCGGGCCAGCGGCAGCAGCGCCTCGCCCGCGTCCGTCAGCGTGATGTTCCCGCGCGCCCGCAGGAACAGGTCCGCTCCCAGTTCCCGCTCCAGCGCCTTGATCTGCTGCGACAGCGACGGCTGCGCGACATGGACCATCTCCGCGGCCCGGGTGAAGTGCCGGGTCTCGGCCACGGCCACGAAGTACTGGAGCTGCTGGAACTGCATGGCTCCATCATAGGGCGTCCCTATCGAAACCAGCCGCACCATGTCTTGGACCGATAGGGTCCTTCGGCCCTAGCGTTGGGTGACATGGCTCTGGCAACGCGGACGGACCGACGGCCGTCCATGGCACGCACCGTGTGGGACTCGACCGTCGGCAAGAAGACAGTGATGGCGGTCAGCGGCCTGATCATGCTGCTGTACCTGGTCGTCCACATGATCGGCAATCTGAAGATCTTCTTCGGGGCCGGCGAGTTCAACCACTACGCGCACTGGCTGCGCACCGTCGGTGAACCCTTCATGCACTACGAGTGGACGCTGTGGCTGGTCCGCGTCGTGCTGGTGATCGCGGTCGTCGCCCACGCCGTCTCCGCGTACCAGCTCAGCCGCCGCGACATCAGGGCGCGGCCCAGCAAGTACGTGCACAAGAAGCCGCGGGCGAGCTACGCCACGCGCACCATGCGCTGGGGCGGGATCATCCTCGGCCTGTTCATCGTCTGGCACGTCCTGGACCTGACCACCGGCACCGTGCACTCCGGCGGCTTCGAGGCGGGCAAGCCCTACCAGAACGTCGTGGACACCTTCTCCACCTGGTACGGCAACGCGATCTACATCGTCGCGATGCTCGCCGTCGGCCTGCACATCCGGCACGGCTTCTGGAGCGCCGCCCAGACCCTCGGCGTCGGCAGCCGTACCCGCGACCGCGCCCTGAAGGCCGTCGCCAACGTCCTCGCGCTGCTGCTCACGGCCGGCTTCCTCGCCGTACCCGTGGGCGTCATGACCGGAGTGGTGAGCTGACCATGACTTCCTACACCGACTACACGACCGGCGCGCCGGTCGTCGACACCAAGGCCCCCGCCGGCCCGATCCACGAGCGCTGGGACAAGCGCCGCTTCGAGGCCAAGCTGGTCAACCCCGCCAACCGGCGCAAGCACACGGTCATCGTCGTCGGCACCGGCCTGGCCGGCGGCTCCGCCGGGGCCACGCTCGCCGAACAGGGCTACAAGGTCGTCCAGTTCTGCTACCAGGACTCCCCGCGCCGGGCCCACTCCATCGCGGCGCAGGGCGGCATCAACGCGGCGAAGAACTACCGCAACGACGGCGACTCCGTCCACCGCCTGTTCTACGACACCGTCAAGGGCGGTGACTTCCGCGCCCGCGAGTCCAACGTGCACCGCCTCGCGCAGATCTCCGTGGAGATCATCGACCAGTGCGTGGCGCAGGGCGTGCCCTTCGCCCGCGAGTACGGGGGCCTGCTGGACACCCGTTCCTTCGGCGGCGTTCAGGTCTCCCGCACCTTCTACGCCCGTGGCCAGACGGGCCAGCAGCTGCTGCTGGGCGCCTATCAGGCGCTGTCGAGGCAGATCGCGGCCGGCAACGTGGAGATGCACCCGCGCACCGAGATGCTCGACCTGATCGTCGTCGACGGACGGGCCCGCGGCATCGTCGCCCGGGACCTCGTCACCGGGAAGATCGACACGTACTTCGCGGACGCGGTGGTCCTGGCGAGCGGCGGTTACGGCAACGTCTTCTACCTGTCGACGAACGCCATGAACTCCAACGCGACCGCCGTCTGGCGGGCGCACCGGCGCGGCGCGTACTTCGCCAACCCCTGCTTCACGCAGATCCACCCCACCTGCATCCCGCGCACCGGCGACCACCAGTCCAAGCTGACGCTGATGAGCGAGTCGCTGCGCAACGACGGCCGCATCTGGGTGCCGAAGGCGAAGGGCGACGACCGGCCGCCGAACAGGATCCCCGAGGACGAGCGCGACTACTACCTGGAGCGCATCTACCCCTCCTTCGGCAACCTGGTGCCCCGCGACATCGCCTCCCGCGCCGCCAAGAACGTCTGCGACGAGGGCAGGGGAGTGGGCCCCGGCGGGCAGGGCGTCTACCTCGACTTCGCGGACGCCATCAAGCGGATGGGGCGCAAGGCCGTCGAGGCCAAGTACGGCAACCTCTTCGACATGTACCAGCGGATCACCGACGAGGATCCGTACGAGGTGCCGATGCGGATCTACCCCGCCGTGCACTACACGATGGGCGGCCTGTGGGTCGACTACGACCTGCAGACCACCGTCCCCGGCCTGTTCGCGATCGGCGAGGCCAACTTCTCCGACCACGGTGCCAACCGCCTCGGCGCGTCCGCGCTGATGCAGGGCCTGGCCGACGGCTACTTCGTGCTGCCGGCGACCATCAACGACTACCTGGCCCGCAACCCGCACCAGGACGAGGTCGCCCCCGACCACCCGGTGGTGCAGGAGGTGCTGGCCGAGACCGAGGACCGGCTGAACCTGCTGCTGTCCGTCGACGGCGACCGCACGCCGGACTCCTTCCACCGCGAACTCGGCGAGCTGATGTGGGAGTTCTGCGGGATGGCCCGTTCCGACGCGGGGCTGCGCAAGGCGCTGGAGCGCATCCCGCAGATCCGCGAGGAGTTCTGGCGGCGCATCAAGGTGCCCGGCACCGGCGAGGAGCTCAACCAGTCGCTGGAGAAGGCCAACCGCATCGTCGACTACCTCGAACTCGCCGAGCTGATGTGCCTCGACGCGCTGCACCGCACCGAGTCCTGCGGCGGTCACTTCCGCGAGGAGTCCCAGACCCCCGACGGCGAGGCGGAACGCAAGGACGAGGAGTTCTCGTACGCCGCCGCCTGGGAGTTCACGGGCACCGGCACGGCACCCACCCTGCACAAGGAAGACCTCGTCTTCGAGTACGTCCACCCCACCCAGCGGAGCTACGCATGAAGCTCACCCTGCGCGTCTGGCGGCAGAAGAACGCCGACGCCGACGGCACCATGTCCACGTACGAGGTGGACGGCATCTCACCCGACATGTCCTTCCTGGAGATGCTCGACACCCTCAACGAGGAGCTCATCCTCAAGGGCGAGGACCCGGTCGCCTTCGACCACGACTGCCGCGAGGGCATCTGCGGCGCCTGCTCGCTCGTCATCAACGGCGACGCCCACGGGCCCGAGCGCACCACCACCTGCCAGCTGCACATGCGGTCCTTCAAGGACGGCGACACCATCGACGTCGAACCGTGGCGGGCCGCCGCCTTCCCGGTCGTGAAGGACCTGGTGGTCGACCGGTCCGCCTTCGACCGGATCATCCAGGCCGGCGGCTACATCACCGCCCCCACCGGCTCCGCGCCCGAAGCCCACGCCACGCCCGTGCCGAAGCCGGACGCGGACCTCGCCTTCGAGCACGCCGAGTGCATCGGCTGCGGGGCCTGCGTGGCGGCCTGCCCCAACGGGGCGGCGATGCTGTTCACCTCCGCCAAGATCAACCACCTCAACGTCCTGCCGCAGGGCGCGCCCGAGCGCGAGACCCGGGTGCTGGACATGGTGGCGCAGATGGACGAGGAGGGTTTCGGCGGCTGCACCCTCGCCGGCGAGTGCGCCACCGCCTGCCCGAAGGGCATCCCGCTCACCTCCATCACGAACATGAACAAGGAGTGGCTGCGGGCGACCCGGAAGGCCGCGAAGAGGTAGCGGCGGTCCGCACGGAGGGAGCGGCAGGCAGCACAGAGAGGGCGGCAGGCCGCACAAGGGAAACGTTCGCCGGCACGAGGCGGACGGGCGGGGCCGGGAGTGGTGCTCATACCCGGCCCCGCCTCGTACCCCGCGCGGGGACGGCGGCTGCCGCACCCCGTGGGTGTCTGCGCCGCATGAGCTTCGGACGTCAGGGAGGGGAGCGGTTTCCCGACGTCCGCGCGGTGGCGGCGGGCGCCTGTGCCGAGCACGGCCGGCCCGGTGCGCACCGGCGAAGTGACCGCAGCGCGCCCGGAGCACGGCCGGCCCGTGGGGCCCTCGGCCGCGCGGGCGCACGTCGTTCAACATCCCCACATCCGCGCTCCCGGCACAGGTCACGCAGGCGCCAACCGGTATCGGAAGAACAGGAGCGGCGGGCCGC
>NZ_JAPSKQ010000317.1 GCF_031181555.1 Streptomyces sp. | reverse complement strand
GCGGGAGACGGCCCGAAGGACGTGGTGATCCTCGGCTCCACCGGGTCGATCGGCACCCAGGCCATCGACCTCGTGCTGCGCAACCCCGACCGCTTCCGGGTCACCGGCCTGTCCGCCAACGGCGGCCGGGTCGCCCTCCTCGCCGAGCAGGCCCACCGGCTGCGGGTGCGCACGGTCGCCGTCGCCCGCGAGGACGTCGTACCGGCCCTGCGCGAGGCGCTCCGCGCGCAGTACGACGCGGGGGAGCCGCTGCCCGAGATCCTGGCCGGGAAGGACGCGGCCACCCAGCTCGCCGCCTCCGACTGCCACACCGTCCTCAACGGCATCACCGGCTCCATCGGACTCGCGCCGACCCTCGCCGCCCTGGAGGCGGGCCGCACCCTCGCCCTCGCCAACAAGGAGTCGCTCATCGTCGGCGGCCCGCTGGTCAAGGCGCTGGCCAAGCCCGGGCAGATCATCCCGGTCGACTCCGAGCACGCCGCGCTCTTCCAGGCGCTGGCCGCCGGCACCCGCGCCGATGTGCGCAAGCTCGTCGTCACCGCCTCCGGCGGCCCCTTCCGCGGCCGGACCAGGGAGGAGCTCGCGCACGTCACCGTCGAGGACGCCCTCGCCCACCCGACCTGGGCGATGGGCCCGGTGATCACGATCAACTCCGCGACCCTCGTCAACAAGGGCCTGGAGGTCATCGAGGCGCACCTGCTGTACGACATCCCCTTCGACCGCATCGAGGTCGTCGTGCACCCGCAGTCGTACGTCCACTCGATGGTTGAGTTCACGGACGGATCGACCCTGGCCCAGGCGACGCCCCCCGACATGCGCGGGCCCATCGCCATCGGCCTCGGCTGGCCCGAGAGGGTCCCCGACGCCGCCCCGGTCTTCGACTGGAGCAAGGCGTCCACCTGGGAGTTCTTCCCCCTGGACAACGAGGCGTTCCCCTCGGTGAACCTCGCCCGGCACGTGGGCGAGCTCGCGGGCACCGCCCCGGCGGTGTTCAATGCCGCCAACGAGGAGTGCGTGGAGGCGTTCCGCGCCGGCGCGCTGCCGTTCAACGGGATCATGGAGACGGTCACGCGGGTGGTCGAGGAGCACGGCACGCCGGGATCGGGAACCTCACTGACCGTGTCGGACGTCCTCGAAGCGGAGACCTGGGCCCGTGCGCGGGCCCGGGAACTGTCAGTCCGGACGGCGAGCGCGGAGGCGCGTGCATGACGACCCTGATGTTCATCCTCGGCATAGTCGTCTTCGCGGTCGGCCTGCTGTTCTCCATCGCCTGGCACGAACTCGGGCACCTGTCCACGGCCAAGATGTTCGGCATCCGCGTGCCCCAGTACATGGTCGGCTTCGGGCCGACCCTGTGGTCGCGGCACAAGGGCGAGACCGAGTACGGCGTCAAGGCGATCCCGTTCGGCGGCTACATCCGCATGATCGGCATGTTCCCGCCCGGCCCCGACGGCCGGCTGGAGGCCCGCTCCACCTCACCGTGGCGCGGCATGATCGAGGACGCCCGCTCCGCCGCGTTCGAGGAGCTCAGACCGGGCGACGAGAGCCGCCTGTTCTACACGCGCAAGCCGTGGAAACGGGTCGTCGTCATGTTCGCGGGCCCGTTCATGAACCTGGTCCTCGCGGTCGTGCTGTTCCTCACCGTGCTGATGGGCTTCGGCATCCAGCAGCAGACCACCACCGTCAGCTCGGTCTCGCCGTGCGTCATCTCGCAGAGCGAGAACCGCGACGAGTGCAAGAAGTCCGACCCCCAGTCCCCGGCCGCCGCGGCAGGCATGAAGGCGGGGGACAGGATCGTCGCCTTCGACGGGGTCAGGACCGAGGACTGGGGCACCCTCTCCGACCTCATCCGCGACAGCGCCGGCAAGGAGGTGCCGATCGTCGTCGACCGCAAGGGCCAGGAGGTGACCCTCCACGCGAAGATCGCCACCAACCGGGTCGCCAAGAAGGACGCCGCCGGCGCCTACGTCGAGGGCGAGTACGTCAAGGCCGGCTTCCTCGGCTTCAGCGCGGCCACCGGTGTGGTCAAACAGGACTTCGACGACTCCGTGGTCTGGATGACCGACCGGGTCGGCGACGCCGTCGACTCCCTCGCCGCCCTGCCGTCCAAGATCCCCGCGCTGTGGGACGCGGCCTTCGGCGACGGCCCGCGCGAGCCCGACTCCCCGATGGGCGTGGTCGGCGCGGCCCGGGTCGGCGGCGAGATCGCCACGCTCGACATCCCGGCCACGCAGCAGCTGGCCATGTTCGTGATGCTGCTCGCGGGCTTCAACCTCTCCCTGTTCCTGTTCAACATGCTCCCGCTGCTGCCGCTCGACGGCGGACACATCGCGGGCGCGCTGTGGGAGTCGCTGCGCCGCAACACCGCCAAGGTGCTGCGCCGCCCCGACCCGGGGCCGTTCGACGTGGCGAAACTGATGCCGGTGGCCTACGTGGTGGCCGGGATCTTCGTCTGCTTCACCCTCCTCGTCCTCATCGCGGACGTGGTGAACCCGGTGCGCATCTCCTGATCCCGCCGTCCGGCGCCCGCCGTGCGACACCTGCCGTTCACGATGGCCTGGAACCCTTTCGTTCCGGGCCGTCGTCCTTTGGGTGGGTTTACGAACGGGATGTGCCCGGGCGTTGGCCATTGCCGTAATCTCGGAGCCCGGAGCCCGCTGCTCACGGGGAGCCGGACCTTGATCCACGACTTGGGGTTGCACAGCAGATGACTGCGATTTCTCTCGGCATGCCGTCCGTTCCGACCAAGCTCGCCGAGCGCCGGA
>NZ_JAPSKQ010000153.1 GCF_031181555.1 Streptomyces sp. | reverse complement strand
ACGCGCCCGTCAACTGGTGCCCCGGCCTGGGCACCGTGCTGGCCAACGAGGAGGTCACCGCCGAGGGCCGCTCCGAGCGCGGCAACTTCCCCGTCTTCAAGGCCAAGCTGCGCCAGTGGAACATGCGGATCACCGCGTACGCCGACCGGCTGCTGGAGGACCTGGACGCGCTGGACTGGCCCGAGGCCATCAAGCTGCAGCAGCGCAACTGGATCGGCCGCTCGGAGGGCGCCCGCGTCGACTTCCCCATCGACGGCGAGCGCATCACCGTCTTCACCACGCGCCCCGACACCCTGTTCGGCGCGACCTACATGGTGCTGGCGCCCGAGCACCCGCTGGTGGAGAAGTTCACCCCGGAGGCCTGGCCCGAGGGCACCCACGAGGTGTGGACCGGCGGCCACGCCACCCCGGCCGAGGCCGTCGCCGCGTACCGCGCGCAGGCCGCCTCGAAGTCCGACGTCGAGCGGCAGGCCGAGGCCAAGGACAAGACCGGCGTCTTCACCGGCGCGTACGCCACCAACCCGGTCAACGGCGAGCAGGTGCCCGTCTTCGTCGCCGACTACGTCCTGATGGGCTACGGCACCGGCGCGATCATGGCAGTGCCGGGCCACGACAGCCGTGACTTCGCGTTCGCGCGCGCCTTCGAACTGCCGATCCGCTGCGTGGTCGAGCCGACCGACGACCGGGGCACGGACCCGGCCACGTGGGACGACGCCTTCGTGTCGTACGACGCGAAGATCGTGAACTCCACCGGTGCGGACGTCTCCCTGGACGGCCTGGGCGTCGTCGAGGCCAAGGCGCGCATCACCGAGTGGCTGGAGAGCAGGGGCTACGGCGAGGGCACCGTCAACTTCCGGCTGCGCGACTGGCTGTTCAGCCGCCAGCGCTACTGGGGCGAGCCCTTCCCGATCGTCTACGACGAGGACGGCATCGCCCACGCCCTGCCCGAGTCGATGCTGCCGCTGGAGCTGCCCGAGGTCGAGGACTACTCGCCGCGCACCTTCGACCCGGACGACGCGGACACCCAGCCCGAGACGCCGCTGTCGCGCAACGAGGACTGGGTCAACGTCACCCTGGACCTGGGCGACGGACCGAAGAAGTACCGCCGCGAGACCAACACCATGCCCAACTGGGCCGGTTCCTGCTGGTACGAGCTGCGCTACCTGGACCCGCACAACTCCGAGAAGCTGGTCGACCCGGCCGTCGAGCGGTACTGGATGGGCCCGCGCGAGGGCATGCCGCACGGCGGCGTCGACCTGTACGTCGGCGGCGCCGAGCACGCCGTGCTGCACCTGCTGTACGCGCGCTTCTGGTCCAAGGTGCTGTACGACCTGGGCCACGTGTCGTCGGCGGAGCCGTTCCACAAGCTGTTCAACCAGGGCATGATCCAGGCCTACGTCTACCGCGACAGCCGGGGCATCGCCGTGCCGGCCGCCGAGGTGGAGGAGCGCGACGGCGCCTACTACTACCAGGGCGAGAAGGTCTCCCGGCTGCTGGGCAAGATGGGCAAGTCCCTGAAGAACGCGGTCACCCCGGACGAGATCTGCGCCGAGTACGGGGCCGACACGCTGCGCCTGTACGAGATGGCGATGGGCCCGCTGGACGTGTCGCGCCCCTGGGACACCCGCGCGGTGGTCGGTCAGTTCCGGCTGCTGCAGCGACTGTGGCGCAACATCGTCGACGAGGCGACCGGCGAGGTCACCGTCGTCGACGTCGAGGACGCCGACATCGACGAGGACACCCTGCGCGCCCTGCACAAGGCGATCGACGGCGTGCGCGGTGACCTGGAGGGCATGCGCTTCAACACCGCCATCGCCAAGGTCACCGAGCTGAACAACCACCTGACCAAGCGGGGGGGAGCGGTCCCGCGCTCCGTCGCCGAGTCCCTGGTGCTGATGGTCGCGCCGCTGGCCCCGCACATCGCCGAGGAACTGTGGCGCAGGCTGGGGCACACCGACTCGGTCGTCCACCAGGACTTCCCGGTCGCCGACCCGGCGTACGTGGTCGACGAGACCGTGACCTGCGTCGTGCAGATCAAGGGCAAGGTCAAGGCGCGGCTGGAGGTGCCGCCGGGCATCTCCGAGGACGAGCTGGAGAAGATCGCGCTGGCCGACGAGAAGGTCGTCGCCGCGCTGGACGGGGCCGGCATCCGCAAGGTGATCGTCCGGGCGCCCAAGCTGGTGAACATCGTCCCGGCGTGACGCACGCCGGTCGGCGCGGCGTCACGGAGTGATCGTCCGGGGTGATCCGCGCCGTCCGGTGGGGTCGCGCAGGGTGTGACGTCCCAGGTCGGGGTAGTCCCCTACGGGCAGGTTCGGGGTTTCGCAGGAACTCCGGACCTGCCCGCTGCGTTTACCGTTGAAGAGCGGCGCGGAGCGTGCCGGGACAGGCCGAAGGGCCCGGAGGAGGAGCCTCGTGGAAGCAGTGATCGCAGTGTTCGCCCTGCTCTTCGTGGTCTTTCTCGTGCTCGGTGCCTACGCCACGGTGAAGGTCGTCGGCGCGGCCAAGCGCAGTGCCGACCGCCACCTCACCCAGGCCCGACGCACGGTCGAGGACCACACACTGAAGGCCAAGTCCCTCGGCCGTCCCGGCCCGGCCGGTGAGATCGCCGGGCTCCGGCTCGAACTGCGCACCTCCATGCGCGCCACCCAGGACGCGCTGGAGGCGGCCGTCGCCGAGGACGAGTCCCTCAAGGAGTCCCTCGCCCTCTTCCAGCGGCTCAGCGCGCACGGACACGAACTGGACGGCGAACTCAGGCGCCTGGAGTCCGAACCGGACCGTGCCACGCTCGCCGAGCGGCTGCCCGGGCTGCGCGAACGCACCGAGCGCATCACGCAGTCGGCGGACTCCCTGCGCTGGGCGGCCCGCGACCGCGCCCGCCGCTTCGCGGACGACGACCTGGACTCGCTGAGCGCGCAGATCGACATGGAGGCCGGTGCCCTGCGGCACTGGACGACCACGGACCAGCGGTCCGAGCCCCAGCCCGCGCCCTGGCCCGAAGCACCCGCCGCCGACACCCCGACGGCCCGTCCCACCCGGCCGGAAACGCCGCAGTCGGCCGCGTCGCAGCCGGAGCCCGATCCGGTGAGGCCCGCCATCCCACCGCCCGGACCGCGCCCCACCTACCCCTGGCAGAAGAAGCCCCGCCCCGAGAGCACCACTTGAGCACCGTTCGAGTACTGCCCGAGCACCGCCCGAGCACCACTTGACCCGGCCCCACGGCCGAACCGGCCGTGGGGCCGGGCTGCCATGCGGGCACTACGCCAGGTAACCTCCAGCTCATGTCCCGCCATGTCGCGATCGTCACCGATTCAACGGCCTACCTGCCGGCCCGGACGATGGAGCGGCACGGCATCACGGCGGTACCGCTGACCGTGGTCCTCGGCGACCGCGCGCTCGAAGAGGGCACCGAGATCTCCACCCGCTCCCTCGCCCAGGCTTTGCAGAAGCGGCGCCCGGTCACGACCTCGCGGCCCGGCCCCGAGGTCTTCGCCGAGACCTACCGCAAGGTCGCCGAGTCGGGTGCCACCGGCATCGTCTCCCTCCACCTCTCCGCCGAACTCTCCGGCACCTACGACGCGGCGGTCGTCGCGGCGCGCGGGGCGCCGGTGCCGGTGCGGGTGGTGGACACCGGCATGATCGCGATGGCCCTCGGGTTCTGCGCGCTGGCCGCGGCCGAGAGCGCGGAGGCGGGCGGCACGGTGGACGAGGCGGTCACCGCCGCCGAGAAACGGGCGGCGGACACCTCCGCCTACTTCTACGTCGACACCCTGGACTATCTGCGCCGTGGCGGCCGCATCGGCGCCGCGCAGGCCCTGCTGGGCTCGGCGCTCGCGGTGAAGCCGCTGCTGCAGCTGGCGGGCGGCCGTATCGAACCCCTGGAGAAGGTCCGCACCGCGTCCAAGGCGATCGCCCGTCTGGAGGAGATCGCGGCCGAACGGGCGGGCGGTGCCGAGGTCGACATCGCCGTCCACCACCTCGCCGCCCCGGACCGCGCGTCGGCCCTCGCGGACCGGCTGCGGGCCCGGGTGCCGGGGCTGGCCGACCTGCACGTCAGCGAGGTGGGGGCGGTGATCGGGGCGCACACGGGGCCCGGGTTGCTGGGGGTCGTGGTCTCGGCGCGATGAGGCGGGACGGGGCGGCCGACCGCGTGGGCGGCGGGTTCACACGGGTGACGGAGTTGTCCACAACCGGGCGGTAGTCCCCGGAAACCGAGCAAGATCAACGAGGATGCGGCGGGTTGCCCGATCCTCCTCGCATGGCACTTCGACCACGTTCACGCACAGCGACGGCGACCAGCGGCCCGGGCCGCGGCCCCGCGTCCGACGGGCGCGCACGTCATCGCCGGCCGGCCTCGCCCCGGGGAGGGGTGCGGCAGGGACACCGGCACGGACACCGAGAGCGCCACGTGTCGGCGGAGGAACTCCGCCGGCGGGCGGAGGCGCTGTTCGGCGAGGGCGGCAACGGCGGCGCCAGGGGCGGCAGAAGGGCCGGGCGCGTTCCGAGGTGGGTCGTGGACCGTGCGGCGGCGGATCTCCCGCCGGTGCGACCCGGCGGGGGCGCGGTCGCGACGGAGGACGCGGCGGACGGCGTGGACGGCGTGGACCGGAGGCCGCCCGGGGGAGTGCCCGATCCGGTGCGTCCGGTGAGTGGAGAGGTCCGGCGCCGGGAGCGGCTCGGGCTCGCGCTGCGGGAGCGGTTGCCGCTGTGGGTACAGGCGCGGTGCGGGCTGGAACGGCGGAGCGTGGTCGCGCTGTCGGTGCTGCTCGTGGTCGCCGTGGGGTTCGCCGTGCAGCACTTCTGGTCCGGGCGGACCCAGCCGGTGCGGGCGCCGGAGGTGGTGCGGGCGGCCGCGCCCCACGAGGAGCGGGGAAAGGGCGAAGCCGGCCGGGAGGGGAGCGGACCGGGCGCGTCGGCCGGGGCGGTGGAGGCCGGCGGTTCGGCGGGGCCCGGGATCGTGGTCGACGTCAGCGGCAAGGTGCGCGACCCCGGGGTCCATCGTCTGCCGGCCGGTTCACGGGTCGAGGACGCGCTGCGGGCGGCGGGCGGAGTGCGGCCCGGAACGAAGACCGACGGCCTCAACCGCGCCCGGTTCCTGGTGGACGGGGAGCAGGTGGTCGTCGGAGGCCCGGCACCGGTCGCGGGGCCGGTCGCGGGAGGGGGCACCGCGGCTTCCGGCAGTACGGCCGGTGCGTCGACGGGCACCGGGCCCGCGACACCGGTGTCCCTCAACACCGCCACGCCGGACCAGCTCGACGCCCTGCCGGGGGTCGGCCCCGTACTGGCCCAGCACATCATCGACTACCGCACCCGGCACGGCGGTTTCCGTTCCGTGGACGAACTGCGCGAGGTCAACGGCATCGGCGACCGCCGCTTCGCGGACCTGCGCGATCTGGTACGGCCATGACGAACGACACGGACCCGGTGCCGCCGACGGGCTCCCGGTCCGCGGAGCCCGCCACCCGGCAGCCCGTCCACGCCGCGTCCGGACAGCGCCTCGGAGCCGCGCACCCGCGCCAGGAGGCACCGACGGACCTCCGGCTCGTGCCGCCCGCGCTCGCGGCCTGGGCCACGGCGGCGGTGATGCTGCACGCCCCGCCCGGCCGGGTGGTGGGCGCGGTGACCGTTTCCCTGGCGGCGACCGGTCTCCTCCTCGTGCTGGGGCGCGGGCGGTGCCGTGGGGCAGGGCGGCGACGGGCCGCCGTCCGCCCCTCGTCCCCGGCGTCCGGCGTTGCCGTGCTGCTCTGCATCGCCGCTGCCGCCGGCTCCGCGGGCCTGCACGGTGCGGATCTGCGGCGCGGCCCGGTGCCGGCGCTGGCCCGGGAGTACGCCCCGGTGACCGCCGAGCTCGAGATCACCGCCGACCCCCGGCTCACCCGTCCCGGGGTCGGCGGCCCTCACCCGGCGCCGACGGCCGTACTGATCGAGGCCGACGTGCGGCGCGTGGAGAGGCCCGGCACAGTGGCGGCGGTGACCCGGACGCCGGTGCTGGTGATCGTCGACGCGCGTCCGGTCCCGCGAGCCGCCCCGGGCGGACCCGGCGCTGAGCGTTCCCCTTGGCTCGGGCTCCTGCCCTCCACCCGGCTGCGGGTCGAGGCGCGGCTCGCTCCCGCGACGGCGGGCGGCGACCGGGTCGCGGCCGTGCTGCGCGTGAGGGACAGGGACGGACCGGAGATCGTGGGGCGGCCGTCGGGACCGCAGCGACTGGCGGGGCGACTGCGGGCCGGACTGCGGGAGGCGACCGACGGGCTGCCGGCGGACGCGCGGGCGCTGCTGCCGGGGCTGGTCGTGGGCGACACCTCCCGGGTCACACCGGAGCTGGACGAAGCGTTCAGGGAGACCGACCTCACGCACACGCTCGCCGTCTCCGGCGCCAACTTCACCATCCTCCTCGCCCTGCTCCTCGGCCCGCCCGGCCTGGCGCAGCGCGTGGAGCGTCGCGGTCTCGCGCCCCGGCTCGGCATCTCCCTGCGGGCGACGGCGCTGCTGGGCGGGGCGCTGTCCCTCGGCTTCGTCGTCGTGTGCCGGCCGGATCCCAGCGTGCTGCGGGCCGCCGCCTGCGGATCCGTCGCGCTGCTCGCGCTCGCCACCGGCCGCCGCAGATCGCTGATCCCGGCCCTGGCGACGGCCGTCCTGCTCCTGGTGCTCCTCGACCCGTGGCTGGCCCGCAGTTACGGCTTCCTGCTCTCCGTGCTGGCCACCGGAGCCCTGCTCACGCTCGCGCCGCGCTGGAGCGCGGGACTGCGGCGGCGCGGGGTGCCGCCCCGGCTCGCGGAGGCGCTGGCCGCCGCGGGTGCCGCCCAGGCGCTGTGCGCGCCGGTGGTCGCCGTGCTCGCGGCGCGGGTGAGCCTGGTGGCGGTGCCGTGCAATCTGCTCGCGGAGTTCGCGCTCGCGCCGGCCACGGTGCTGGGCTTCGTGGCGCTGGCCACGGCACCGTTCGCGATGCCGGTCGCGAAGGCGCTGGCATGGTGCGCGAGCTGGCCGGTGGAGTGGATCGCGCAGGTCGCCCGGACCGGGGCGGCGCTGCCCGGTGCCGGGGTGGACTGGCCCGGCAGCTGGGCCGGGGCGGCGGCGCTCGGTGCGGTCACCCTGGCCGCGCTGCTCATCGGACGGCGGCTGCTGGGACACCCCTGGTGGTGCGGTGTCTGCGCGCTGCTGCTGGTCGTGGCCGTGGTGCAGCCGCCGCCGCTGACCCGGGTGATCACGGGCTGGCCGCCGCCGGGCTGGCGGATGGTGATGTGCGACGTGGGGCAGGGCGACGCGATGGTGCTGGCGGCGGGCGAAGGCACCGGTGTGGTCGTGGACGCCGGGCCCGACCCGGCCCTCGTGGACCGCTGTCTGCGCTCCCTGGGCATCACCAGGATCCCCCTCGTCGTCCTGACCCACTTCCACGCCGACCACGTGGCGGGCCTGTCCGGGGTCCTGCGCGGACGCTCGGTGGGCGCGATCGGGACGACGGGCTTCGAGGAACCCGCCGACCAGGCCGCTTCCGTACGGAGACTCGCGGCGGCCGAGCGTGTCCCGGTGACGCGTGCCGTCGCCGGGGAGCGGCGGCGCACGGGGGAGTTGTCCTGGGAGGTGGTGTGGCCGCCGCCGGTGACGCCACCGGCGGCGCCGGGCACGCGCCCGCACCCGTCGCCGCCCGTGCCGGAGGGGCCGAACGACGCCAGCGTGGCCATGCTCGTCCGGACCGGAGGGCTGCGCCTGCTGCTGCTCGGGGACCTGGAACCCCCGGCCCAGCGGGCCCTGGCGAGGTCACCGGCGGGCCGGGCGCTGGCGGACGTGGACGTGCTGAAGGTCGCCCACCACGGCTCGGCCTACCAGGACCCGGAACTGATACGGCGGGCGGCGCCGCGGCTGGCGCTGGTGTCGGCGGGGAAGGACAACTCGTACGGACATCCCGCCCCGAGCACGCTCGCCGCGCTGCGGGCCGGGGGAGCGGCGGTGCTGCGGACGGACCGGGACGGGGCGCTGGCGGTGGTCGGCGGAGAGGAGGGAAGCGGCGAGCTGTCGGTGGCGCGGAACTGACGTCCCCCGCTCGCGTCCCCCCGCCTGCCGCCTGCCGCCTGCCGCCTGCCGCCTGCCGCCTGCCGCCCGCCGCTCCCCGGGGCGGGGCGGGGCGTCACGGACCGGCCCGGCGGCGCGGCGCGGCCGTCCCGGCCTCCTTGACCGCGATGATCACATGGAGTCCGCGCGGCCCCGGGGCGTCGTGCGTGACGCGCAGACCG
The DNA here is from genome assembly GCF_031181555.1 of Streptomyces sp. Taxonomy (GTDB): domain Bacteria; phylum Actinomycetota; class Actinomycetes; order Streptomycetales; family Streptomycetaceae; genus Streptomyces; species Streptomyces fimbriatus. The sequence continues at coordinate 7,126 of NZ_JAPSKQ010000153.1, read as the reverse complement.
GCGGCCCGGCACTGTGCGGCGACCCAGGCGGAGCCGAGGCGCAGTTTCGGGTAGCTGCCGGTGCGCAGTCGCCAGGTGTCACCGGTACGGGTGTGGATGAGGTCATGGACCGTGACGGTCTCGTCGCCGTACTCCAGGAAGCAGGTCATGATCCGGTCCCGGGTGGCGCGTACGGGCAGGAACCGGGCCTCTCCGGTGAGCGGTGCGGTCAGGTCGCGGTGGGCGAGGACGAGCCGGCCGCCCTCGGCGAGGCCGACGGCGGCGTCCCCGATCAGTTCGGTCACGTCCTGGGCGCGGGGCAGATGGGTGAGCGTGTCGCCCATGCACACCACCGCGCCCAGGCTGCCGGGGCGGGTGTGCTCGGGCAGCACTCCGCGGATGTCGGCGTGCAGCGGGCGGACGGCGTCCCGCGCGTGGTGCGACAGCTCGTCCAGGAGGGCCCTGTTGGCGTCGACCGCCAGGACCGGGGAGAAGCCCAGTTCGGCCAGGGCCAGGCTCTGCGGTCCCGGACCGCAGCCGAGATCGACGGCACGGGTTCCGGCGGGGCCCGGCCGTATCCCCCATCCGTCCAGTAGACGGGCCTGTTCGGAGGCGAGAGCGGCGACATCGCCTCCCAGCATCCAGGTGTAGTGCTCGGCGAGCAGCCGGTCGTAGTGGTCCAAGGCGGTGGTCATGGGCGGGATCCCTTTTCGTCCGGTCGTTCCGGTGGCGGAGCGGGACGTTCAGCCGGCCGATGCGCTCGTGCCGGCCGACGACCGGCCGGCCGCGGCGTCGAGTCGTCGCAGGAAGTCCGCCAGAGCCGCGTCGAACACGTCGGCGCGTTCCAGGTTGGGCAGGTGGGCCGCCCCGTCGACGACGACGAGGGTGGAGTCGGGGAGGAGGCCGTGCAGCGACTCGGCATCGCTGACGGGGGTGTACTCGTCCTCGGCTCCGACGACGACCAGTGCGGGCACCGCGACCCGGGTCAGCAGCGGGCGGTAGTCGGGCCGTTCGGCACGGCCGCGCAGGGCCGCCGCGGCGCCCCGCGGGTCGGTGCGGGTCATCATGCGGTGGACGTGTGCCGCGACGGCCGGGGGCGCGTGGGGCGCGACCATCTTGTACAGCACCTCGTCGGCGTAGCCCCGCATGCCCTCGCGCAGCAGCCGGTCCGCCGTGTCGTTACGGGCCGTGCGTCCCTCCGGGGTCTCGGGTGCGGCGAAGGTGTCGGCGAGCAGCAGGCCGCGGATGCGCTCCGGGAAGCGGGCGTAGCACTCCATGACGATCTGCCCGCCCATCGACAGCCCGCCGAGGACGCACTGCTCCACGCTCAGGGTGTCGAGCAGTTCCTCGATGTCGGCGGCGAACACGGACAACGCCGTGACGCCCGGAGTGACGGGCGACGCGCCGTAGCCGCGCAGGTCGGGTGCGATCACCCGGCGCCCGGGCGAGAAGGCGGCGATCTGCGGTGCCCACATGGTGTGGTCGAAGGGATGGCCGTGGACGAGGACGAGGGGCAGCGCGGAGGCACTCGCGTCCCCCTCGTCCCGGTGTGCGAGACAGGGTGCCATGCGGTCGACCCTAGAAGCGCGCCACTCCTCGGTGCAATCAAAACATTGCTCTCGGTGCAATGCGGCGTCCTGGTGCGGCATCGGGCACCAGGTATCAGGCACCAGGCATCAGGACGGGAGCCCGCCGGTCCCGTGCGGCGTGCCGCGCGCGAGGGAGGCGAGCGTCCGCAGGGCCTGATCGAGCGCCTCGGGCGGTGCCGACGCCAGCCCGAGCCTGACGCAGTCGGCGGCGCCGGACGCGGGAGGGCCCGGTGACCGGGCCGGCACCGGTCCGGTCACCGGCACCGCGAAGGACGGTCCGGGTGTCACCGCGATGCCGCGGGCGGCCGCGGCCGCGGTGAAGGTGTCCGCCCGCCACGGCGCGGGCAGGCGCCACCAGGTGTAGTACGACCGCGGGTCGGCGCGGACGGCGAAGTCCCGCAGGTGCTCGGCGACCAGCCGCTGGCGCCGTGCGGCGTCGGCGCGCTTGGCCGTCACCAACCGGGCGACGGTTCCGTCCGTCATCCACCGCAGGGCCGCTTCGAGCGCGAAGCGCCCCGCCGTCCAGCCGCCCGAGCGCAGTGCCCCGCCCGCCTGCTCGGTCCGTCCCTCGGGGACGACGAGGAAGCCGACGGTGAGGCCCGGTGCGACCCGTTTGGACAGCCCGTCGACCACGTAGGTGAGCTCGGGGGCGAGGGCCGCGAAGGGCTCTGTCTCGTCCGAGAGGAAGGACCAGATGCGGTCCTCGACGACCGGAAGCTCCCATCGGCGCAGGTCGGCGGCCAGTTGCCGACGGCGGTCGGCCGGCATGGTCGCCGACGTCGGGTTGTGCAGGGTCGGTTGCAGGTACAGGGCGGAGAGCGGCGCCGTGCGATGGGCCGCGGCGACGGAGTCGGGACGGATGCCGTCGGCGTCACCGGCGAGGGGGACCAGGGTCACGCCGAGCCGGGCCGCTATCTCCTTGACCAGGGGATAGGTCAGGGCGTCGATCCCCACCCGGCCGCCCGGCCGGACCAGCGCGGCCAGCGCGCCGGCGATCGCCTGGCGGGCGTTTCCGCTGAAGAGGACCTGGTCGGCGGCGGGCTGCCACCCGGCCGTCGCCAGCAGTCCGGCAGCCGCCTCCCGAGCGGCCGGCGTGCCCGTGGCCGGGGCGGTGCGGGTCGCCTCGGCCAGCACGTCCGGGCGCAGCAGCGGTGCCAGGGCGGGGGCGAGGAGGCCGGCCTGATCCGGTGCCGTCGGGTAGTTGAGCTCCAGGTTGACCGGGGCGGTGGTGGCGGGTTCGGTGAGTGCCCGGCCGGACGGCACGGGCGCGGCGCGCACGAACGTGCCGCGGCCGACTTCGCCGACCACCAGTCCGCGCCGGACGAGTTCGGCGTAGACGCGGCCGGCCGTCGACGCGGCGATCCCGCGGCGGCGCGCGAAGGACCGCTGCGGGGGCAGCCGTTGGCCGGGCTTGAGCCGACCGCTGAGGATGTCGGCGGCGATCCGGTCGGCGATCCGCTGGTAGTCGTGCACGAACCGGCTCCTCTGCCACTCGGGGACCGGAGAGCGTACCCCGCAGCCGCAGCCGCAGCCGCAGCCGCAGCCGCAGCCGCAGCCGCAGCCGGGCAGCCGTCGAAGGCGCCGGCGGCCGGCCAAGGGGGCGATGCCCGGCGGGGAGTTGCGACTCGCGCCACACTGAGGGCATGGACGCAACGCGGAAAGACGCCTACCTGCGCCGCCTGGGCGCCGAGCACCCCGCCTCACCCACCACGGACGTGCTGCGCGACCTGCACCTGCGGCATCTGCGGACCGTGCCGTTCGAGAACCTCTCCCTCCACCTCGGCGAGGAGATCGTGCTGGACGAGAAGCGGCTGCTGGACAAGGTGGTGGGGGAGCGGCGGGGCGGGTTCTGCTACGAACTCAACGGTGCCTTCGGCGCGTTGCTCGCCGCGCTCGGTTTCGACGTCACGCTGCTCGCGGCGCGGGTGTACGGCGACGGGGGCCGGCTCGGGATCCCGTACGACCACATGGCGCTGCGGGTGCGGACGGTGGACGGGGGCGACTGGCTGGCCGATGTGGGCTTCGGCGCGCACTGTCATCTGCCGCTGGCGTTCGGGGAGCGGGGGGAGCAGGAGGATCCCGGGGGCACGTTCCGGATCGCCGAGGCGGGTGCCGACGCGGCCGGGGTGCGCGGCGGGCACGAGGCGGTGGAGGCCGCGGACCTGGACGTGAGCCGGAACGGGCGGCCGGTGTACCGCCTGGAGGTGCGGCCGCGGGCGCTCGGCGACTTCACGGTCGGCGCGTGGTGGCACAGCACGTCGCCGGCCTCGCACTTCACCCGGTCGCTGGTCTGCTCGCGGATCACCGAGGACGGCGGGAGGATCACGCTCAGCGGCCGGCGGTTCACGGTCACGGCGCCGGACGGGACGCGCGAGGAGCGGGTGCTGGGGGCGGACGAGGAGGTGCTCGCGGTGTACCGGGACCGGTTCGGGATCAGGCAGGAGACGGTGCCGACCGTGCGGGGCACCGGACCCGGGGCCTGACCCCGTGCCGGACAATGGCGCACGTGAGTGATGTGCGACATGTGCTGGTGCTGCCCGACCGTGATGCCGCCGAGGAGGCGGCCCAGGCCCTCGGGGAACGGTTCGGCGTGGAGGAGGAGCCGCAGCTGGTGCGGGACGCGCTGGCCGGTGAGGACGACGCGGAGGACGCGCAGTGGCTCGTCGTCCTGCGGGACGAGTCCGGGCGGCTGGACGCCGAGGAGCTGAACGAGTTCGCGGCGGAGTGGGAGGGCTGGCGGGAGGATCCGTAGGAGGACCGGAAGCGGAGCCGGGGCCACCGGAGGGCCGGGAGCGGCGCGGAGCCGTCCGGGGGTGTTGTCGGTGGTCCGTGGGATGCTTGTCGCGATGGCCAGGAAGACCGCTTCTGACGACCCTCTCGCCCCCGTGACGCTCGCCGTGGGCCAGGAGGACCTGCTGCTCGACCGTGCCGTGCGGGAGGTGGTGGCCGCCGCGAAGGCCACCGACGCCGACACGGACGTCCGTGACCTGACCCCGGACCAGCTCCAGCCCGGCACCCTCGCCGAGCTGACGAGCCCGTCGCTCTTCGCGGAGCGCAAGGTCGTGGTCGTGCGAGACGCGCAGGATCTGTCGGCCGACACCGTCAAGGACGTGAAGGCGTACCTCGGGGCGCCCGCCGAGGAGATCACGCTGGTGCTGCTGCACGCGGGCGGCGCCAAGGGCAAGGGGCTGCTCGACGCGGCGCGCAAGGCGGGGGCGCGGGAGGTGGCGTGCCCGAAGATGACGAAGCCGGCGGACCGGCTGGCCTTCGTGCGGGGCGAGTTCCGCACCGCCGGGAGATCGGCCACGCCGGAGGCGTGCCAGGCGCTGGTCGACGCCATCGGCAGCGATCTGCGGGAGCTGGCCTCGGCGGTGTCCCAGCTGGTCGCGGACGTCGAGGGGACGATCGACGAGGTGGTCGTCGGGCGGTACTACACCGGGCGGGCCGAGGCATCGAGCTTCACGGTCGCCGACCGGGCGGTCGAGGGACGCGCGGCGGAGGCGCTGGAGGCCCTGCGCTGGTCACTGGCGACCGGGGTGGCGCCGGTGCTGATCACCAGCGCGCTGGCCCAGGGCGTGCGGGCCATCGGGAAGCTGCAGTCGGCGCGCGGCGGCCGGCCGGGAGACCTGGCCCGTGAGCTGGGCATGCCGCCGTGGAAGATCGACCGGGTGCGGCAGCAGATGCGCGGCTGGACCCCGGACGGCGTGGCCGTGGCGCTGCGGGCGGTCGCCGAGGCCGACGCGGGGGTCAAGGGCGGCGGGGACGACCCCGAGTACGCGCTGGAGAAGGCGGTCGTCGCCATCGCGCGCGCGGCGCGGTCGAGAGGGCGGGCGTAGCACCCGGCGCGCGGTCCGTGATCGAGTCGCCCTCCGCTCCCCGGAGAGGAGAATCGGACGTGTCAGCCGCAGGTCGCCCAGGTACGGAGAGGTGGCGAGCGACATGGCTGAGCACCCGAACGCACAGCTCGTCCGCAAGGGCTACGAGGCCTTCGTGCGCGGGGACACGGACACCCTGCGCGGACTGATGGCGGCGGACGCCACACACCACATGCCCGGGACCGGGATCCTCTCGGGCGACTTCAAGGGGCAGGACGCGATCCTCGACATGTACCGGCGGCTCGGTGAGGAGACCGACGGGACGTTCAGGGTCGAGTTGCGTCAGGTCCTCGTCGACGGCCGGGGCCACGCGGTGTCCCTGCACCACGTCACGGCAGACCGGCGGGGCAAGCACCTGGACGAGGACGGAGGCATCGTCTTCCGGATCGTCGGGGACAAGATCACCGACCTCGACGAGTGCGTCGCGGACCTCGACGTGGCGAACGACTTCTGGTCGTAGCGGTCCGGTCGTGACGCCGGGGACGCGAAGACCCCGCCCGTCGCCCTGGGGAAGGGCGAGGGGCGGGGTCCTCGGCTGAAACCGGTGAGCCCGTACCCGCGTGGCGAACGCAGGCCGCGTACGAGCTCGGGGTGCCGGTCGGGGGCGGATGAGAGAGGGCCCGCCCGGGTCCTTCCGGCGATCAGGTCAGATCAGGGAAGTGATCAGCCCTTGAGGGCCGCGACCTTCTGCGCCAGCGCCGACTTCTTGTTGGCGGCCTGGTTCTTGTGGATGACGCCCTTGGAGACGGCCTTGTCGAGCTGACGCGCGGCAGCGCGCTGGTACTCGGTGGCCTTCTCGACGTCACCCGCGGCAACGGCCTCACGGGCCTTGCGGATCGCGGTCTTCAGAGAGGACTTGACGGCCTTGTTGCGCAGCCGGGCCTTCTCGTTGGTCTTGTTCCGCTTGATCTGGGACTTGATGTTCGCCACGAATGAGCCTTTTCAGGTTCTGGCACGGGGCCGCACGGGTGCCGCACGGATTCGTACCGATGAGTTACCGGTGATTTCTTGGGTCGTGCCTCGCGCTGAGAGGGCATGAGACACAGCCCCCCACACTACCAGCGGGCCGTTCCGCGGCCCAAACCCGTCCCAGGTCCCCACCCGTGGGACCATGGAGGCTACGTATCGATCCGACCCGAGACCGCAGACGGACAAGCACACGTATGCGGACGCCTCAAGAATCAGGACCCTGCGTGCCCGCGATCCCTAGCCATGTGCCCGAGCCGAGCCGTACCGACCCGGCTCTGATCCGCAATTTCTGCATCATCGCGCACATCGACCACGGCAAGTCCACGCTCGCCGACCGGATGCTCCAGCTGACCGGTGTGGTCGAGCAGCGGCAGATGCGCGCTCAGTACCTCGACCGCATGGACATCGAGCGCGAGCGCGGCATCACGATCAAGTCCCAGGCGGTGCGGTTGCCGTGGGCGCCCACCCACGACAAGGGCAACACGCACATCCTCAACATGATCGACACCCCCGGGCACGTCGACTTCACCTACGAGGTCTCGCGGTCGCTCGCCGCCTGCGAGGGCACGATCCTGCTGGTGGACGCCGCCCAGGGCATCGAGGCGCAGACCCTCGCCAACCTGTACCTGGCGATGGAGAACGACCTCACGATCATCCCGGTGCTCAACAAGATCGACCTGCCGGCCGCGCAGCCGGAGAAGTTCGCCGAGGAGC
>NZ_JAPSKQ010000316.1 GCF_031181555.1 Streptomyces sp. | reverse complement strand
TGGGCATGCCTGGCCGCCGCCGGCCCGCTGGCCTATCCGGCGCGGGTGAGGTTGTGCATCGTGGCGACGCCGAGCATGGCGTGGCGGACGCCGTCGCCTTTGAGGCGGCAGTCGCGGAGGATCTTCCAGGTCTTCATGCGGGCGAAGACGTGCTCGACGCTCGTCCCAGTCCCCTACTGGCGATCTGACCGCACCGACCCGACCCCCGAAGTCATCGCCGAACACGGCGGTCTCGCCCGCGAGCCGTGACCGCGCCATGATGCCGTGATGCCGTGACGTGAAGTGCCGCGACCGCCTTCGGGGTTCGGCGTAGATCCCGCGCTGCGGCATCCGGCTGAGAAGCGTCGGGGACGCCTACCGCCGCCGGCTCCGCGGCATCAGACCCGTTCGGCGGGCCAGTTCGTCTTCCACTCCGATGCCACGGCGCTTGCCCGGCGTTGAACGGACGACGTAGCGGAAGGGCAGCCCTCCCGGTTCGGCGACCATGCCACCGAACCGGGTGTCGCCGGCGAACCACACCCGGTCCGCCGGGCGGGGGCCACGCGGGGCGGGCCCGTCCCAGCCATCCGCGGGGACGGGGAACGAGCAGTGGCTCTGGCCGTCCGGCTGGAGCAGCACCACCCGCCCGTCCGTTCCCCAGCGACGGCCCTGGGCCCGCTCCCCCTCCGCGGCGACCACTCGGACGTCCTGTGTCCGCACGGGCCAGACCTGCCAGGCGTAGGTGGACATCACCAGCCGTTCCCGGCGCCGCGCCCGGCGCCACAGCAGCGTCAGGGCGGCCGTGGCCGCGATGACGGGAGCCAGGCAAGCGGTGGTGACCAAGCCCGGTGCCGAGCCGGGACCGGCCACGGAAAGGACGGCCACCAACAGCAGCGCTTCGGCGGTCAGCGCCAGGACACCCCACCGGAGGCCTCGCTCACGTCGCCGCAGGACGGCCTCGACGCCCGGGGTGTCCACCGCCACGCCCGGCAGCACCTCGTAGCCGTACTCCTCAGCGATCATCACGTTTCCCCTCCCGGAACGGCCGCGGTGCGGCGGTTCGCCGGCCGTCCGCGCGACCCGCGGAGCTCGAGCGGCGGCTCTCGGGCATCCACAGCGACCAGAGCCTAATGGCAGAGCCCGGCCACTGGTGCCTGCCGATGGGGGCAGGGTGAGGATCGCGGCACTTCACGGGTCGGCCGTCTTCGTCTCCTCGGTTGCTGTGCCGCATGGTCCACATGTGGACGCGTCCGTGGAGGGTGCGCGGCGGAACGGACCGGATCAGGTACGTCGCGGGACTGGCAAGGGACGAACCGGGCTTCGCCCCGGTCCGCAGCTGAGGGGTCGATCGTCTCGGTATGCGCCCTCCGGGGCAGACGCCTCCCAGACAGCGTTCCGAGCATCACCGGGATGTGGACTCGAGACACGCTTCAGACGAACGAGAGGACGACCGAGCATGATCAGCACGGAACGGGCCGCTGCCCCTGTCGTGGAGCAGTCGGTGCTCGACGACCTGCGCCTGCGCCTGCGCGGCTACCGCCGGGTCGACGTCCCCACCGGGTTCGGATGGGCGCGCGGTGTCGACGGCGACTACCTCGCGGACCTCATCTCCTCCTGGGCCCACTCCTACGACTGGCGCGAGCACGAAGCCCGGCTCCGCGCCCTGCCCTGGGTCCTCGCCGGCCGGGACGACGCGCCGGTGCGGGCGATCCATCTGCGGGCGGCGCGCGCCGACGCGGTGGCGGTGCTGCTCCTGCACGGGTGGCCCGACTCCGTCCTGCGGTTCGAGAGGGTCTGGCCCCTGCTGTCCGACCTGCACGTGGTCGTCCCGGCCCTGCCCGGCTTCCCGTTCGCCGCACCGGTCGCCCGCCGCGGCATGTCGTCCGGGGACATGGCCGAAGCGGTCGCGAGCGCGATGAGCGTACTCGGCTACGAGCGCTACGTCGTGTCCGCCGGTGATGTGGGCTGCGACGTCGCCGAGGCACTGGCCGCCGCTCACCCCGACCGCGTCGCCGCCCTGCACCTGACGGACGTGTCGCAGTACCGCTTCCTGGTGGACCCGCCGACGGACCTGTCCGACGCGGAGCGGGCGTACGTCCGGCACGGTCATCACTGGCAGGCCACGGAGGGCGGTTACATGCACGAACAGGCCACCAAGCCGCACACGTTGGCGGTGGCACTCGGTGACTCGCCCGCGGGTCTGGCCGCTTGGATCGTGGAGAAGCTGCGGGCATGGACCGACTGCGGTGGAGACGTGGAAAGGGTGTTCACCCGGGACGAGTTGCTCACGTGGATCACCGCGTACTGGGTCAGTGGTGCCATCGGCACCTCCTTCACCCCCTACGCCGAGAGCGGGCCGAAACCGGCCGGGCGCATCGACGTCCCCACGGCTTTCACGATCTTCCCGAAGGACCTCGTCAACGCGCCCCGCGAGTTCGCGGCACGCTTCTTCGACGTCCGGTCCTGGACGGATGAGCCCGCCGGTGGTCACTTCGCGGCCTGGGAGTGCCCGTCGGAGTACGCCACCGGGGTCCGCACGGCGGTGGACCTGGCGAGGCGGGGGGCTGGGTCCCCGTGATCCTGTTCGCCCGGTCGGCGGCGCCGCTTCAGGCGGTGGAGCCGGTGGATGCCTCGCCCTCACGCGTTTCGAGCAGACTGCTCACCAACTGACGGGCGTAGGGGGTTTCCAGCCCTTCCGGGCGGAAGAGGATGCGGTACATCATCGGGGCGACGACCTTGTCGATCACCGTCTCGACGTCGGGTGTCGTCTCCCCCGGGCCCGTGCCCGGGTGAGGACGACGTCGATCTGCTCG
>NZ_JAPSKQ010000016.1 GCF_031181555.1 Streptomyces sp. | reverse complement strand
GTAGCGGGAGAAGTCGGCGCTGGTGGTGTAGGACAGCGGTCCCGAGCCGACGAGGGTGACCCCCGCGATGAGCACCCCCCACAACTCGGTGCCGGTCAGCGGCTCGGCCGGGACGTACGCGAAGTCGGCGTGCCGGAACACGGCGAGGGCCACGACGGCGAAGGCGGCGGTGAGCGCGAGCGTGATCGGGAGGTACAGCTTCATGATCACGGCGTGCCCGTAGACGCCGATGGCCAGGGTGAGGGCGGCGACCACCAGCACGACGGCGGTCTTGACGCCGGTGCCGGCCGTGACGCCGGCCTTCTCGACGAGGGTGAACGCGGCGGTCGCGGCGGCCGCCAGGTTGAGGGCGAAGTAGCAGACGGAGATCAGCCAGCCCACGATCGCGTTGTTCACGCGGTTGCCGCGGACGCCGTAGACGGCCCGTGTGATCACCTCGCTGGGCGCGCCCGCGGCGGGGCCCGAGATGGACAGCAGCCCGGTGAGCAGCCAGAACAGGTTGCCCACCACGATCACCGCGAGGGCCTGCCACAACGTCAGGCCCATCAGGACCAGGGCGCCGCCGATGACGAGGCTGAGGTAGTTCACGTTCGCCGCCGCCCAGACGGGGAACAGCTGCCGGGGCCGGCCGTGGCGTTCCCGGTCGGGGATGTGGTCGATGCCGTGGGCCTCGACGCGGCCCGCCCGCTCCGAGGGGGGCCGGGGCGCCTCTTGCGCGGTGCCGGTGCCGGGACACGGGTCGGGAATCGTGGACGCCATGAGGCCCCTCCGGTTGCTGGTGATCCCACCTGCTTGCTTGTTGGTCGCACACTCAATAGCATTGATTCCATGCCGTCAAGCATCCCGAACAAGCGAATTCGCATGTCTCCCGCCGCCAGACGTGCGGAAATCGTTGCAACAGCCGCCGCGGTGGCTCTGGCCGAGGGACTGGAGTGCATCACGCTCCGCCGCATCGCCGAGGAGCTCGGCGTCCGGCCGGGACTGATCAGCCACTACTTCCCGGCGGTGGAGGACCTGGTGGCCGAGGCCTACGGAAGCGCCGCCGCCGCCGAGCTCGACGACCTCCTCCCGGCCGACCGGGCGGGGGCCACCCCCACCGAGTGCCTGGCCCGGTTCCTCGCCCGGACCTCCGGAGAGGAGTACGACGACATCAGCCGGCTGTGGCTCAACGCCCGGCACCTGAGCCGCTACCGGCCCGCGCTGCGGGACCGCGTCGCCGCGCAGGAGGCGGCCTGGCGCGAGCGGCTGGAGGCGGTCCTGCGGGACGGCGTCGAGCGGGGCGAGTTCCGCACCGGGGACCCGATGGTGACGGCCATGCAGATCCTGGTCGTCCTCGACGGTCTCGGCATGCTCGTCAACAGCGCCGACACCCACGACGACCCACCCGCGGTCCGCCGGATGCCGGTCACCCTCGCCGAACGCGAACTCGGCCTGCCCCCTGGCACCCTGGCACCCGTGGAGGACTGACCCGGCCCGTCGGCCGGCGCCCCTCTCCCCTGCCACCGGCACGCATGCGTCCCGCCTGCCGGCCCCTTCGCCGCCGACACCGGCACGGACCCGCCCGGTCCTCCGGAGCCCTCACGCCGCCACCGGGCACCGGACCCGGCACGCTCGTCGGCGCGAACGCCGGACGCCCCTCACCACCGTCGAACGCGGCCGCGGTCCGACCACCGGTCGCACCGCGGCCGGCCCGAACCGACCCGTCCTCACAGGAGCCCTCGTGCGCACCGATCTCGTCCTGCTCTCGGCCCGTCTGCTCGACCCGCTCACCGGCCGCTTCCTGCCCGGAACCGCGGTGGCCGCGGCCGAAGGGCGGATCACCGCCCTCGGTGAGGACCGGGAGATCCGCGCACGGGCGGACTCCTCGACCACGGTGATCGACCTCAAGGGTGCCGTGGTGGTCCCCGGTCTGGTCGACGGGCACCTGCACCCCGTCTCCGGCGCCGAACTGACCCACGGTCTCGATCTGTCGGACTGCACCGACCTGGACCAGGTACGGGCGGCGCTGGCCGCCGGGGTCCGCTCGCTCGCGCCCCGGGCGTGGCTGCACGCCTGGGGCCTGGACCCGAACGTCTTCGGGGACCGGCCCGTCGCCGTCGCGCCCTTCGACTCCGTACTGGAGGGCGTGCCGGCACTGCTGCTGCTCTTCGACGCGCACTCCGCGCTCGCGAGCCGGCGCGCGCTGGAGCTGGCCGGCGTGGACGGTCCGCGCACCTTCGACCAGGCGTCGGCCGAGGTGGTCTGCGACGCCGACGGCCGGCCCACCGGTCTGCTGCTCGAGGACGCCGCCTGCGCGCTGGTGGAGCGCGTCGCCCCGCAGCCGACCCGGGCGGAGCGCCGCGAACGGCTCGCCGCGGCCCTGCGCGCCATGGCGGCCGCGGGGCTCACCGGCGGCCACGTCATGGACGCGAACGGCGACAGCCTCGACCTCTTCGCCGAACTCGACGCCGCCGGTGAACTCCCCCTCCGGCTGCGGGTGGCACCGTGGTGTCAGCCGGGCACCGACGCCGACGGCGTGCGCGCGCTGATCGAGCAGCAGGGAACGGGGGGCGCGCTGTGGCGTGTCGCGGGCGTCAAGATCTTCATGGACGGCACCGTCGACAACGGCACCGCCTGGCTGGAGCGTCCGGACTGCCACGGTGAGTCCACGCACGCCTTCTGGCCGGATCCGGAGGAGTACACGCGGATCCTCGGCGCGCTGCACCGGGCGGGGGTGCCGGTCGCCACCCACGCGATCGGGGACGCGGCCGTGCGCCACGTCCTCGACTCCGTGGAGAGGGCCCGTGCCGACGGCGGGCGCGGGGTGCAACACCGGGTCGAACACATCGAGACCGTGCCCGACGACACGCTGCGCCGGTTCGCCGCGCTCGGGGTGGTGGCGTCGATGCAGCCGACCCACTGCTGCGACTTCACCCGCGCCGACCACACCGACAACTGGTCGCGCCGCCTCGGCGAGGAGCGTGCCGCGCGCGCCTGGCGCTGCCGGGACCTGGTCGACTCCGGTGCCACGGTGGTCCTCGGGTCCGACTGGCCGATCGCCCCCTACCCGCCGCTGGGCGTCATGGCGGGGGCCCGCCACCGCCGGCCGACCCGCGATCTCACGCAGCCCCCGCACGGCCCCGAACAGGCGCTCACCGCGCTGGAAGCACTCCAGGGCATGACGGTCAACGCCGCCTGCGCGGCGGGCGAGGAGAGCGAGGCCGGCCGGCTCGCCGTCGGTCACCGCGCCGACCTCACGGTGCTCGCCGAGAACCCGCTCACCACGGCGGCCACCGACCTGCCCGACATGCCGGTGCTGCTCACGGTCCTCGACGGCAGGCCGACCCACCGCGACGCGACCCTGTGACGGACGGCCGGGGCCCGCTCCCCGAACGGCCTGCACGGAGGCGGGCCCCGGCCCGGGGCGACGGGCCGGGGCCCGCGCACGGAGGCGAACCCCTGGTCGCGTGCGCCCGGGACGCGTGCGCCCGGGACGCGCCCCCGTGCCCCCGGCCCGGCCCGGTCCGGTCCGGTTCAGTCCACCGCCGTCACCGTGCCCGCGCCGACCGTGCGGCCGCCCTCGCGGACGGCGAAGCCGAGGCCGGGCTCCAGCGGCACCTCGCGTCCCAGTTCCACGGTCATCGTGACCGTGTCCCCGGGCCGGGCGACGGCCGCCCCGCCGAGGTCGACGTCGCCGACCACGTCCGCGGTGCGGATGTAGAACTGCGGCCGGTAGCCGGTCGACACCGGCGTCGTGCGACCGCCCTCGCGGGCCGACAGCACGTACACCTGCGCCGTGAAGCGCCGGCTCGGCACCACGCTGCCCGGCGCGGCCACCACGTGCCCGCGGCGCACCGCGTCGCGCGGCACCCCGCGCAGCAGCAGCGCCACGTTGTCCCCGGCCTGCGCCTCCGCCATGGGCTTGCCGAAGGTCTCCAGGCCGGTGACGACGGTCTCCACCCCGGCGCCGAGCACCTCGACCCGGTCGCCCACGCGGACGGTGCCGCGCTCCACCGCGCCGGTCACCACGGTGCCCCGGCCGGTGATGGTGAGCACGTTCTCCACCGGCAGCAGGAACGGCGCGTCCAGGTACCGCTCGGGCAGGGGCACATAGGTGTCCACCGCGTCGAGCAGCGCGTCGATCGACGCCGTCCAGCGCGGGTCGCCCTCCAGGGCCCTCAGCCCGGAGACCCGGACGACGGGCGCACAGTCGCCGCCGTAGCCGTGCGCGGACAGCAGGTCGCGGACCTCCAGCTCGACCAGGTCGGTCAGTTCCTCGTCACCGGCGTCGGCCTTGTTGAGCGCGACCACGATGTGGTCCACGCCCACCTGCCGGGCGAGCAGGACGTGCTCGGCGGTCTGCGGCATGATCCCGTCGAGCGCGGAGACGACGAGGATCGCCCCGTCGAGCTGCGCGGCGCCGGTGACCATGTTCTTGACGTAGTCGGCGTGGCCGGGCATGTCGACGTGCGCGTAGTGCCGGGTGTCCGTCTCGTACTCGACGTGCGCGATGTTGATGGTGATGCCGCGCGCCGCCTCCTCCGGGGCCCGGTCGATGCGGTCGAACGGGACGAAGCTGGCGGAGCCGCGCTCGGCGAGGACCTTGGTGATGGCGGCGGTCAGGGTGGTCTTGCCGTGGTCGACATGGCCCATCGTGCCGATGTTCAGATGCGGTTTGGTGCGGACGTACGCCGTCTTGGACATGGCGGTACCTCGAAGCCTCTCGGTGATGAACGCGTGATCGCCCCGGGCGCGGCGGATACGGCGCGCGGCGGGACGGGGACCCCGAGGAAGGTGCCGACCCTCCCCCTGCGGGGTCCGCCGGACGATCCGGGGAGGGTCAGCTTCGGGCGCCGTCGACGGCGGCCGGGAACGCGGGAACGGCAGCCTTCGGGGCATCCGCGGTGGCGGATGCTGCGAGGTGGAAGGCGTACCGGAACATGGCGTCGATCATCGCCGACCCGCCGTTCCCCGTCGAATGGTTTTTCGCGGCATGAAGCGGCACGAGGCGACATGAAGCGGTACGGAGCGTCACGAAGCGGTGCGGAGGCGGCCCGCCGCACGCCGGTGCTCACCCGCCGATGTTCTTCAGCGCCTCCCGCACCGACAGCGGCGCGAACCGTCCCCGTTCCCGCGCCAGGAAGGCCCGTACGGCGTCGGGGTCGGTCTTGGCGTACTCGCGCAGGCACCAGCCGATGGCCTTGCGGACGAAGAAGTCCTGGTGCCCGGACTGGCGCCGGCAGTAGTCGAACAGACGCCCGGTGTCGGTGCGCTCCTTGAAACGCAGCTGGTGGAGCAGGGCGGCGCGCACGAGCCACCGGTCGTCCTCGCCGCTCCAGTCGTCCATGTCCGCCGTGAGCCGCGGATCGGCGGCGACCAGCGCGCCGACGACGTGCGCGGCGAGCAAGTCGACGGTGTCCCACCACGGGGCGGTGGTGACGAGGTGCCGGGCGACGGGCAGGAATCCGGAGGAACAGTGGCGCACATGGCGGCGCAGGTAGTCCACGGCGAAGTACTGGTACTCGCGCTCGGGCAGCGCCCAGCAGCGCAGGGCGACCGCGGCGCAGTCGGCCTCGCCGGGGCGGGGCAGACCGTCGAGGACGGTGCGGGACAGGGCCCTGCGGACCGGTGTGGTCAGGCCCAGGAAGGGCGCCACGTCCTTCATGTACGCCCGCATGGCCACGGCCCGCTCCGGATCGGCGGCGGCCCCGTAGGCGGCGGTGAGCCGCTCCAGCACGGCGTCGGCGAGCGGGCTGTCCGGTGCGTGGGGTGCCGGGGCCTCTGTGACGCGCATGAGACGAACCCTACGGCGATCACACACATTTGTCGGTTAGTGTCACCGGATGCTCGATGCCACCAACCGCTCTGGGGGCACCGCCACGGCCTCTCCCCGGGCCACCGCCACGGACCTCGCGATCGCCGTCCCCGCGGCCGCGGCCCCGTCCGCGCTCCCGCCCGTCGCCGCGACGGGTTTCACCGCCCGCTGCGCCAGAGTCCTGCTGTCGCCGTGGTCACGGCTGTCCCTGCTCGTCGTGCTGCTCGCCTGCGCGGCGTCGGCGGTGCTGCTCCTCGAGCCGCAGCGGCTGCTGACCGACGGCTGGCCGGCGCAGTTCGGCGGAGCCGCGGCGGTGGTGGCGTACGCGGTGGTCTACGGGGTGTGCACGGTGGCGTTCGTGCCGCGCCCGCTGCTGAACCTCGCCGCGGGCGCGCTGTTCGGCTCCCAGCTGGGCCTGGGGGCCGCGCTGGGCGGCACGGTGCTCGGCGCCGGGCTGGCCTTCTGCCTGGGGCGGGCGCTCGGCCAGGACGCGCTGCGTCCGCTGCTGCGCGGACGCTGGCTGAAGGCCGCGGACCACCAGCTGAGCCGGCACGGCTTCCGCTCCATGCTGGCGGCCCGGCTGTTCCCCGGCATTCCGTTCGCCGCCTCGAACTACTGCGCCGCCGTCTCCCGCATGGGCCTGCTGCCGTTCCTGCTGGCGACGGCGCTCGGCTCGATCCCGAACACCGCCGCCTACGTCGTGGCCGGCGCCCGCGCCTCGACGCCGACGTCACCGGCCTTCCTCATCGCGCTGGCCTGCATCGCCGTACCGGGCCTGGCGGGCGCGGCGGTGGCGTGGCGCAAGCGGCACCGGCTGCGCGGGCACCGAGACGGCGAGCACCGCGAGTCGGAAGAACGTACCCTCGCCTAGGCCCGCCCGTACGGCCGCCTCCAGGGATCCGCGCCCCTGCTCGATCGCCGGCACCCCGGTCCTCGTCGGCGAGAAGTACTCCCTGCTCGCACGGCGCGAGGTGTGCCTCGGCAACCTGACCCCGAGGGAGTGGGGCGACCGCCGTCTGCGCCGGGACGACGAGCGGCCCATGGTGTTCGCGCACGTCTGCGGCGACGAACTCGTCCCGGCCGTCACCCGCCGGGCCTGCGGCGACCGGGTGCGCCACGAGGACCTGACGCCCCGTCCACGGGCCCCGGGGTGGACGGTGGGCGGCCCGGCGGCGGTCTGAGCCGCCGCCGTCCGGGCCGGCACCGGACTCCGGCGGGCCGTGAAGCCCCTGTGCGGAGCCCGTCATCTTGGGGCGCTACGCTTCCCCCTCGGCGCACCCGATCATCGATCACCGCACGCCGCGGTGCGGTGTGCCCATCGCCCGTTGAACGATCGGCACTTGGACTCCGCTACCTCATGTCTTGGTTTGAATCCCTCATCCTCGGACTCGTCCAGGGGCTGACCGAGTTCCTCCCCGTCTCCTCCAGCGCGCACCTGCGGCTGACCGCGGCCTTCTCCGGCTGGGAGGACCCGGGCGCGGCCTTCACCGCGATCACCCAGATCGGCACGGAGACCGCGGTGCTGATCTACTTCCGCAAGGACATCGGGCGGATCCTGTCGGCCTGGACCCGCTCGCTGACGGACAAGGAGATGCGCCGGGACCACGACGCGCGCATGGGCTGGCTCGTCATCGTCGGCTCGATCCCGATCGGTGTGCTCGGGGTGACGCTCAAGGAACAGATCGAGGGTCCGTTCCGCGATCTGCGGCTCACCGCGGCGATGCTGATCGGCATGGGCATCGTCCTCGGCGTCGCCGACCGCCTCGCGGCGCGGGACGAGAGCGGCGGCCGGCACCGCGCGGCCAAGCAGCGCAAGGAACTCCAGGACCTGACCGTCAAGGACGGCCTGATCTACGGCATCTGCCAGGCCATGGCCCTCATCCCGGGCGTCTCCCGCTCCGGCGCCACCATCAGCGGCGGCCTGTTCATGGGGTACCGGCGTGAGGCCGCGGCCCGCTACTCCTTCCTGCTCGCCATCCCCGCGGTGCTGGCCTCCGGCCTGTTCGAGCTCAAGGACGCCGCGGAGGGCGGGCACGTCTCCTGGGGACCGACGGTCTTCGCGACGATCATCGCCTTCGCGGTCGGGTACGCCGTGATCGCCTGGTTCATGAAGTTCATCTCGACCAAGAGCTTCATGCCGTTCGTCTGGTACCGCATCATCCTGGGAATCGTCATCATCGTGCTGGTCGGCGCGGGTGTGCTGAGTCCTGACGCCGGCGAGCCGGCGCACTGACCGGTCCCTTGCGGGGCACGTAGCCGTCCGGTAGCGCACTGTCAGTGTCTGGCCCTAGGCTTGTCCGCATGTCCCTCGATTTAACGACCCCTGGTTCCGTGCGGTCCGCCGCCGAGGTCAACGAGCAGATCCGCGCCCTGTGGCTGCGTGCGGGCGGCTCCCTGTCGGCCCAGGAGCGCGAGGAGTACGAGCTGCTGGTGGTCGAGTGGGCGGCGGCGGTCCGCGGCGAGGTCGTCGAAGCGGCCTGACCCTCCCGCCCTCCGGCGGTACGCCTCAGCGGCCGCCCGCCACCCTCAGCACCGCCCCCGTGGTGTACGAGGCGTCCGGCGACATCAGCCACGCCACGGCCGCCGCGATCTCCTCCGCCTGCCCGGCGCGCCGCAGCGGGATCGTCCCCGCCACCTGCCGGGCCCGGTCCGGGGCGCCCATGGCGGCGTGCATCTCCGTGTCGATCACGCCCGGGGCGACCGCGTTGACGCGGATGCCGTCCGGACCGAGCTCCTTGGCCAGCCCCAGCGTCAGCGTGTCCACCGCGGCCTTGGTCGCCGCGTAGTGCACGTACTCGTTCGGGCTGCCCAGCGTCGCGGCCCCGGACGAGATGTTCACGATCACCCCCTCGCCCCGGGGTGTCATGAGCTGCGCGGCCCGCCGCGCGCACAGCAGCGGCCCCATGAGGTTGACGTCCACGACCCGGCGCAGGGTCGCGGTGCCGACCTCGGCGAACCGCCCCAGCGGCCCGGTCACCGCCGCGTTGTTCACCAGCCCCGTCACCGGCCCCAGCTCCCGCTCCGCCACCTCGAAGAGCCGGTCGACGTCCGCCTCGACCGAGGTGTCCCCCTGCACGGTCACGGCACGCGCCCCCGCTGCCCGCACCCCCTCCGCCACCGCCTCGGCGGCGGCGGAGTCCCGGACGTACCCCACCACCACGTCGTGTCCCTCCGCCGCGAGCCGCAGACAGGTCGCGGCGCCGATCCCCCGGCTGCCGCCGGTGACCACGGTGATGAGACGTTTCATGAGTTCCTCCCGGGAGAAGGTCCGATCCGAAGATCCCTAGGCTCGCAGATGGGCGAGGAGATTCTCGTCCAGGGGGTACGGCCGCTCTTCGTCCAGGAGCCCGGCCGCCCGGTTCCTCTCCCCCGTGGGCCCCGGCCGGAGCGAGCGGTACGGCAGCGGATCGAGGTGCGGATCCCGCTCCGGATCCCACTGCACCCGCGCGGGCGCCTGCCGCAGCGGTACGTCATCCACAGGAGCGACGGCTCGATCCACGCCGAGCCGTGTTCACGGACTTCCCGCGGCACCGCCCTCCTGGGCTTCGAGGAGTTCGTCGCCGTGCTCGACCACCCAGCGTCCGAGCGCCGTCATCGGGCCCTCGACCAGGCTCTGTCCCAAGCCGGTCAGGGCGTAGTCGACGCGTGGTGGCGCCTCGGCATGCGCGTGGCGCTCGATCAGTCCGCCCGCGAGCAGACGGTGCAACGAGTCGGTCAGCACCTTGTCACTGAGGCCGCCGATCGCGGCGCGCAGCTCGCGGCGTCGGCGAGGTCCCACGCGAAGCGCCGCCAGCACAACGGGATCCCAGGTATGGGCGAAGAGGTCGGTGGCCGCGCGCAGACGGCAATCGGCGACCGACTCGTAGCAGTGGGCGTCGTGATCAGTCATCTCGCCGCCCATCATCGCGCGTCGGTCACGCACCGATCGGTGCGTAACGCCTTCCTTACCGTAGCCACCCGACCGACCGCTACGGGAGAGGCACAGGCAGATGCACATCGGGATCCTGGGAACAGGGACACTGGCGGCGGCCCTCGGCGAGGGCTGGGCACGTGCAGGACATGAGGTGGCGATCGGCGGACGGTCGCGGGCCAAGGCGGAGAAGCTCGCCGAGCGGCTGGGCCACGGAGTGGTCGCCGTCGCGCCGCGTGAGGCGGTCACTGGGCGCGATGCGGTGCTCCTCGCCGTGTCCTGGGACGGCGTCGAGGACATGCTGGAATCGGTCGACGCGTCCGACGGCGCGCTCGAGGGGATGCCGTTGATCGACCCCACGAACGCCGTCACGCATGGTGTCGGCGCTCTGCTCACCGAACACGGCGAGTCGATGGCGGGGCGGATCGCCGGGCTTGCTCCGGGGGCCCTGGTCGTGAAGGCTTTCCATCTCTTTCCCGCCGACCAATGGACGCGCCCGCCCGGTGGCGGCCGGCCCCGGGTGACGGTGGCGATGTGCGGCGACGACGCGACGGCGTTGAACGTCGTCGGCGAACTGGTCCGTGACGTCGGCGGAGTCCCGGCGGCTCTGGGAACGCTGAGTCGCGTCCGCCAGTTGGAGGAGGTGGCGGGTTTCGTCATCGGCCTGGCCTTCGCGGGCTTCGATCCCGGCTCCGCCGTCCCCCACGTGCCCTCGGACAACGGGCGCGCCGGCTCACGGGGACAGGCGTATCTTCCCCACGCCCGGTGATCCGCCGCGGACGGGGCCTGTGCACGCGGCCCGGCGCCCGGGTCGAGCCGCGTTCACGGGCCCCTTGACGGTGCGCCCCGGCTGGGGCCCGTCCGAGGTCGTCCGCCGGTCCGCGGCTGTCGGGAGGCCGGCTTCACGCATCGCCACGCTTTCCCGCTGTGAGCGGACACGGGTCGTTCCGGACCACGCCGTGCCGGCGTCCGTCGGACCGGGCCCGCAGTCCGGTTCGGTCAGGCCTCGGCGCCGCTGGAGCGGCCGCTGTCCGTCCCGCGTGTCCACAGGGAGATGTCACTGCTCGTCGCCACGGCGACGGTCCGGCCGGAGGGCGAGAAACCGAATGCGCGGAGTTCGGAGTAGTACGAGTGAAAGATGTGCCACCACCGCTCTCCGTGCGGACCGGCGTGGGGCAGCCCGCCGTCGCTGGACAACAGGACACGATCATTCGGCCAGGCCGGGGTGACGACCTCCAGGGCCCAGCCGTCCGCGGTGGTGGTGTGCAGCCCTCCGCCGAAGAGCCCCGCGATGCGCACGCGGCTTCCGGTGATCGGCCCGAGCCCGGGGCAGGAGAGGTCGGCAGCCGCGTCGGGGGTGCTGTCCTCGGGGTCGGGGTCGCGGTCCCTGGCGAGCTTCTCCCCGGTCACGGCGTCGAAGAGACCATGACCGTCGTGGGAGACGACCATCACCAGATCGTGGCCGCTGTCGGGATGCGAGGCGAAGCCGATCCCGAGGAGCCCACCGACCGGGACGAAGGCGACGGACCGCCAGGGTTCGGGCGCCGGCACCACGGGGGCCGCGAGGAGCCGGTTCCGCATCGCCCGCTGGTACGCCGAGAGCTCCGGTTCACGCTCCGAGCGCTCGGCCGGAGCCGCCTTCTTCGTCCACTTCACCACGGCTCCATGATCCACGCTTCGGCACGCTCGCCCAACGGAATTGATGCGGCCCAGCGTTCAAGCACCTGCCCGTGCGGACGGTGAACGCAGCCTGACGGCCCAGGCCATGCGCTCCCGGCTCCAGGACGACGGGAAACGGCCGGTGCGTGCCGCGGCGCGGCCGGTCTCCGGCCGGTGGGCCTGGTGGACGGTGACGGTGGCCCCGGTGCGGCGGGCACGCGCCCCGGACCCGGGGCGCGTGCCGGTCGGCTGATCGTTCACGGCGTCCGGCCTCGGCCCCACCGCACGTCGAAGACCGGTGAATATCCGCGCACGCCCCCTTGGCTCCGCCCGCCGGATGACCAAGACTGAGCCGATGACGCAGCGTGTGGAGCTCGCGACCGTGAGGGACCGGCTGGCCGTCGACGGGCTCGTCACCGAGTACGCGGTGGCCGTGGACGACGGTGACTGGGAGGCGTACCGAGGGCTGTTCACGGCGAAGGGGCGGGCGGACTACCGCTCGGCCGGCGGGATCGAGGGGAGCGCCGGAGAGGTGGCCGGGTGGCTCGCGGAGCACCTGGAGGGGTTTCCCGTGCGGCAGCACCTGATCGTCAACCGGCGGCTGCGGTTCGGCGTCCGGGAGCAGGACACCGGCGACACGGCACAGGTGCAGGCCGACTACGTGAGCCCGATGGGCCGCACCGGGCAGGACGGCGGACCCGCCGCGCCGGACTTCGTGTGCGGCGGCCGGTACGCGTTCGCCGTGCTGCGCACGGACGACGGCTGGCGGCTGAGCGAGGTGGTCGTGCGGGAGAAGTGGCGCAGCCTTCCCGGCCCGTGGACGGCTCCTGTGGTCAACTGAGCCGGCACGCGCTGTCCCGGATCGTCTCCGGGACGCACACTGGTGGCACCACAGGGTAGAGAGGCGCCATGGATACGCTCGGCCACCGGCTCACCTCCCCGTGGCGGCGCTCGGCCGTCGCCGCGGTCGTGGGTGCCCTGCCCGTCCTGGCCTTCCCCGCCCCGTCCCTGTGGTGGTTCGCCTACGTCGCCCTGGTCCCCTGGATCCTGCTGGCCCGCACCGCGCCGACGGGGAGGCGGGCGGCCTGCGACGGCTGGTGGGGCGGGTTCGGCTTCATGCTGGTCATGCACCACTGGCTGCTGCCGAACCTGCACGTGTTCACGTTCGTCATCGCCGCCCTGCTCGGCGCGCTGTGGGCGCCCTGGGGCTGGCTGGTGCGGCGCATGCTCGGCGGGGTTCCGTCCCGGGGCCGGGTCCTGGCGGCGCTCGTCGTGCTGCCGTCGGGCTGGCTGGCCGTCGAGCTCGTCCGCTCCTGGCAGGGGCTCGGCGGCCCCTGGGGGGTGCTCGGTGCGAGCCAGTGGCAGGTGGAGGCCGCCCTGCGGCTGGCGTCGGTCGGCGGGATCTGGCTGACCAGCTTCCTGGTGGTGGCGCTGAACGTCGCCGTGGCCGTGCTCGTCGCGCTCCGGCAGGCCCGCGTGCCCGCCGTGGCGGGGCTGGCCGCCACGGCCACGGCGGCCTGCGCCGCGTGGGTGTGGTCGCCCCGGCCGGACACCGACGGCCGGGTCAGGATCGCGGTCGTGCAGCCGGGCGTGGTCTCCGGGCCCGACAGCGCCGACCGCCGGTTCGACCGCGAGGAGCGGCTCACCCGTGAACTCGTCGGCCAGGACGTCGGGCTGGTCGTCTGGGGCGAGAGCAGCGTCGGCTTCGACCTCGGGGACCGGCCCGACCTCGCGCGGCGGCTCGCGGCCCTGTCCCGCGAGACGGGCGCCGAGATCCTGGTCAACGTGGACGCCCGGCGCTCCGACAAACCCGGTATCTACAAGAGCTCGGTGCTGGTCGGCCCGGACGGCCCGACCGGCGATCGGTACGACAAGATGCGGCTGGTCCCGTTCGGCGAGTACATCCCGGCCCGCTCCCTGCTGGGCTGGGCGACCTCCGTCGGCGAGGCGGCCGCCGAGGACCGCAGGCGCGGCTCGCGGCAGGTGGTGATGAACACCGCCGACGGAGTGCGGATCGGCCCGATGGTGTGCTTCGAGACCGCGTTCCCCGACATGAGCCGGCGTCTCGCGGGGGACGGCGCCGACGTCCTGCTCGCCCAGTCCTCCACGTCGACGTTCCAGCAGAGCTGGGCTCCCGGGCAGCATGCCTCGCTCGCCGCGCTGCGCGCAGCCGAGACCGGCCGTCCGATGGTGCACGCGACCCTGACGGGCGTCTCCGCCGTGTACGGTCCGAGCGGGGAGCGCGTCGGCCCGCGGCTCGGCACGGACACCGGCGCCGCGCAGGTGTACGAGATCCCGCTGGCGCACGGCACCACGCCCTACGTCCGCTTCGGCGACTGGCCGCTGCACGCCGCGCTGCTGGTCCTGGCCGCCTGGGGCGTCACCGAGGCGTCGCGCCTCGGGCGGAGCGCTCGTGAACGGCGCGTACCACCCGCTCGCACAGCTCATGGGTCGCCAGCGCGTCCCGGGCGCTGAGCACCCTGCCCGCGCGCACCGCGTCCAGGAAGGCGAGCGCCGCCTGCTCGATGCCGCGCTGCCGGGACACCGGCACCCAGTCGCCGCGCCGGCGCACGGTCGGCTGGCCCTTGTGGTCGATCACCTCGGCGAGGTTGACCACCTGACGCTTGGTGTCCTGCCCGGAGACCTCGAGGATCTCCTCGGCCGATCCGCTGAGCCGGTTCATCACGCCGAGCGCGGTGAAGCCGTCCCCGGCGAGCTGGAGCACCACGTGGTGCAGCAGCCCCTCCTCGGTGCGGGCGCGCACGGTCACGTCGTCGACCGGGCCGGGCACCAGGAAGCGCAGGGTGTCGACGACGTGGATGAAGTCGTCGAGGATCATCGTGCGCGGCTCCTCCGGCAGTCCGATCCGGTTCTTCTGCATCAGGATCAGTTCGCGCGGATGGTCGGCGCACTGGGCGTAGCCCGGGGCGAAGCGCCGGTTGAAGCCGACCGCGAGGCTCGTGCCGCGTTCCTCGGCGAGTGCCACGAGCCGCGCGGAGTCGTCGAGTTCGTAGGCGAGCGGCTTGTCGACGTACGTCGGGACGCCCGCCTCCAGGAGACGCGTCACGATCTCCGGGTGGACCTGCGTCGGTGCGTGCACGAAGGCGGCGTCGAGGTCCTGGGCGAGCAGCGCGGCGAGGTCCGCGTGGCGCTGCCCGGGCGGGAGGTGGAGGCTGTCGGCGACCCGGTCGAGGGTGGCGGGGGTGCGGGTCTGCAGGTGCAGTTCGACACCGGGCTGGACGGCGAGCACCGGAAGGTAGGCCTTCTGCGCGATGTCGCCGAGTCCGATGCAGCCGACCTTCACGGGGTGTCCTCCTCTGGCCATTGCCTGCCGTGGTCCGCTGCGAGCATACGGCTTCCCCCGCTCCCGGCTTCGCTCGAGCGGGCGGTGCCCCCGGGCGGCCGCCAGTCGGCGATCCCGTCGAAGCCGCGCAGGAACAGCGCGGGTCCGGCCTTCGACAGCGCGGCGACCGCGTTGTCGCGTACGGCGATGCCGGCCCGGTTGGTCATCATGTTCAGGCGGGCCACCTTGACGGCCCGGCGGGCGATCGCGGTGGTGCGGGGCAGCCGGGCCGCGGTGTAGGCGGGCAGGTCTTCGAAGTGGTGGGCGAGGGTGATCGCGTCCTCGATGGCCTGGTTGCCGCCCTGGCCGAGGGTCGGCGGCATGGCGTGCGCGGCGTCGCCGACCAGGGCCACCCGGCCGCGGTGGTAGGCGGGCAGCGGCTCGGTGATGTGGTGGACGTCGTGGCGGAGCACGTCGTCGGGGCGGGCGGCGGCCAGCACGGCGGGGATCGGGTCGTGCCAGTCGCCGTAGAGCCGCAGCAGTTCGGCCCTCTCGTCGTCGGGGGCGCGGCGCCCCGCGGGAACCACGGCGGCGGCGTAGGCGTAGACCCGGCCGTCCTTGAGCGGGTGCGTGCCCCAGATGCGGCCCCGGCCCCAGGTCTCGTGCGAGGCGAACTCCACGCCGGGCAGCGGGATCACGATCCGCCAGGTGGTGAATCCGGAGTACACGGGTCCGGGGTGGTCCGGGAAGAGCCCGCGGCGCACCGCGGAGTGGATGCCGTCGGCGGCCACCACCAGGTCGGCCTCCAGCTCGCCGTCGGGGGTGCCGACGCGGGCCGGACGGCCGGGGTCCTGGGGGTCACCGGGGTCGACGACGTGCGCGGCGGCGGCCGTGCGGACGGCGGCCGACGGGAGCCGCGCGGCCAGGTGGTCGACGAGGGTGGCCCGGTGGAGCAGGACCAGGGGGCCGCCGAAACGCTCCGCCGCCGCGGCGGCGCCGGACCGGGACAGCCACCGGCCGCTCGGCGTGCGCAGCCCTCCGTCGCCCTGCCAGGCGGACAGGGAACGGATGTCGTCGCCGAGCCCGATGACGTCCAGCCCGCGCAGCGCGTTGGGCGCCAGCGAGATGGCCGCGCCGACCGGCTCCAGGGAGCCGGCCCGCTCCAGCACCGTCACCCGCACACCGCGCCGGTGCAGAGCGACCGCCGCGGTCAGGCCGCCGATCCCCCCGCCGATCACGATCGCCCGCTCGACTCGCCCCATGGCTCCTCCTCGCACCGTAACTACATCTGTAGTGTACGTACGGGTCCGACTGTACTACAGCCGTAGTTCGGGAGGTAGTTTGAGCTCCATGTCCGAACGCACCGCGGGCGCGTCCCGCGCCGACCTCGTCGCCGACGCCGCCCTCGCCCTGCTCGCCGAACGCGGGATGCGCGGGCTCACCCACCGGGCGGTCGACCAGGCGGCCGGGCTCCCCCAGGGATCCACCTCGAACCTGGCGCGCACCCGCCAGGCGCTGCTGGAACTGGCGGTGCGGCGGCTCGCCGAGCGGGAGGCACGTGTCCTCGCACTGCACGAGATGCCGGACCCGCGGGCCGGCGCCGGCTCCCTGGTGGACGCCCTGGCACTGGCCACCCACCGTGCGCTGACCCGCCATCGCGACCTCATCCTCGCCCGTTACGAGCTGGCCCTGGAGGCCACCCGCCGCCCCGAACTGCGGGCGTACTTCGACGCGACCGGTGCCCGCTTCCGCGACCAGCTCACCGCCCTGGTCACCGGGCTCGGCTCCACGGAACCGGACCGGCACGCGCTCTCGCTGATCGCCTGGGCGGACGGGCTGATGTTCTCCTGCGTGGCCGGCTCCTTCAGCACGCGCGTGCCGAGCCTCGCGGAGGTGCGCTCGGACCTGGGCGAGTTGCTCGCCGGGATGCTCGGCCTGCCTCGAAACACCTGGTGAGCAGGGGCGGGAGTGGGAGAGGATGCCCTCATGACGACCGAGCGCCGCGAACCCGACCGGAACGCCGACGAACGCACCATGCTGGAGGGCTGGCTCGACTACCACCGGTGCACCCTCGCCCGGAAGTGCGAGGGCCTGACCGACGAGCAGGTGCGCACGGCCTCCGTCGAGCCGTCCGTGCTGTCGCTGATGGGGCTGGTGCGGCACATGGCGGAGGTGGAACGGGCCTGGTTCCGCAGGGTGCTCGTGGACGACGACGCCGACTGGATCTACTGCAGCGAGGCCGATCCGGACGGCGAGTTCCGTCTCACCGACGCGGACACCTGGCAGGAGGCACAGGCCACCTGGCAGGCCGAGATAGACATCGCCCGGCGCAACGCGGCCGGCTTCGCCCTGGGCGACCTGTCCAGGGGCCGGAGCGGGTCCGGCGGTGAGCCCTTCAGCCTGCGCTGGATCTACACCCACATGATCGAGGAGTACGCGCGTCACAACGGCCACGCCGACCTGATCCGCGAGCGGCTCGACGGCGCCACCGGCGACTGACGTCACCCACGGCACGCTCACGGCCCCCCGTACGGGGCCGGAGATCACCCGTGCGGGGCATGCTCCGCCTGTCCGCCGTCCCCCGGGCGGCCCGAACCAGCAAAGTGGCGCGGGTGCATCGAAAGACGACCACAGCAACGCTTCTGCTGACCGTGGCTGTCTCGGCCCTCTCGGGCTGCGTGACGGTCGAGCGTCCTCCCGTGTCCGGCCGCCCGGCGGCACCGTCCCAGCCGTCCGAGGGGCGTCCGGTCGTGCAGGCACCGGCGCGCGAGGCCCTGGAGATGGTCGACCCGTCCCGGCCCACGAAGGCGCCCGAGGCCCCGTCGCGCCGCGCCGTCCCCACCGCCACCGCACCGGAGCGGAAGGCACCGCCCGGCGACCGGAACGGGCAGGCCCGGCCGGCCCGCCCGCAGCCGAAGGCGTCCAACCCCCCGCAACGGCCCAGGGTTCTCCCCGAGGTTCCGGAGTCGACGCGCCGCGGCAACGGCGGCGGTGCGGGTCTGTGCGAGCTGGGCAGGACATACGGCGGCTGGCACCCGGACAGTCCGGAGGCGACCATCTGCCAGGAGGCGTACGGAGGCTGATCCGGCCGCCGGCGAAGGCGGGCGGCCGCCCTCGCCGACGCACCAGGCCCGTCGCCGGACCCCCGCACGCCGGACACCGGACGCCACCGGACAGGCGGGAGGCCGACGACAAGACCTAGGGACGCTGCCTCGGCGGCCCCCACCCGCCGGGCGGCCCGTCCTCGCCCAGCCGGAGCTCCAGCCGCCGGATGGCGGCCCGCACGCCCTCGCCGTAGCTGTCATCGGCGAGGGTGCGGGCCGCGCCCCGGGCCCGGTGGAGATGGGTGCGGGCGGCGTCGGGGCGGCCGAGGCGGGCGTAGTCGGCGGCCAGGTTCAGGTGCAGCGACGGGTAGAGGGCCCGCACGGCGGGGGATCCTTCGTACCCGGCGGACCGGTCCCCGACGGCCTCCTCCGCCGCCGTCAGCGCCCGCAGGTCCCAGGCCAGTTCGTTCTCGGGGTCGTCCTGGGTGTCGGCGAGGTAGTGGGCCAGGGTGCAGCGGTGCAGCGGGTCGCCGTGCGCGCCGATCTCCGCCCACAGGACGAGGAGGCGGTGCCGGGCCTCCTCGCGGTCGCCCGCGTGGTGCAGCATCACGACCTGCCCGATCCGTGTCAGCACGGCATCCGGCGCCGCCTGCCCCTGTCGCTCCGCCACCACGCCCTCCGCACCGCTCGCCGGCTGTCGCACCCGACGCTAACGGCAGGCGGGGCCGATACCGGGCAAGCCGCTCCGTGGCACCCCGGGCGGCCGGGTGCGGGATCCGGTGGACCGGCCCGCACCCCCAGGAGGCGTCAACCCAGGTTCGGGATGGTCCAGTCGATCGGCTCGTGGCCCTGCGCGGCCACCGCCTCGTTGATCTGGGTGAACGGACGGGAGCCGAAGAACTTCTTCGCCGACAGCGGTGAGGGGTGTGCGCCCTTGACCACCGCGTGCCGGGTCTCGTCGATCAGCGGCAGCTTCTTCTGCGCGTAGTTCCCCCACAGCACGAAGACCGCCGGGTCGGGACGGTCGGCCACCGCGCGGATGACGGCGTCGGTGAACTTCTCCCAGCCGCGGCCCTTGTGCGAGTTGGCCTCGCCGCCGCGGACCGTGAGCACCGCGTTGAGCAGCAGCACGCCCTGCTCGGCCCACGGCATCAGATAGCCGTTGTCCGGAACGGGCGTGCCCAGCTCCGCGTGCATCTCCTTGTAGATGTTCCGCAGTGACGGCGGGATCCGCACCCCGGGCCGGACCGAGAAGCACAGGCCGTGCCCCTGCCCCTCGCCGTGGTAGGGGTCCTGGCCGAGGACGAGGACCTTCACCTTGTCGTACGGCGTGGCGTCCAGCGCCGCGAAGACCTCCTCGCGGGGCGGGTAGACGGGACCCTTCGCCCGCTCCTCCTCGACGAACTCGGTCAGCTCCTTGAAGTAGGGCTGCTGCAGTTCGTCGCCCAGAACCCCGCGCCAGGACTCGGGCAGCATGGCGATGTCGGTCACGTCATTGTCCTCACGTGTGCGGTCACTTCCAGGCCTCAGAACCTACAGGCGACCACTGACAGCCGGCCCCGCGGACGGCCGTACCGGTCCTACCAGCTGGTCTTCCGGGAGAGTTCCCACATCATCATGATCGTGGACGGGTCCAGCGCCCGCTCCGCCCCCGAGATGTCCCGGCTCGCGGCCACGTACTGCCGACCCTGCCACAGCGGCAGCAGCCGTACGTCGTCGACGAGGATCTGCTGGGCCTCCTCGAACTGCTTCACCACGTTGCCGCGGTCGCTCTCGCGACGGGAACTGGGCAGCAGATCGTTCGTGATCTTGGTGGCCTCGTAGGGTGTGCCGAGCGCGTTCTGCTTGCCGACGAACGGGGCGATGAAGTTGTCCGCGTCCGGGAAGTCGGGGAACCAGCCACGCCCGAACACCGGGTACTCGCCCTTCTGGTAGCCCTCGACGTACGTCTTCCAGGGGCGGCTCTTGAGGGTGACGTCGAACAGCCCGGAGGCCTCCAGCTGGCGCTCGAGCTCCTTGAACTCCAGCGCGGTCTCGGAGCCGTAGCGGTCCGTGGTGTACCAGAGGGTGAGCGGGACCGGCTCGGTGATGCCCTCCGAGGTGAGGATCTGCCGGGCCTTGTCGACGCTGGGGTCGCCGTAGTCGTCGAAGAAGCCGGTGGTGTGACCGGTCAGGCCCTTGGGGACCATGGAGTACAGCGGGTCGACCGTGTCCTTGTAGACCTTGTGCGCGATCGCCGCGCGGTCGACGATCTGGGCGACGGCCCGGCGCACCGCCTTCTTGCCGGCCCACGGGTCCTTCGGGTTGAACACCAGGTAGTTGATGTCGGTCCCGGTGCCCTCGACCAGCTGGATCTCCTCCTCCTTGGAGGTCCTGCCCTGGAGGTCGACGACGTCACCGGCGGCCAGACCGCGGTAGGTCAGG
The DNA here is from genome assembly GCF_031181555.1 of Streptomyces sp. Taxonomy (GTDB): domain Bacteria; phylum Actinomycetota; class Actinomycetes; order Streptomycetales; family Streptomycetaceae; genus Streptomyces; species Streptomyces fimbriatus. Next base: position 39,638 of record NZ_JAPSKQ010000016.1, on the reverse strand, counting down.
TCGACCTGCTCGTCCCGCAGCGCCTTGACCATGGTGCCGGAGTCCTGGAAGTAGCGGATGGTCACCGCGTTGTTCCGGCGCTCGGCGTAGCCCTTGTAGCGGTCGTTGCGGACGAGTTCGGCCTCCTTGCCCTCCTCGTACGACCGGAGGGTGTACGGCCCGGAACCGACGACGCCGCCGTCCTCGCGCAGGGCGTCGGCCGGGTAGGTGTCGGGGTCGACGATCGACATGGCGGGTGTGGCGAGCACGAACGGGAAGGTGGCGTCGGGCTTGTTGAGGTAGAAGACCACCTCGCGCTCGCTCGGTGCCTGTACCCGTTCGAGGCTGCCCAGCAGACCGGCGGGGCCACCGTTGACCTTGATCTCGCGGACCCGGTCGATGGAGTGCTTGACGGCCTTGGCGTCGAGCGTGCCGCCGTCGGAGAACTTCAGGCCCTCGCGCAGCTGGCAGCGGAACACCTGGTTGGAACTGTCGGAGAACTCGCAGCTCTTGGCGGCGTCCGGCTGGGGCGTGCTCGCGCCGACGGGGTAGCTCAACAGCGTCTGGTAGATGTTGCGGAACAGCTCCCAGGAACTGTCCCAGGAGGCGGCAGGATCCAGCGTGCTGGGGGAGCTGGTGGTTCCTATGACGATGGGGCCCTCGTCCTCCGGGGTGCCGGACGACAGGACGCCGCAACCGGTCACCAAGGACGATATGGACGCGATGGCCGCCACCCGCCGCAGGCATCGGTTCCGCTTGAACACGCGCACGCTCCTCGATCTGCCATACCAAGGGTCGGCAGACCTTACCGCAGTGTCCCGCCCGGTGGACCTCCCCTGTACAGCCCTTGAGATCAACCTGTCGCTGACTACGTTGTCAGCGTGTCCCGACGCCCCGGAACGCCGGCACGGGCGCCGTTTCCGTCAACGGACGCCCGTGCCGGTACCGCCGCACGTCGGGCCGCGCGGGTGTGCGAGGGGCGAGGAGGTCAGGCCACGCCGGCGTTCAGGAAGATGCCGCCGTCGACGACCAGGGTCTGACCGGTGACCCAGTCCGACTGCTCCGAGGTGAGGAACGCGGCCGCGCCGCCGATGTCGGACGGCACGCCGAGCCGGCCCAGCGGGTAGGCCGCGGCGGCCTCCGCCTCCCGGCCCTCGTACAGTGCCTGGGCGAACTTGGTCTTCACCACGGCCGGGGCGATGGCGTTGACCCGCACCTTGGGCGCGAACTCGTGCGCGAGCTGCACGGTCAGGTTGATCAGCGCGGCCTTGCTGACGCCGTAGGCGCCGATGAAGGGCGAGGGCGCGAGGCCCGCGACGGAGGCGATGTTGACGATCGCGCCGCCGTTGTCCTTCTGCCAGGCGTGCCAGGTGCGCTGGGCGAAGCCGAGCGCCGAGACCACGTTGGTCTCGAACACCTTGCGCGCGACATTCAGGTCGAGGTCGGCGATCGGCCCGAACACCGGGTTGGTTCCGGCGTTGTTGACCAGATGGTCGACGCGGCCGAAGGCCTCCATCGCGCGCTCCACGGCGGCGGCCTGGTGGGCCTCGTCGTGCGCCTTGCCGACGGCGTACACGGCACGGTCGGCGCCGAGCTTCTCGACGGCCTCCTTGAGGGCGTCCTCGTTGCGGCCGGTGATGCAGACGCGGTCGCCGCGCGCGACCAGCGCCTCGGCGACGCCGTAGCCGATGCCGCGGCTGGCACCGGTGATCAGGGCGACCTTGCCCGAAAGCTCCACTGAAGTCATGTTCCGTATTCCTTAGTCGAGCGGTCCGCCGGCCACGTACAGGACCTGGCCGGAGACGAAGCCGGCCGCCTCGCCGGTGAAGAAGGCGATGGCGTTGGCGATGTCCTCGGGCTCGCCGACGCGGTTCACCGGGATCTGGGTGGCGGCGGCGGCCTTGAAGTCCTCGAAGCCCATGCCGACGCGGTCGGCGGTTGCCTTGGTCATCTCGGTGGCGATGAAGCCGGGGGCGACGGCGTTGGCGGTGACGCCGAACTTGCCGAGTTCCTTGGCGAGGGTCTTGGTGAAGCCCTGCAGACCCGCCTTGGCGGCGGAGTAGTTGACCTGGCCGCGGTTGCCGAGCGCGGAGGAGGAGGACAGGTTGACGATCCGGCCGAAGCCCGCGTCCACCATGTGCTTCTGACAGGCCCGGGACATCAGGAAGGCGCCGCGCAGGTGCACGTTCATGACGGTGTCCCAGTCGGAGACGCTCATCTTGAACAGCAGGTTGTCGCGCAGCACGCCCGCGTTGTTGACCAGGATCGTCGGCGCGCCGAGTTCGTCCGCGATCCGCGCGACGGCGGCCTCGACCTGCGCCTCGTCGGAGACGTCGCAGCCGACCGCGACGGCCTTGCCGCCGGCGGCGGTGATCTTCTCGACGGTGTCCTTGCAGGCGGCCTCGTCGAGGTCGAGCACGGCGACCGCGCGGCCCTCGGCGGCCAGTCGTACGGCGGTGGCGGCGCCGATGCCGCGCGCGGCGCCGGTGACGACCGCGACCCGCTGCTCAGTGGTGGACATTGCTGCTTCTCCTCGCCCTTGGGATGCGGCTCCTGCGGCCGGGCTCCATGGATGAGCGACCGCTTAGTACCTTCAGCAGACGTGACGCTAGAAGCCCTGGCACCCGGTGTCAACGGCACGCCGCGCGGGTGTGATCCATTCCCCGTACGGCCGGCTCCGCTGCGGACCGTGCCCCGCCCGTCGCCGTCCCGTGCCGGCCCTCGCGCGCAGCACCCGATCGGCCCAGCGCTGCGCGCCCCCGCACCGGGCGGCCCCTAGCGTCGAAGCGTGAGCCACCCGTGGCCGGAAAGGAGGCGCTCCATGCGCCGTCGCACCGGTGCCCTGGGCACGCTGATCGCGCTCGCCGCGCTCGTGCCGTTGGCCGACACCGCTCACGCCCGGGACCTGGACTGCCGCGACTTCGCCTTCCAGGAGGACGCGCAGAACCTGCTCAGCACGGACCCGAGCGACCCCCACCGGCTCGACGGGGACCAGGGGCCGGACGACGGAGTGGCCTGCGAGGAACTTCCCCGGCGCGGCCTCACCTCGTCCACCGCCCGGCCCCGGACACCCACCCCCGCCGGCCCGACGGCGCCCACGACCCTTCCGGCCAGGCTCACGAGCCCCGCCCCTGCGCCCGGAACGGCGACCCCCACTCCTCCCCCCACCGCGCCGGCGACTCCCGCCACCGCCGCGCCGACGCGCGGCGTGCAGGGCGGCACGGGCGGCTCGTCGGACACCGGACCGAGCGGCTGGGACGTGGGAATCGGCGCGACGTTCGTGACGGGCGCCCTCCTCGCGACCGCGTACCTGGTGAAGCGCCGCCGGCCGTGACGGCCGGGCAGCGTCCCCGCCGCGGGGCCGGCCGGGTCAGCGCACGAGCAGGTCGAGCAGCCGTTCCACCTCCGCCGCCGGATCGGCGGTGAGCCCGGTGTGCACGGGCCCCGGCTGGACGATGGTGGAGCGGGGCGCGATCAGCCAGCGGAAGCGGCGCCCGGCATCGTCGTGCGCGGCCTGTCCCGCCGCGTCACCGCCCGCGCAGACGCCCTCGACGGCGCGCAGCGCGGCCCGGACGCCGGGCAGGTCGATCTCCGGGTCGAGGGCCAGCAGCCGTGACTCGTCGAGGTGGGTGCGGGCCGCGACGAACGACTTGGGGCGGCAGTACACGAGCACCCCCGCGTTGACGCACTCACCGCGTTCGACGCGCGGTACCACCCGCAGCAGCGCGTACTCGAAGACGTGCCGGTCGCTCACTGGTCCCCCTCGAGGCCGTGGATGCGCTGGTGGACGGTGGCCGCGCGGGCGAGCAGCGGCCGCGCGTAGGCCCGCCGGAGTTCGTCCGGCGTGTCGAAGCCGGGCTCGTCGGTCAGCCACACGTCGGGGATCTCCGCGGTGACCTCGGCGAGCAGGTCCTCGGTGACCCGCGGCGCCAGTTCCGCGGCGGCGGCGGCCACGTCCGGCGCGAAGGACCTCAGGGCGTGGTCGGAGGCGTCGTAGGGGCGCGCGGCGGAGCTCGGGGCGCCGGGCCAGTTGTGGTGCCAGATCATGGTCGCCCCGTGGTCGACGAGCCAGAGCTCACCACGCAGGCGGAGCAGGTTGGGGTTGCGCCAGGAGCGGTCGACGTTGTTCACCAGCGCGTCGAACCAGACGATCCGCCCGGCCTCCTCGGGGCTCACCTCGAAGGCGAGCGGGTCGAAGCCGAGGGCGCCGGAGAGGAAGTCCATGCCGAGGTTGGTGCCGCCGCTGGACTTCAGCAGCTCCTGCACCTCCTGGTCGGGCTCGCCGAGCCCCAGCACGGGGTCGAGTTCGACGGTGACCAGGCGCGGCACCCTCAGCCCCAGCCGGCGGGCGAGCTCCCCGCAGACCACTTCGGCGACCAGCGTCTTGCGGCCCTGTCCCGCGCCGGTGAACTTCAGGACGTAGGTCCCGAGGTCGTCGGCCTCGATCAGCCCCGGCAGCGAACCGCCCTCGCGCAGGGGGGTGATGTAGCGGGTGGCGGTGACCTCGGTCAGCATTTCCCCAGGTTACGTGATCTCTTGACCTTGCAATCCACGACCTCCCCGGACCCCGCGTTCCGGGGAGTCGGCCACGGTCAGCCCTGGGGCGTCGTCGGCGGCCGCTCCTTCCCGGCGGGCGTCTTCGTCGGCACCGGCCTCAGGCGCTCCCTGGAACGCGCCCCGGATTCCGATGCCGCGCACCATCCGTACGGCGTGGGCCGCTGCGCCGTCGCCGGAGACGCCCGGATCGATCCGGCCACCACCCGACCGTGAGCGGATGGGGCGACACCGCGGCCGTACGCGACGGGCGCGGCACCCGCGACGCGGCCGTGGCGCATTCCCACCCGCTTGATTCAACCCCCTCGACGGGGACTGGAACACTGGCGGCCGGCACGCCGTGTGATCGCCGCCACGTGCCCGAGAACGCGTACCCGTACCCGAAAGGCAGCACGCCATGTCCCCTTCCGAGACGGCAGCCCCCAGCCCCGCCGGCCTTCTGGCGGCGATGCCCTTCGCGACGCGACTGGGCATCGAACTCCACGAGGCCGCCCCCGACCGGACCGTGGGCAGTCTGTCCTGGTCCCCGGATGCCTGCACCGCGGGTGGTGTCCTGCACGGCGGGGCCCTGATGGCGCTGGCCGACTCCGTCGGCGCCGTCTGCGCCTACCTCAACCTCCCGCCGGGCGCCGGGACGTCCACGGTGGAGTCCAAGACCAACTTCCTGCGGGGAGTGGCCTCCGGGCGAGTCCGCGCCACGGCCCGGCCCCTGCACGTCGGCGGCACCCTCGTCGTCGTACAGACCGACCTGCGGGACGACGAGGACCGGCTCGTGGGACAGACCACCCAAACCCAGATCGTGCTCGCCGCGAAGGACGGCGCCACGAGCTGACCCCGTCCGCGGGGGCGGCACCGGGCACCCGCGCGGTCCCCTCCGGCTGGGCGGCACCGAGATCCTCGGACCCGCCTGTCAGTCCCTCCGTGGCCACCAGTCCCGGCGGTGAGACGGCAGCCGTGGTGTACGCCGGCCCGGTCTCGGGCAGGACAAGCTCTCGGCAGCGCCTGAACGGCGTGGGCCCGCCGACCGTACCCCTCCACAGATCACGCGTCCTCCCGGAAGGGACACCGGCATGAACAACGCATCGTTTCAGCCCTCCCCCAGGCTCCCGGCTTCGCTCGAGCGGGGCGGTGCCCCCACGGGACCGGCCCGTCGGACCGTCGTGGCGGCGGCCGGAGCGGCGGGCCTCGCCGTCGCGCTGACCGCGTGCGGGGGTTCCGACGACGGCGCGTCGTCCTCCGTGGACTCCGGCTCCGCCGGCGGTTCGCAGGGCGACGGCGGCACGAGCAGCGGCGGCCCGGACGGCGACAACGCCGCCGCCGGTGCCGCGCTCGCCGCGACCGCCGACATCCCCGAGGGCGGCGGGAAGGTCTTCGCCGACCGCAAGGTGGTGGTCACGCAACCGACGGCGGGCGAGTTCAAGGCGTTCTCGGCGACCTGCACCCATCAGGGGTGCGCGGTGAAGAGCGTCGCCGACGGGGTCATCAACTGCCCCTGCCACAACAGCAATTTCTCCATCGCCGACGGCAGCGTGCAGAGCGGTCCGGCGACCGAGCCGCTGCCCTCCGTGCAGATCACCGTCAGCGGTGACTCGATCACCCTCGCCTGAGCGGGCGCTGCGACAGGCGCCCCGCCATTGCGCGGGGAGGGAGGACGACTCATCCTTTCCTGACGTGACATGACGCCACGTGACGTGGCGTCAGAGGATCTCCCTCCGGCACGACGCGAGAGAAGAGGGACCGCATGACCGCCACGCAGCGCCGGGGCCGGAGGATCATGATGACGCCGGGTGAGCTGGACGATTTCCTCACCGGCCAGCGCACCTGCCGGGTCGCCACGGTGTCCGCCGACGGCGCACCGCACGTCAGCACGCTCTGGTTCGCCTGGGACGGCACCTCGCTGTGGCTGTACTCGGTCGTCCGCAGCAAACGCTGGGCGGACCTGCGCCGGGACCCCCGGGTGGCGATCGTGGTGGACACGGGCGAGGAGTACGACGAACTGCGCGGCGCGGAGCTGTCCGGGCGGGTGGAGTTCGTGGGCGAGATCCCGCGCACCGGCGAGCTGTGTGCGGAACTCGACGTCCCCGAGACCCTGTTCGCCCGCAAGAACTTCGGCCTGGACGAGCTGCCCCACGACGGCCGGCACGCCTGGATGCGGCTGACGCCGGAGAAGATCGTGTCCTGGGACTTCAGGAAGCTGCGGACGCTCCGGTAGCGGGCGGCTCGGCGGTGGGCGGGGCGCCGGCCACCCCGCCGCTCACCGCGCGTCCTGTGTTCTCCCCGGCCGCGCCCACGCTCTCCCCGGCCTCCCGCAACGCCTGCACCGCCGCGCGAACCGAGGGGCGGCGGTCGGCGTCCGCGCGCCAGACGACGAACACGTGCCGCCGCATGCGCTGCCTGAGCGGCAGGGTCACCACCCCGTCGGGCAGCGGATCGCGGCCGAGCAGCGGGGCGATGCAGACGCCGAGTCCCGCGGCGACCAGGGCGAGCTGGGTGTGGCTCTCGGCGGCGCGGTGGCCGACGATCGGCTCGATGCCCTTCGAACGCAGCGTGAACATCAGCCATTCGTGGCAGAACTCGCCCTCGCCCCAGGTGATCCACTCGTCATCGGCGAACTCGGCGAGGTCCACCTCGTCGCGGTCCGCGAGCCGGTGGCCGACCGGGAGCGCCACATCGGCCGGGTCGTCCAGGACGAGCGCCTTGACCAGGCCGTCGGGCAGCGGCATCGGTTTGTTGTACCAGTCGAGCACCACCGCGAGGTCGAGGTCCCCGCGCACCACACCCGCGATGCCCCGCTCCGGTTCCAGCTCGCGGGAGCGCACGCGCAGCGCGGGATGCCGCCGGCGCAGGTCCGCGAGCGCCACGGGGAACAGCCCCCGTGCGGCGGTCGGGAACGCCGCGACGCGCAACTCGCCGGCGACCTGACCGCGTTGCGCCTCCAGATCGGACTGGGCGAGTTCCACCTGGGACAGGATGCGCGCGGCGTGCTCGGCGAGCAGCCGGCCCGCGTCCGTGAGCCGGACGCCTCGCCCGTTCTTGGCGAGCAGCCGCTGGCCGACCTCGCGCTCCAGCTTGGACATCTGCTGCGAGACGGCCGAGGTCGTGATGTGCAGACCCTCGGCCGCACCGCTGACCGAGCCGTGCCGGGCGAGGGCGTCGAGGGTGCGCAGGCGCTCCAGGTTCAACATGTAAGCGATGCTACGAGATACCGGGTGCGAAATCTCGATTGTGCTACGAGATCCTATCCAGCATCGTTGCGTGCATGAGCAGCGTCACCGCGACCACCACCACGCCGAGCCCCACCGCGCCGGGCCGGGCCGGCCCCGCCCCGGACGGCGCCCGCCCCCGCCTGGACTGGCGGCTCCGCTTCGGCGCGCTGTCCCTGATCTGGGGCTTCAGCTTCCTCCTCATCAAGGTCGGCACCCAGGGCTACGCCCCCTTCCAGGTCACGCTCGGCCGACTGGCCTTCGGGACCGCCGTGCTCGCGGTCGCGATGGCGGTGCGGAGGGAACGGCTGCCGCGCGGTGCGCGCACCTGGGGTCATCTCGCGGTCGCCGGATTCCTGCTGAACGCGCTGCCCTTCTCGCTGTTCGCGTTCGCGGAGCTCACCATCCCGTCGACGCTGGCGGGCATCTGCAACGCGACCTCGCCGCTGTGGGGCATGGCCCTGTCCCTGGTCGCCCTCTCCGAGGACCGTCCCACCCGGGTGCGGGTGGCGGGGCTGGGCCTGGGCTTCCTCGGGGTGCTGACCGTGCTGGGCGCCTGGCAGGGCTTCGAGGGCCTGGACGCCCGCGGCACGGCGCTGGCCCTGCTGGCCTCGCTGAGCTACCCCGTCGGCTGGATATACGTCCGCCGCACCCTGGCGGGCAGCAGCCACTCGAACCTGTCCCTGACCAGTGGTCAGCTGCTGCTCGCCACGCTCCAACTGGCCGTGGTGACACCGCTGTTCACCACTCTGCCGACCGAATTCGCCGTCGGGCCGCTGCTGGCGGTCGCGGCACTGGGGACGCTGGGCACGGGGCTGGCGGTGCTCATCCAGTACGGCCTGGTCGCCGAGGTCGGCCCGACGACCGGCCAGATGGTCACGTACTTCGTCCCGGTGATCGCCGCCGCGGCGGGCGTCGTGATCCTCGGCGAGACGCTGACCTGGTCGACCCCCATAGGCGCGGTGATCGTGCTGGCGGGCGCGGCGCTCACCCAGGTCAGGCCGAGGAGGACGGCGTAACCACACCCCGCTCCGGCCGCCGGCCCGGATCCCCGGCGCCCCGCTCCGGCCGTCGGCCCGTCCCTAGACGTACGTCCTCGACGGCTCCCCCGCCGGCCCGAGCGCCGTGGCGATCGCCTCGCCCAGGAGCTCGGTCTCGTCCTCCGTGAGCGTCGAGACGGTGACGCGGACGCCCGGCGGTGCGCTCGTCCGGAAGCGGGCTCCGGGGGCCACCGCCCAGCCGGCGTGCAGCAGCCGGGCGACGACGCCGGTCTCGTCCGGGACGGGCACCCACACGTTCATGCCGCTGCGCCCGTGCGCCGTGACCCCGCGCCGGGCGAGCGCCCCGATCAGCGCGTCCCGGCGCCGCCCGTAGGCCGCCGCCACGGCCGCCGGGTCCACCGCGCCGTCGGTCCACAGCCGCACCACCGCGCGCTGGACGACCCTGCTGACCCAGCCGGGCCCGAGGCGCTGCCGTCCGCGCACCCGGTCGAGCGTGACGGCGTCCCCGGTGAGCACCGCGAGCCGCAGGTCGGGGCCGTAGGCCTTGGCCGCCGAGCGTACGAAGGCCCAGTTGCGGGTGGTGCCGGCGAGGGGGTGCAGGGGGAGGTCGACGATGTGATGGCCGTGGTCGTCCTCGACCAGCAGCGTCTCCGGGTGGTCGGCCAGCACCGACCGCAGGGCACGCGCGCGTGCGGCGCTCAGCGCGGCGCCGGTCGGGTTCTGCGCGCGGTCCGTGACGATCAGCGCCCGGGCCCCGCCCGCCAGGGCGTGCCGTACGTCGTCGGGGAGCGGTCCGTCGTCGTCGACGCCGACGGGGACGGTGCGCAGCCCGAGCGCCGGGACCAGGTCCAGCACGCTCCCCCACCCGGGGTCCTCCACCGCGACGGCGTCCCCGGGCCTGAGGTGCGCCGCGAGCACCCGCTCCAGGGCGTCCAGCGCGCCGGAGGTGACGGCGACGGGCCCGTCCGGCACCCCGTCGGCGTCCAGCCCGGCCCGTGCGAGGCGCGCGAGTCCGGGCTCCACCGGGGAGTGCCCGTAGAGCACCGGCTCCCGGTCGCCGAGCCCGGCCGCCGCGGCGAACGCCTCGGCCAGCGGGGGCAGCAGCGCGGGGTCCGGATTGCCGTCGGACACGTCCCGCACACCCTCCGGCACCTCCACCCGGACGGCATCGCGCGCCGTGGTGGCCGGCTTGGGCCGCACCCTGCTCCCCCGCCGGCCCGCGGTCTCGATGACCCCGCGCTCCCGCAGGGTCCGGTACGCGGCCGCGACGGTGTTCGGGTTCACCCCCAGCCGCGCCGCCAGCTCCCGCAGGGGAGGCAGCGGTTCACCGGGAGGCAGCGCGCCCTCCCCGACCGCGCGCTCGATGCTCGCGGAAATCTCCGCTGCGCGCCGCCCACTGATCCGATACTCTCCTAGCACAAAATCAATTATGCACTAGTGCAATGGAGAGCGTCATGCAGGGGACCCAGCCGCCGCAGCAGCCCGCCGCCACCTACCCGCCCACCGAGCGCACCGTCCCCACCCGCTCGCCCGAGCGGGCCGCGTACGACAAGGAACTGGTGCACGCGATACTCGACGAGGGCTACGTCTGCCACCTCGGCTTCGTCCGCGACGGCGCCCCGGTGGTGCTGCCCACGCTGTACGGCCGGGTCGGTGAGCGGCTCTACGTGCACGGTTCGACCGGCTCGCGCCCCCTGCGCGCGGCGGGCCGGGCCGACGCCGGCCTCCCGGTCTGCCTGACCGTCACCCACGTCGACGGGCTGGTGCTGGCCCGTTCGGCCTTCCACCACTCGATCAACTACCGCTCCGTGGTGGTGCACGGCCTCGCGCACGACGTGACCGACCCCGAGGAGAAGCGCCAGGCCCTCGACGCCCTGGTCGACCACGTCGTACCGGGTCGCGCCGCCGACTCCCGCCCGGCCAACAAGAAGGAGCTGGCCGCCACCGCGGTGATCCGCCTCGACCTCGACGAGGTCTCCGCCAAGCTCCGCACCGGCGGCGTCAACGACGAGCCCGAGGACCTCGCCCTGCCCCACTGGGCCGGCGTCGTCCCGCTGCGCAAGGGCTACGACGCCCCGCTCGCCGACCCCGGCCTGGCCCCCGGCACCGCGCTGCCCGCCTACCTGGCGGCCCTGTGATGCCGGTCCGCCCTTGAGACGCGCCCCGCGACGGCGCCGGACGGCAGGAGTGGCCGGCCGTGCGCGGCCCCCGGGCAGCCGTCGGCCGACGGGCCGCCGGGCGAACCGCCTTCCGTCCGGCTGCGGTGCCGTGCCCGTGCCGTGGACGACCCGGTCCGGAAGGCCGCGCACCCCGAGCGCCGGGTCGGCCGCTTCCGGCCGGAGGACGGCTTCGCGCGGGCGGCGGTGGGTGAGGCCCCGTACGGGAGGCCGCTGTCCGGCATTCGCGGGCCACGACTCGACGCGGCGGACGTACGGGCGGAGTCCGAGCAGGCGGACGAGTGGTCGGCGGCGGTGAGGGGCCGGACCGCGGCCCGGCCGGCGGTGAGGGGCGGCGCGCGTGACGCGGCGCGGGACACGGTGGCCCGCGGGTACCTCCCGCGTCGGCAGCAGGAGTGACCAGGGGGCCCTCCCGGCGGAAGGGCCCCTCGCCGTCACGCCGGCACCGCCTTCCTCTCCGCACCGCGGGTCCGCGCGTCGCGCGCCTCGCCCACCGCGAGCCCGGCGACCGAGCCGAGCATCAGCAGGGTGCCGACCAGGGTGGCCGCCGTGAGCCGCTCACCGAGCAGGACGACCGCGAGCGCCGCCGCGCTCACCGGCTCCAGCAGCATGATCACGGATACGGTGGCCGACCGCACGACGGCCGCGCCCGCGAAGTAGAGGCCGTAGGCGAGCGCCGTGGGAACGGTGACGACGTACGCCAGCAGGAGGAGGAGCCGGCCGGGCGCGTCGGTGGCCGGCACCAGGCCCTCCACGGCGGCGAACGGCAGCAGCAGCACGCTCGTGACGGCGAACGCCCCGACGGTCGTGCCGGAGGCGCCCGTCCCGCCGTCGCGCCCCCACCAGCGGGTGAGCAGCGTCATCGCCGAGTATCCGGCCGCGGACAGCAGCGCGAGCAGGACACCCCACGGGTCCACGGTCGTCTCACCGCCGCCCAGGACGAGCACGAGGAGTCCGGTGAGCGCGCCCACGACGGCGACCAGGCCGCCGCCGCCCAGCCGCTCCCCCAGGGCCGCTCGCGCGCCGAGCGCGATGAGCACGGGCCCGGCGCCGAGGGTGACGACGGTGGCCACGGCGAGTCCCGTGGCGGAGACGGCCGCGAAGTAGGCCGTCTGGAAGACGGCGAGCCCCACCCCGGTGGCCACCGCCCGCAGGACCCGGCGGCCGAGCGGCACGGGCAGGGCGGTCCGGTCGCGCGGGAGCACGAGCCGGGCGGCGAACAGCAGCAGGAGTCCGCCCGCACAGCGCCAGAAGGACAGGGCGACGGGCCCCATGTCGCTGATCCGGTAGACCAGCGACGCGGCCGCGCCCGCGGTGCCCCAGGCGGCACCGGCGACGATCAGATAGAGCAGGCCTCGCCCGACGGGCAGGCCGGAGACGGCGTTCGACACGTGTTCTCTCCGCAGATGCGCGCCACGGACAGCACCGTGGCGCGGAAGGAAGGGACCCCGGGGTCCAGGCCCTCGCGGGGCCGGGGCGGCGGGGTCCGCGGACTCCGTCTGCGGGCAGCACCGTCACGCCCGGCGACACGCCGGGCGGATGTACCGGAGGGCCCGCCTCAGGCGGCCGGGGGCGGAAGAACGAGTGCGTGCGCGTGCATGATCAGCACCTTATGCGGCCGTTCCCGGCGTGGACAACTCCCTTTCGGGCCCACCGCTCGCCACCGGCCGGTCGGAGGTCTTCGCCGGTGCCGAGGACTGGGCGATGAAGGCGCCCGTCAGGACCACCGCACCGCCCACGATCTGCGGCGCCGACAGATGCTCACCGAGCAGGACCCAGGCCAGAACGGTGGCGATGACCGCCTCGAGACAGGCCACGACACCCGCGACCTGCGGCGAGAGCCGGCGCACCGAGAGCACGCCGGTGACGTACGCGACGACCGTGGCGACCAGGACGATCCACGCCAGCAGCACGAGCGCGGCGACCGGAGTGCCGTTCATCTCGGCGCTGCCCGTGAGCACGGACCAGTCCATGGACCAGGGACGGGCGACGACGGTCAGGACGGCGGCGCCGACGAGCAGGCCGTAGGCGATCACGCCGAGCGGGTCGGGGGCCTCGTCGCCGGCGTCGCTGCCCTGGTCGGACAGGACGAAGTAGCCGACCTGGCAGCAGGCGGCGCCGAGCGCGAGCAGCAGTCCGAGGGCGTCGAAGCCGAGGCCCGACCACACCTCCACGACACAGGCGAGCCCGCCCACGGCCAGGACCACGCCGACCGCGGCGGCCCGGGTCACCGGCCGCCGCTGCACGAACCGTACCCAGCCGAGCACGAGCGCGGGTGCCAGGTACTCGACCAGCAGCGCGACCCCCACGGGGATGCGGGACAGGGCGGCGAAGTAGCAGGCCTGGACACCGGCCACGGCGAGCAGGCCGAACCCGGCGAGCAGCCCCGGACGGCGGCGCAGCAGTCCCCGGTGGCGCACCGCCAGCGGCAGCATGACGAGGGCCGCGCCCGCCACCCGCAGCCACACGACGTGGAGCGGGTCCAGACCCGCCTCGATCAGCGGCTTGGCCGCGACACCGGATCCCCCGAAGGCCACCGCGGACAGCAGCGCGAGGCCGAGCCCGACGCCTTTGCCACGAGTGCTCCGAGTGCTGACAGAGGTATGCACCGGCACATGATGACAGGCACCGACAGGAGCGTCACCCCCCATGGCACCTGTCTCACCGGGCGGACGGCGCGACAGTCCCCTCCGGCTGCTCAGTGAGCCGTCGCTCAGTGAGCCGTGTCGCCGCCCTCGACGGCGTACCGCTCGGGCCGCGCGCCGCACTGTCCGCCGGTCCGCGCCTGGATCCGGTCGAACAGCCGCGGGGGATCGACACCGGCACGCTCGAGCACCTCCACGGCCCGCGCCTGCGGGTCCGCGACGATCGCCGCGAGCAGGTCCACCCCGCCCGCCGGGCCGCCGCCGCGGCGGGCGGCGCGCTCACGGGCGCGCTCCATGCAGGCCGCGGCCAGCGGCGAGAAGCCCGCTGCCTCCGCGACCACGGGGACGCCGCCGGAGTCCTCGACGCCGCTCTGCCAGCGCAGGCCGTAGCCGATGCTGCGCTGGACCAGGTAGCCGAGCAGCCGGGCGATGTGCGGGCCCTCGCCGAAGACGGCTCTCACCTCGGCGTCGGACTCCAGGAGCGAGTGCAGCAGATGGGCGGTGTCGATCTGGCGGTCCCCGTCCCGGACCGCCCTGCGGCGGGCACCGGCGACCACCGCTGCCAGCTCGGCGCTGAGCCTGGCATCGTTGTCCGCGTGGTGGATTCCCCGTTCTCGGGGCTCATGGGCCGACTGCCGGGGGATACGGGGTTGCACATCCCCACCCCATCAGCCCCGCGGGGCCGGGGCATCCCCGGCGGGAAGCATTTCCGCGTCCCACGGGAAGTGGACTTCAAGGACCGCGATCTCCTCCTTGCGGAGGAGATCAGGGCGTTTCGCACCGAGGGGCGCGCGCCGCCTTGCCACACGCCCCACCTGACATCCGGCCCCGTCCCGCCTCCTCGGCCGCTCGGGCGTCCTCAGGCCCGCGGCGGTGCCGGACAGCGGAGCCCGGCACGAGCACACGCTCGCGCCGGGCCCGGGGCCCGCCGGGGTCAGTCCTCGTCGGCGAGGATCAGGTACAGCTTCTTGCGGGCCTCGTTGATGACGGCGAGCGCCTTGTCCCGCTGCTCCTTGCTGCCGGTCTTCCAGACCTGCCCGAAGGCCTCCATCAGTCCGAAGCCGGCCTGCCGGATCTCGCCCAGCGCCTCCCAGTCGACCCCGCGGGAGGCTTCCTCCCAGGGGGCGTCGGGGCCTTCGTCGGCCGCCGTGCGACCGGCGTCGGTGAGGGAGAACAGCTTCTTGCCGCCCTCGCTCGCGCTCGCGATCAGCCCCTCGTCCTCCAGCAGCTGGAGGGTGGGGTACACCGAGCCGGGGCTGGGCTTCCACGCCCCGCCGCTGCGTTCGGCGATCTCCTGGATCATCTCGTAGCCGTGCATGGGCCGGTCCTTCAGCAGGGCCAGGATCGAGGCCCGTACGTCACCGCGCCGCGCCCTCCCCCTCGGCCCGCCGCGCCCTCGTCCGCCCCACGGGCCGTGCCCGAAGCCCGGACCGAAGGGGCCACCGGGGCCGCCCGGACCGAAGGGCCCGAACGCCGCGCGCAGCCGGTCGAAGTCGCCCCGGCCGCCGCGCGGGCCGCCGTGACGGTGTCCATGCTCGAAACCATGGGTGTGCATCGCCACCACTCCATTCCATCGTCGATCTGTCACGATGCTTCAACGATATATCGGAACACTTCGACCGACAACCCCGCCCCGCCGGACTGCCCGGTCAAAAGCCCCTCCCAAAACCGGTCCAGTGCCCGCACATTGGCCTTGGTCCGCGGCTTCGCGCAGGCCTTACGGTCGGGACATGCGGATTCGAATCGTCGACGCCTTCACCGACCGGCCCTTCGCCGGCAACCCGGCAGGGGTGCTGCTCCTGGACGCCTTCCCGGACGACACCTGGCTCCAGAACGTCGCCCTGGAGGTCAACCACGCCGAGACGGCCTTCGCCCACCCGCTCCCCGAGGGCGGCGAGGCCGACTGGGCCCTGCGCTGGTTCACCCCCGCCACCGAGGTCGCGATGTGCGGCCACGCGACCCTGGCCACCGCACACGTCCTGCACACCACCGGCGCGCACGAGGGCCCGGTGCGGTTCGCCACCCGCAGCGGCGTCCTCGTCGCCGCCCCCGGCGAGGACGGTTCCGTCACGCTGGACTTCCCCACCGCACCGCTCACCCCGGTGGACATCCCCGAGGGTGTCGCCGACGCGCTGGGCGCCGCGCCGCGCGCGGCGTGCGACACCGGTCCGCACGTCGGGGACCTGCTCGTCGAGGTCGCCGACGAGAAGACGGTCCACGCCCTGCGCCCCGACCTCAAGGCGCTCGGCGCCCACTCCGCGCGCGGCATCATCGCCACCGCCCGCGCCGAGGACCCCGCGCGGGGCTACGACTTCGTCTCCCGCTGCTTCTTCCCGAACGTCGGCATCGACGAGGATCCCGTCACCGGCAGCGCCCACACCGCGCTGGCCCCCTACTGGGCCGAGCGCCTCGGCGCCACCCGCCTCACCGGCCTCCAGGCCTCGTCCCGCTCCGGCCTCGTCCGCACGGAGGTGCGCGGCGAGCGCACCCTGCTGAGCGGGCGGGCGGTGACGGTCATCGAGGGCGAACTGCTCGTCTGAGCCCGGAAGCGACGGAGTCGGGGAAGGACAAGGGGCGTGCGGCACAGCCGTACGCCCCGCACTCCCGGCCCCTCGCCCCCGGCCCCCTCGTCCCGGTCCCCGTCCGGGTGCTCAGGCCGTCGGCAGCCAGTCCACCCTGCCCGCCAGCAGCGCGTAACCGACGAACGCCCCGATGTCGAGCAGCGTGTGGGCGACCACCAGCGGCCCCACACGGCCCCAGCGCCGGTACAGGTACACGAACACCACGCCCATGACCATGTTCCCGATGAAGCCGCCGATGCCCTGGTAGAGGTGGTACGAGCCGCGCAGCACCGAACTGGCCGCCAGCGCGGCGCCCGGGGACCAGCCCAGCCGGTCCAGCCGGCGCAGCAGGTAGCCGACGACGATGACCTCTTCGAGGATCGAATTCTGCATCGCCGACAGGATCAGCACGGGGTACTTCCACCACACCTCGGGCAGCGCCTCCGGCACCACCGTGAGGTTGAAGCCGAGCCCGCGCGCGGCCAGGTAGAACGCGATGCCGCTGCTGCCGATGACCGCCGCGATCACCGCTCCGCGGCCGAGGTCGGGCCAGGGGCGGGTGCGGTCGAAACCGAGGGTGCGCAGTCCCGCGCCCTCGCGCAGCAGGAAGTGCGCGACGAGCGCCACCGGTACCAGCGCCGTGGTGATCCCGAAGAGCTGCCAGGCCAGGTCCAGCCAGGGGCGGCCCGGGGCGGCCGAGGCGTTGAGCGTGGCCGCCTGGTCCTTCAGACCGCCCGGTTCGGTGACCGAGCCGAGGAAACTGATCAGCGCGGACACGCCGCTCGCGCCGAGTGAGAGCGCGAGCACGAGCAGCGTCTCGTTGCGGAGCGTCGTCCGCGAGAGCCTGCGCTCAGGGTACGAATCGGCCGCCGGGCCCGCCTCCGCCTGCACACCTGCCTCCACATCACCGATCGGTCCGATCAGTATGAGGGCAGTGGCCGTGCGCCCGGCGCGGCGGTCCGCGCGAAGCGGTCAGGCCGTCGGTACCGGTTCCGGCAGGCCCACCGGCCAGGTGTGCACCGGATCGCCCCGCACCATCAGCTCGCGGTAGCGGCGGGTGGTGGCGGCCAGCGCGGCCTCGCGGCCGAGTCCCAGGTCCAGGGCCCGGTGGAAGGTCGAGGCCTGCCAGGTCGCACCGTTCACCCGGCGCCGGCACCGCTCCTCGATCACCCCGAGGTACAGGTCGCGGTCGGCGGGTTCGATCCCCCACGCGTCCAGCCCGGCCTCGGCGAGCGGCAGCAGTTCGTCGCGCACGAGGGTGACCGCGTCCACCTCGGCCGTACCGCCGTAGCGGCCGCGCCGGGGCCAGGTGAGGCGGGCGTCGATGCCGTCCTTGCAGGCGGCGTCGAAGTTGGCGGCGGCCGCCTCGAAGGGCAGCCGGCTCCACACCGGCCGGCTGTCCTCGGCGAGGGCGCGGACCACGCCGTAGTAGAAGGCCGCGTTGGCGATGACGTCGGTGACGGTGGGCCCGGCGGGCAGCACGCGGTTCTCCACCCGCAGGTGCGGGACGCCGTCGGCGATGCCGTAGACCGGGCGGTTCCACCGGTAGACGGTGCCGTTGTGCAGGACGAGCTCGGCGAGGCTGGGGACGCCGCCCCGGTCCAGCACCTCGAGGGGGTCCTCGTCGTCGCAGATCGGCAGCAGGGCCGGGAAGTAGCGCAGGTTCTCCTCGAAGAGGTCGAAGGCCGAGGTGATCCACCGCTCCCCGAACCAGGTGCGCGGCCGCACCCCCTGGGCCTGGAGCTCGGGCGGGCGGGTGTCGGTGGACTGCTGGAACAGCGGGGGCCTCGACTCGCGCCACAGCTCGCGGCCGAAGAGGAAGGGGGAGTTGGCGCCCACCGCGATCTGGGCGGCGGCGACGGCCTGCGCCGCGTTCCACACGTCGGCGAAGCGGTCCGGGGTGACCTGGAGGTGCAGTTGGACGGAGGTGCAGGCGGCCTCGGGCGCGATGGACTTCGAGGTGCAGCTGAGGTGCTCCACGCCGTCGATGTCGAGCTTGAAGTCCTCACCGCGCGCGGCCACGATCTGATCGTTGAGCAGGGTGTAGCGGTCGACGGCGGAGAGGTTCGAGGAGACCAGGTCGTCCCGGTCCAGCGTCGGCAGGATGCCGATCATCACGATGCCCGCGTCGACCTCGCCGGCTTTTCGGTCGGCATAGCCGAGCGAGGTGCGCAGTTCCTCGTCGAGCCGGTCGAATACCCGCCCGCCCAGACGGTGGGGGGCGATGTTGACCTCCAGGTTGAACATGGCGAGTTCTGTTTGGAAATCCCGGCTCGCGATGCGTTCCAGGACTTGCGCATTCAACATTTTCGGCATGCCGTCGGCGCCCGCGAGATTCAATTCGATCTCCAGCCCCATGAGGTTCCTGGGGCGGTCGAACCGCTTCTCCGCCAGGAGTCGCTCCAAGCCCGTCAGACACCTGCGGAGCTTGTCGCGGTAGCGCTGGCGATCGGACAGGTCGAACTGACCTGCCGCGACCTTCTCCCCCATCGAAGCGTCCCTCCTCGGATGGGCGGACCGAAGATCGGCCGCCGGGGTCGTGGTGCACAAGGGAGGATGCCCCGTCAATGCGATCGATAACGCCCCGGACGGACTCGTCGGCCGCTACGCTGGTGGACGGTGACCAGTGGCACATTCACGGGGCATGGCACGTAACGCACGTTACGGGGGCGCTGCGAACTCGTGAAAAACGTCGACGGCAATGAGCCGACCGCCCCGCGGTCGTTTTCCGAGGTCATCGCCGCGCGCCCCATCTGAAATCGGGATGATTTTCGCGTTTCACCGACCAAAAGTACCCTTGTTTCGCGGGCCGAAAACAGCTAGGTGAAACACAGTCTGAACACGTGTCGTATAAACTTCGTGCACAAGGCAGAAGGTTGGCGCCCACGGTCGAGCGATCCAGTCGACGAGGTGATGTGGCGGCAGGCCTCACCCCCACCTCTCGTGCTCCGGCCCCGGCCCCTGCCTCTCTGACCTTCGCGAGCTGACAACGCCGTCCGCCCCGCCCGCCCCGCCCTCGCGCCCCTGTGCCTTCGAATGAGAGGCGACCCACCATGCCGCTGCACGCCCCTCCCGCTCCCGCGCCCGCACTGCGTTCCGTCCTGACCGCGCTCTCCTCCCCCACCGCGGTCCGCGAAGCCCGAACCCCCTCCCTGCTCGGCACGCAGGGACCCGCCTCGCCCGAGCTGCCCCTGCCCGTGCACGTCCTGGACCGGATCACCGCCGAGGGCGTGTCCGCGACGCGACTGGCCGGGTGGCGCTTCCTGATCCGCTGCGGCGATCGCGCCGTGGCCGCCGCGGACACCGTGCTCACCCCCGACGGCTGGGCCTTCTCCCGCTTCTTCGAGGGCCCCTACGTCGCCTCCACCGAGCTCGCACTGCGCCAGGCCGAGGCCGTGCCGCAGCCGTACCAGCCCCGGCTGCTGTCGGTGCCCGGCCTCTACATGCTGACGCTCTGGCTGCACGGCGACCCCACCGCGGACGCGGCCACCGGGCACCCGGCCGCCACCGACCTGCTCGTCCCGCTCGCCCCGGCACCGCCCGGGATCGCGGCCCACCGCCCGCACCGGGTCGCCGAACTGCTCCCGGTGCTGACCCTCCGGGTGACACCCACCCGACTGCTCGGCTCCCCGGCCTGACGCCCCGCGCCGTCCGGCTCCGTGTCCCCCGCCGCCCGGAATTCCGGGCGGCGGGGGACACGCTGTTTCCCCGTCCCTTCCCGTTTCCCGGCTCCTCCCGCACCACCCACGCTCGTACGAGCGGCAAATGGCTCGTACGAGCCGGAAAACCCCTCGCGCCGCCGGACTAGCCCCATTCGGTCACGCCGAACCACCCGAAGTGACAGTGCAGTTGAGGTGAACCGTCCGCGCGGGTGATGCGTCATCAACCTGTGAGGAGCGGTGCCGCGAAATCCCTGCGGATCGTCGTCCGTGGGGCAACACTGGTTTCCGACCGACTTATCACAACGGGGGGCGGCCATGAACGAGACCTCACGCCGCGGAACTGACACGACAGCCATCCCACAGGTCACCACAGAGCGAAAGATCCCACCCATGTGCCAGCACCAGCCACCGTGCCCCTCAGCCGACTCCGCCGACCGGGAATCCGCCCGTCTCGTGGCGCACCACCCGGAGCAGGGATGGAGCCTGCTGTGCAACGGTGTCGTGCTCTTCGAGGACACCGGTGAGCTCCTGCCCGACGGCAGGATCATCGCCCCGCAGCGCTCCCGGGGCACCAGCCTGACCACCGCCTGAGCACGGCCGGGCACAGCGGGGCCCGTGCCGAGGGCACGAGGGGCCGGACCGCAGGACCTCCTGCGAACCGGCCCCGACGCGTGCCCGGGGCGTATCACCCACCGTGGTCCGGCGCACGGCCGGGGTGACGGCCGGCCCCACGGCCCCTTCCGAGCGGGGAGTCCGTCTCGTGGCACCTTCCCACGGGCGTCCGCCTTCCGGAAGACTCCTGGAAGTTTCGCGGGTTCCCGTCACGGAGGTGGGCAAGTGGCAGCACATGGGGCCGGCGCCGAGGGCAGAGTCACGATCACGGAGATCGCCCGGCGGGCCGGCGTCTCGGTGCCGACCGTCTCCCGCGTGGTCAACGGCCGCTCCGACGTCTCCCCGCGGACCCGGGCCCGGGTCGAGGACCTGCTGCGCCGCCACGGCTACCGCAAGCGCCCCACGGCCCCGTCCTCCCGGGCGGCTCTGCTCGACCTGGTCTTCGACGACCTCGACAGCCCCTGGGCGGTGGAGATCCTCCGCGGGGCCGAGGAGGTCGCCCACGGGGCCGGGGTGGGCACGGTGGTGTCGGCGATCCACGGACGCTCCGGTGACGCCCGGGAGTGGATGCGCAATCTGCGGGCGCGCGCGTCCGACGGCGTCATCCTCGTGACCTCGGCCCTGGAACCGGCGCTGCACGAGGAGCTGCAAATCCTCGGGGTACCGCTCGTGGTCGTGGACCCGGCGGGCTCCCCCGCTCTGGACGTGCCCGCCATCGGCGCCGCCAACTGGTCGGGCGGTCTGGCCGCGACCGAGCATCTGCTGGCCCTGGGGCACCGCAGGATCGGTCTGATCGCCGGACCACCGCGCCTGCTCTGCTCCCGGGCCCGGCTCGACGGCTACCGGGCGGCGCTGGAGGGCCGCGGCATCGCGGTCGACGCATCGCTGATCGTCCCCGGTGACTTCCGCCCGGAGTCCGGGCTCGCCGGCTGCAACGCCCTGCTGGACCTGCCCGAGCCACCGACCGCGGTGTTCGCGGCCAGCGACCAGATGGCACTGGGCGCGATCGAGGCACTGCGGCGGCGCGGCCTGAGGGTGCCGGAGGACATGAGCGTGGTCGGCTTCGACGACCTCCCGGAGGTCCGCTGGTCGGCTCCGCCGCTGACCACGGTCCGCCAGCCCCTGGCGGACATGGGCAAACTCGCCGTCCGCACGGTGCTCCGCCTCACCCGCGACGAACAGCCGGACTCGCCCCGCGTGGAGCTGGGCACGGACCTGGTCGTACGGGCGAGCACGGCGGTTCCGGCGAAGCGGGACTGACGGACGGGGCGGCCCGGGCCGCGGTGCCGTCCGCGCCGCCCTATCGTGACCGGCATGCAGTCCTACACGATCGGCCAGGCAGCACGACTGCTCGGCGTGAGCCCGGACACCGCCCGCCGCTGGGCGGACGCGGGCCGGATCACCACCCACCGCGACGACAGCGGACGGCGGCTCATCGACGGACGGGACCTGGCCGCGTTCTCGGTCGAACTCGCCAGGGCGGGCACCGCCGAGGAGGGCGCCCCGTACACCTCGGCCCGCAACGCCTTTCCCGGCATCGTCACCGCGATCAAGCTCGGTGACGTCGCCGCCCAGGTCGAGATCCAGGCCGGCCCGCACCGCCTCGTCTCCCTGCTCACCCGGGAGGCCGTCGAGGAGCTGGGACTGGAGGTGGGCGTGGAGGCCACCGCGCGCGTGAAGTCAACCAACGTCCACATCGACCGCGCCTGACGGGGACGAGGACCTCTCGTGCGAACGCACGTGCCCGCCTCTCCGCTCTTTTCCCTGGCTCATGCGATGTGACAGGTGACTTCTTCCTGGCAGATGCGTCAGTATCATCGGCGTATCGGAGGTGCTGTGTCCGCCTCCTCCCCGGCCCGTAGAGGGAGTGCCGCCGAGATGCCCCGTTCCGCGCACCGTCTCCAAAGTGCCCTGCGGACCGCAGGTGCCGGAGCCGCCGTCCTCCTGGCGCTGAGCGGCTGCTCCGCGTCCGGCTCGAGTGCCTCGGGGACCGGCGAGGACGGTCCCTCCGGAACGGTCACCGTCTTCGCGGCCGCCTCGCTCACGGAGAGCTTCACGACGCTCGGCGAACGGTTCGAGAAGGAGCACCCGGGGACAGAGGTCACCTTCAACTTCGGCGGCAGCGACACCCTGGCCGCCGGCATTTCCGGCGGTGCCCCGGCCGACGTCTTCGCGGCGGCCAGCACCGGGACGATGAAGCTCGTCACGGACGAGGGACACACGGCGGGCAGCCCGAGCACGTTCGTCCGCAACCGTCTGGAGATCGCCACCCTGCCCGGCAACCCGCACGGAATCGGCTCCCTGAAGGATCTGACCGCGCCCGGCCTGAAGGTCGTGCTGTGCGACAGCACGGTGCCCTGCGGTTCGGCCGCGCGGACGGCCCTCACGGCCGCCGGCGTCGAACTGACGCCGGTTTCCTACGAGCAGGACGTCAGGAGCGCCCTGACGAAGGTCGAGCTGAAGGAGGCCGACGCCGCCGTCGTGTACCGGACGGACGTGAGGGCCGCGGGTGACAAGGTGGAGGGCGTGGAGTTCCCGGAGTCGGCCGAGGCCGTCAACGACTATCCGATCGCCCGCCTCGAGAGCGCCCCGAATCCGACGGCGGCGAAGGCGTTCGTCGCCCTGGTGAAGTCCCCGGAGGGCCGGAAGGTCCTGACCGGGGCCGGATTCCTCGCGCCGTGACCGGCCGGCACGGCACCCCGCCGGACCCGGGCGCGCCCGCTCCGCCCGACGGCGGCCGGAGCGGGACACGGACCGTGAGGGCCCCCCGCACGGCACGCCCCCGCACCCCCGGACGCGGCGTCCCCCTCCCCCTCCTCGCGCCCGCCCTCCTGGGCCTCGCCTTCCTCCTGGTCCCCCTCCTCGCTCTCCTCCTCCGGGCTCCCTGGCGCAGCCTCCCCGAGCAGTTGACCAGCCCCGAGGTGTGGCAGGCGCTGCGCCTGTCGCTGGTCTGCGCCACGGCGGCGACCGTGCTGAGCCTGGTCATCGGCGTCCCGCTGGCCTGGCTGCTGGCCCGTACGGACTTCCCCGGCCGCGGCCTGGTCCGCGCCCTGGTGACGCTTCCGCTGGTCCTCCCCCCGGTGGTGGGCGGCGTCGCCCTGCTGCTCGCCCTGGGCCGCAATGGTGTCGTCGGCCAGTGGCTGGACGCCTGGTTCGGCATCACCCTGCCCTTCACCACCACGGGCGTCGTCCTCGCCGAGACGTTCGTGGCGATGCCGTTCCTCGTCATCAGCGTCGAGGGCACGCTGCGGGCCGCCGACCCGCGCTACGAGGAGGCGGCCACCACTCTGGGCGCCTCCCGCTTCACCGCGTTCCGCCGGGTCACCCTGCCGCTGATCGCCCCGGGCATCGCGGCCGGCTCCGTCCTCGCCTGGGCGCGGGCCCTCGGTGAGTTCGGCGCGACGATCACCTTCGCCGGCAACTTCCCCGGCCGCACCCAGACCATGCCGCTCGCGGTGTACCTCGCCCTGCAGAACGACCCGGCCGCCGCGATCGCCCTCAGCCTGGTGCTGCTGGCGGTGTCCATCGCCGTACTCGCCGGACTGCGGGACCGCTGGATGAGGACGGTCTGACACCGTGCCCGAGACCATGCCGAAGAATCCCGGGAAGAGGCCCGGCCCCACCGGCACCGCGCCCGGACCGGCCGCCGAGGGCCTCGACGCGCGGCTCGTCGTCGACCGCGGCACCTTCCGCCTGGACATCGCGCTCACCGCCGCGCCCGGCGACGTCGTCGCCCTGCTGGGCCCGAACGGCGCCGGCAAGACCACCGCCCTGCGCGCCCTCGCGGGCCTCACGCCCCTCACGGCGGGCCATCTGCGGCTGGACGGCGCCGAACTGCACCGCACGCCGCCCGAGTCGCGCCCGATCGGCGTCGTCTTCCAGGACTATCTGCTCTTCCCGCACCTGACCGCCCTCGACAACGTGGCCTTCGGACCGCGCTGCCGGGGCACCGGCAAGGCGGAGGCCCGTGCGCAGGCCGCCGAGTGGCTGGACCGCATGGGCCTGGCGGAACACGCCGGGGCCAAGCCCCGCCGTCTCTCCGGCGGCCAGGCCCAGCGCGTGGCCCTCGCCCGCGCCCTGGCCACCCACCCCCGGCTGCTGCTCCTGGACGAACCGCTCGCCGCCCTGGACGCCCGCACCCGGCTGGAGGTGCGTGCCCGGCTCCGCCGCCATCTGGCCGCCTTCGAGGCCGTCGCCGTTCTGGTCACGCACGACCCGTTGGACGCCATGGTGCTGGCCGACCGGCTGGTCGTCGTGGAGCAGGGCCGGATCGTGCAGGAGGGCACGCCCTCCGACATCGCCCGCCACCCCCGCACCGAGTACATCGCCCAGTTGGTCGGCCTCAACCTGTACCGCGGACAGGCCGACGGCCACACGGTCCGGCTCGACGCCGGCCCCACGGTGAGCACCACGGAGGACCTCTCCGGCCCCGCCTTCGTGGCGTTCCCGCCCGGCGCCGTGACCCTCTACCGCGACCGCCCCACCGGCTCCAGCGCCCGCAACCTCTGGCGCTGCGAGATCGCCGGCCTGGAGCCTCACGGCGACCAGGTCCGCGCCGAGCTCACCGGCGAACTCCCCCTGGCCGCCGACCTCACCACGGTCGCCGCGGCCGAACTGGACCTGCATCCGGGCGCCCCGGTCTGGGCGACGGTCAAGGCCGCGCAGACCCACGCGTACCCGGCGTAGCGCACGACGGGCACGCGCACGGGAAGAGGGCCCCGCCCGGCCGCACGGCCGAAGCGGAGCCCTCACGTCCCGCCTCCGGCGGGTCAGTCCTCGTACGCGTCCAGCGGCGGGCAGGAGCACACCAGGTTCCGGTCGCCGAATGCCTGGTCTATGCGGCGCACCGGCGGCCAGTACTTGTCGGCGGCGTTCACCCCGGCGGGGAACACGGCCTCCTCGCGTCCGTACGCGTGCTCCCACTCCCCGCCGAGCACGGCGGCGGTGTGCGGGGCGTTGCGGAGCGGGTTGTCGTCCGCGGGCCACTCGCCGGAGCCGACCTTCTCGATCTCCGCGCGGATCGCGATCATCGCCTCGCAGAACCGGTCGAGCTCGGTCAGGTCCTCGGACTCGGTCGGCTCGATCATCAGCGTGCCGGCCACCGGGAACGACATCGTCGGCGCGTGGAAGCCGTAGTCGATCAGCCGCTTGGCCACGTCGTCGACGCTGACGCCGGTCGCCTTGGTCAGCGGGCGCAGATCGATGATGCACTCGTGCGCGACGAGCCCGCCGGGGCCGGTGTAGAGCACCGGGTAGTGCGGCTCGAGGCGCTTGGCGATGTAGTTGGCGCTGAGCACCGCCACCTGCGTGGCCCGCTTGAGCCCCTCGCCGCCCATGAGCCGGACGTACGCCCAGGAGATCGGCAGGATGCCCGCCGAGCCCCACGGCGCCGCCGAGATGGGCCCGACGCCGGTCTCCGGGCCGGCCCCGGGCTGGAGCGGGTGGTTCGGCAGGTAGGGGGCGAGGTGCGCCCGCACACCGACCGGGCCGACGCCGGGACCGCCGCCGCCGTGCGGGATGCAGAAGGTCTTGTGCAGGTTCAGGTGCGAGACGTCACCGCCGAAGTGGCCCGGCTTGGCGAGGCCCACCAGCGCGTTGAGGTTGGCGCCGTCCACGTACACCTGGCCGCCGGCCTCGTGCACCTGCGCGCAGATGTCGGCGACGTGCTCCTCGAACACGCCGTGCGTCGAGGGATACGTGATCATCAGCACCGCCAGCTCGTCGCGGTGCTGCTCGATCTTCGCCCGGAGGTCCTCGACGTCGATCTCGCCGTCGTCGGCGGTCTTGACGACGACGACCTTCATGCCGGCCATCACGGCGCTGGCCGCGTTGGTGCCGTGCGCGGAGGACGGGATCAGGCAGACGGTGCGCTGCTCGTCACCGTTGGCCCGGTGGTAGCCGCGTACGGCGAGCAGACCGGCCAGTTCGCCCTGGGAGCCGGCGTTGGGCTGGAGGGACACCTTGTCGTAGCCGGTGACCTCGGCGAGCCGCTCCTCCAGCTCGTGGATGAGCGTGAGGTAACCCTGCGCCTGCTCGGCGGGCGCGAAGGGGTGCAGCTGCCCGAACTCGGGCCAGGTGACCGGCTCCATCTCGGTGGTCGCGTTGAGCTTCATGGTGCAGGAGCCCAGCGGGATCATGCCGCGGTCCAGCGCGTAGTCCCGGTCGGCGAGACGGCGCAGGTAGCGCAGCATCGCGGTCTCGGAGCGGTGCTGGTGGAAGACGGGGTGCGTGAGGTACTCGTCGGTGCGCAGGAGCGCGTCCGGCAGCGCGTCCCCGGCGACCTCGTCCAGCGCCTCGACGTCGCCCTCGATGCCGAAGGCGCTCCACACGGCGGCGAGCCGGTCCCGGGTGGTGGTCTCGTCACAGGCGATCGAGACGTGGTCGGCGTCGACGAGACGCAGGTTGACGCCGTTGCCGCGCGCGGCGGCGACGACCTCGGCGGCCCGCCCCGCGACCCGCACGGTCAGCGTGTCGAAGTAGGAACCGTGCACGATCCCGGCGCCGCCGGCCCGGAGGCCCTCGGCGAGGACCGTCGCGTACCGGTGGGTGCGCCGCGCGATGGTCCGCAGCCCCTCGGGGCCGTGGTAGACGGCGTACATCCCGGCCATGACGGCGAGCAGCACCTGGGCGGTGCAGATGTTGCTGGTGGCCTTCTCGCGGCGGATGTGCTGCTCACGGGTCTGCAGCGCCAGCCGGTAGGCCCTGTTCCCGTCCGCGTCGACGGAGACGCCGACGAGCCGCCCGGGCAGGCTGCGCGCCATCTTCTCCTGCACGGCCATGTATCCGGCGTGCGGCCCGCCGAAGCCCATCGGCACGCCGAAGCGCTGCGTCGTACCGACCGCGATGTCCGCGCCGAGCTCACCGGGCGACTTCAGCAGCGTGAGGGCGAGCAGGTCGGCGGCGACGGTGACGAGCGCGCCGAGTTCGTGCGCCTGGTCGATCACCGGCTTGATGTCGCGTACGGCACCGGAGGCGCCCGGGTACTGGATCAGCACACCGTTGATCTCGCGCTCGGCGACCTCGGCGGGGATGCCCTCGCTCAGGTCGGCGACGACGACCTCGACGCCGGTCGGCTCGGCGCGGGTCTCGATCACGGCGATGGTCTGCGGCAGCGCGTCCGCGTCGACCAGGAACAGGCCCTTCTTGTTCTTGCCCATGCGCCGCGACAGCGCCATCGCCTCGGCGGCGGCGGTGCCCTCGTCCAGCAGGGAGGCACCGGAGGTCGGCAGGCCGGTGAGCTCGGCGACCATCGTCTGGAAGTTCAGCAGCGCCTCGAGCCGCCCCTGCGAGATCTCCGGCTGGTACGGCGTGTACGCCGTGTACCAGGCCGGGTTCTCCATCACGTTGCGCAGGATGACGGGCGGGGTGAACGTCCCGTAGTACCCGAGCCCGATCATGGAGCCGAGCACCTCGTTGCGGTCGGCCAGCGCTCGCAGCTCGGCCAGCACCTCGGCCTCGCTCCGCGCATCCGGCAGGTCCAGCGCGTCGGCGTTCTTGATCACATCCGGGACCGCGGCGGCCGTCAGCTCGTCGAGCGAGCCGTAGCCGACCTGCGCGAGCATCTTGGCCCGGGCCTCGTGGTCGGGGCCGATGTGGCGCTGCTCGAAGGGCGTTCCCTGTTCGAGCTCGGAGAGCGGGGTGCGATGGGCGGTCATTGCGGAGGCCTCCTGGTCTGACGACCTTCGGGGGGCACCACGGCACGGGTGCCCGGACGGCCTCCCCCTCTGTCATCTCAACCTGAGAGCTTCACCGGATCGCCCGAAGGCGTCCGGCTTTCACCGTCGGTGAGAGCGGAAGCCGTCGACACCCGCCCTGCTTTCCAGAGTGACCTCGTCCGTGCGGTACGTGGGCCTGAGAGATTCCGGGGAGGATTTGCTCCTTCGGCGCCTCCGATGGTGCCTGGAGGACTCTCCCGCACGGGGTCAGCAGCCGTTTGCCAGCGTACCAGCGAGGGCCGCGCACAGGTCTTCGAGTGGCCGCTCCGCCGATTGTGCCGTTTGGTAGTGCTTACGGATGGGTTGCGACCAGTGGAGGGCCTGTGCAGACCGACATCGATCCGCGCCACCTGATCGGCCGCAAGGCGTTCGACCGCAACGGGACCCGGATCGGCACGATCGACGAGGTCTATCTCGACGACGCCACCGGCGTACCGGAGTGGGCGGCCATACGCACCGGCCTGTTCAGCAGGGACGCCTTCGTTCCCCTGGAGCCCAGCGAGCTGATCGACGGCGCCCTCCACGTCCCCTTCGAACGCGCCCTGATCAAGGACGCCCCGGACTTCGGCGTCGGCCGCCACCTCTCCCCGGAGCAGGAACTCCAGCTCTACCACCACTACGGCCTGGACGTCGCCGCCCCTCCCCCGCTCCCGGAGCGCGACTTCGGCAGACTGGCGGGCAAGGACGAATCGGCCTGAGCGTCCGCGCTCCTCGGCAGCACGTCGTGGTGCTCGGGGGCCGTCGCGCCGCGGCGGCAGCCGCCTTCCGGCCCGGACGTCCCGACCGCCCCTCACCCGACCCGGTCCGCCGGCGCCCCGCTCACGAACCGCACCCGGCCCTGCGGTCGCAGCCGCGGCCGGGCCGCCCGGGGACTCCGTCCGTCCCCCACACGCACGGCCGCACACCGCCGAACCACAGACCGTCCTCACCGCGGCGCCGCGGAAGCCCACAGTCCACGCACCCCGGTCCCGCACCCGGGGGCCCTGCCGCCACCCGCTCACGGGCCCGCCGAACCCGCTCCGCCGGCCTCCGCCCGCTCGCTCTCCCCGGGTCTTCGCGCCACCAGCGGCAGCGGTTCCGCCGGCTCCAGATCCGGGTCGTCGATCCGGAAGGTCCTCACCCGTCCCGGCTCCGAACCGGGCGTCTCGAAACGCACCGTGACCCGCCCCAGCCCACTGCCCTGTACCCACCCATGGCCGTACGCGGCGTGCCGCACGTCGTGCCCCGCCGGCCATCGCCGCTCGGTGGCGGTCTGCCGCTCCTCCGCGGGCGCGGCCTCGGGCTCCTCGTCGAGGGCGTCCTCGCGCGCGCCCGCCGCCTGGGCGAACAGGTCCTCCTGCGTGTAGTCGGCCAGTCCGCTGACCCCCACGCCCAGCAACCGCACCCCGCCCGTCGTGTCGACCGACTCCAGCAGCCGCGCCGCCGCCTCCCGTACCACCGCCGGATCGTCCGTCGGCCCCCGCAGCGTCTCGGAGCGGGTGAGGGTGGAGAAGTCGTACCGCCGCACCTTCAGCACGATGGTCCGCCCCGACAGCCCCGCCCCCCGCAGCCTTCGCACGCACCGGTCGGCGAGCCGCTGCACCTCCGCCCCCACCCGCACCCGGTCGTGGATGTCCACGTCGTACGTGTCCTCGACCGACACCGACTTCGTCTCCCGCTCGGCCACCACGGGCCGCTCGTCCCGCGCCAGCGCCATGGCGTACAGCGCGTGCCCGTGGGCCCTGCCCAGCAGCCGTACGAGCTCGTCCTCCCCCGCCTCGGCGAGCTCGTCGACCGTGTGGATCCCGGCCCGCCTGAGGTGATCGCCGGTGGCCGGTCCCACGCCCGGCAGCGTCCGCACCGGCAGCGGTCCCAGCAGCGCCCGCTCGGTGCCCGGCTCGATCAGCACCAACCCGTCCGGCTTCGCCTGCTCGGAGGCGATCTTCGCGAGCATCTTGGAGGCCGCGAGCCCCACCGACCCGGTGAGCCCCGTGACCGCCCGGATGTCCGCACGCAGCTTCGCACCGGCCAGCCGCGCCGACCGTTCGTCCCAGGCCGTGCCGCCGGCCTCCAGGTCCACGAACGCCTCGTCCAGGCTGAGCGGCTCGACCAGCGGTGACAGGTCCCGCAGCAGCCCCATGACCTGTTCGCTGATCGACCGGTAGAGAGCGAAGCGGGGCACCAGGTAGGCGGCGTTCGGCGCGAGCCGCCGGGCCTGCGCCATGGGCATCGCCGAATGGACGCCGAAGACGCGGGCTTCGTACGAGGCGGTGGCGACCACACCGCGTGGCCCGAGCCCGCCCACGATCACGGCCTTCCCGCGCAGGCTCGGCTTGGACGCCTGTTCCACCGTGGCGAAGAAGGCGTCCATGTCGAGGTGCAGGATCGTGGGCGAAGATCTCACATGTCCGATGCTGCCCTACACCACTGACAACGCCGTCCTCAGACGGCGCGGTTCCGCCGCCGTGCCAGCTCGTCCGCCGGATTGTGGCCGACCAGCGTCTCCCCGGTGTCGATGCGCTCCCCGTGCAGCTGTGACAGCGCGCTCTCGACGTCCCGCCACACCACGCCCACGGCGATGCCGAAGATGCCCTGGCCGCCCTGGAGCAGGGCATGCACCTCGTCGGGCGAGGTGCACTCGTAGACCGTGGCTCCGTCGCTCATCAGCGTCATGCGCTCCAGGTCGCTGAAGCCGCGCTCGCGCAGGTGCCGGACGGCGGTGCGAATGTTCTGCAGGGACACACCGGTGTCGAGGAACCGTTTGACGATCTTCAGGACGACGACGTCGCGGAAGCTGTACAGCCGCTGTGTGCCGGATCCGTGGGCGGGCCGCACACTGGGCTCGACCAGCCCCGTTCGGGCCCAGTAGTCGAGCTGCCGGTAGGTGATGCCGGCGGCCGCGCAGGCCGTGGGGCCCCGGTAGCCGATCTGCTCGGACGCCATGGACGTCGCCCCTCCGCTGCTCGGCACGGCCGTCGGCCGCTGCGGAGCGTGTTCGGTCGCGCTGCCGTGCTGGGGGAATCCCCCGCTCGAGCGGAGCCGGGAGCCCGGGGGAGAGAACGGCCCGCCCGCCCCGAGACTGCGTCCGGGGGCACCCCCAGCCGTACCGTCGCCGCTGCTTCTCACGCCGACCTCCGTCCTTGACCTGCCTCCTCGACGGTAGGCAGTCACCAAGGGTGCGTCAACGATCGCCACACTCGGCACGCCGAGTGATAATCACCCTAAGAGTGGTTTCCCGTGCCCCTCCGCGGGGAAAGGCTAGCCGAATGCCTTCCGCACCGGCCGGGTGGCGCCTCTCGGCCCCACCGGCCCGGCGGGCACCGGGACCCCGACGACCGCGGCCCCTCACTGGTTGCTGGTTCCGAAGTCCTCCGGCGAGATCTGGTCGAGGAACTCGCGGAACTTCTCCACCTCGTCCTCCTGCTCGTCCGGAATGGCGATCCCGGCGTCGTCGAGCACCGTGTCGCTGCCGTAGATCGGCGTCCCCGTGCGCAGTGCCAGCGCTATGGCGTCGGACGGCCGGGCGCTCACCTCGACCCCGCTGGCGAAGACCAGCTCCGCGTAGAAGACCCCCTCGCGCAGATCCGTGATGCGCACTTCCGTGAGCTCCTGACCGACGGCCTCCAGCACGTCCTTGAACAGGTCGTGGGTCAGCGGCCGTGCGGGGGCCATGCCCTGCTGAGCGAAGGCGATGGCCGTCGCCTCCCCCGGTCCGATCCAGATGGGGAGGTAGCGGTCGCCGCCCACTTCACGCAACAGCACGATCGGTTGGTTGGAGGGCATCTCGACCCGGACACCTACGACATCGAGCTCGTTCACACAGCAACCCTAGGCCGTGCTCGGGACGTTTGGGTAGTCGGGCAGGGAACGGGTGGCCGATCCGGCCCCCCGAACCCGTCCGGCTCAGGGCAGCCTCACCCCGAGCGCCGTCTGCACCAGCGCCGCGTGCAGCTTCACCGTGAGCCCCGCCAGCTCCTTCGTACGGGCCTCCGCGTGGGCTCTGGTCTGCGGGTTCCGGTGGCGTCTCAACGGGGCGACGAGCTGGTCCACCAGGCCGGCCTCCCGGTCGGCGGCGGCCTTCATGGCCCTCAGGTGACGGGGCTCGATCCCGAACCGCCCCAACTCGGTGATCAGCTCGGCGACGGTGACCGCCTCGGCGTCGTACACCCCCTCCTCCACCGGGGTGAGCAGCCCGTACGACTCCCACTCCGCGAGCTCCCGCTCGTCGATGCCGGCGGCCGCCAGCAGCTGGGCACGCCCGATGCGGGCCGCCGTGGGCGCCTCGGAGGCGGGCTCGTGAGCGGCCTCCCCGTCACGCGGCCGGCTCAGCACCGGCAGCTGGACGGCCTCGCCGCGCTCCATGGCCTCCAGGTGCTCACGGATCACCTTGAGCGGCAGGTAGTGGTCCCGCTGCATCCTCAGGACATGGCCGAGGCGCTCGACGTCCCCGGCACTGAACTTGCGGTACCCCGAGGGGGTCCGCTGCGGCTCGATGAGCCCCTCCGACTCCAGGAAGCGGATCTTGGAGATGGTGACCTCGGGGAACTCCTCGCGCAGCACGTTCAGCACCGTGCCGATGCTCATCAGCCCGGTGTCCGCGGCGGCGGCACCGTCTCCGGCACCGCCGCTCGGTGTGTGAAGCATGGACCTTCCCTGGTGATCCCCCGGACGGAATCCGGGGGAAGGTCAGTAGCCCCGCTGGCTCGCGTAGAAGACCAGCCTGTACTTGCCGATCTGCACCTCGTCGCCGTTCGACAGGGCGACCTGGTCGATCCGCTCGCGGTTGACGTACGTGCCGTTCAGGCTGCCCACGTCGGCCACCGTGAAGGAGCCGTCCGGGCTGCGGCGGAACTCCACGTGCCGCCGGGAGACCGTCACGTCGTCCAGGAAGATGTCGCTCTGCGGATGGCGTCCGGCCGTGGTCAGATCGCCGTCCAGGAGGAAGCGACTGCCCGAGTTCGGACCACGGCGCACGACCAGGAGCGCGGACCCCATCGGCAGGGCGTCGACGGCCGCCTGCGCCTCCGGGGAGAGCGTCGGCATCGGCGTCTGCCCGGTGGCCTCGGCGTCGTAGGCCTCGAGACCGGAGATCGAGATCGTGGACGTCGTCTCGGAGGGGCGCTCCGGGGTGACTCCCGGCCTGAGCGGCGCGCCGCAGTTGGAGCAGAAGCGGCTGTTCTCCGCGTTGCGGTTACCGCACCTCGTACACACCAGGGCCGACATGGACGGATCCTCCTGCCGCGGCTGCCCACCGGGGGCATGGGACGCGTACGGGTCGGAAAACCCTCCACCCGTACCTGAGGTTGACGGTTGCCCGAAACCTATGCCGCCCGACTGCGCAGGGTCAACCGACGGCGCGCCCTGACCTCCGGCGGCGTCCGCGCCCGGACCGGCGACCTGGTCCCGGAACAGCGGACGCTGGCCTTCCGCGTCAGGCTGTGCGCGATGGCGAGCGGTCGCGTTGTCGCTGCCCTCTCGCGCGCTCTTGCCGAACAACTTCGCAAACAACTTCACGGGCGATTCCCCTTGACCGAAACAGACCCGCCCGTGGGGCAGGACGAACCCTGACTGAACACATTGGCCGACCCGGACATCCTCACAACGTCCGCCTCCGCCAGACAGTTTCCACCACGCACCACCCATTCGGTGCGCCGACCCCCCGCAACCTCATGCCCTCGCCGGACGTCCCCCATGCACCCCCGGTTCACCGGGAGGACGACCGAGCGTAGTCAGGCCGCTTCGCGGCCCGCAAGGCATCCACGACGATCTTGGTGGACCGCTCCACGGTAACGGTGGCCCGTTCCTTCTCGAGGGTCTGCACCACACCTCCCGGGATGTTGAGCGCCGGCTCGAGGTCCTGCGGCTTGCCGATGACCTTGAAACGATAGGGCGCGTTGATCTTGTTCCCGTCCACGCCGACACCGTTGCCGGAATCCGTCAGGTAGGTGCCCGCCACGACCCGCACACCGTTCACCTGGATCGCCTCGGCACCGGCCGCGCGCAGCTCCTGGATGGCGTCGAGCAGCATGTCCGCCTCGACCGTTCCCTTCGTGTCCTCGATGGTCATCGTGATGCCGGGCCCCTGCGCGGCCACCGTCCCCGCCAGGACGCCGAGTTGCCGTTCCTTCTCGATCGTCTGCCTGCGGGCCTCCTCGGCCTGGTCGGAGCTGTTCTCCAGCTCGTCGCGCTGCTTCTCGAGTCCCTGCTTCTCGTCCTCAAGACGCTGTGTGCGGTCGTCGAGTTCATCGAGGATGCGCACAAGATCTTCCTGCCGTGCCCCGCGCAGCGCGCTGTCGCTGTCGCTGTTCGAGGCCACCTGGACCGCCAGCCCGAAGCCCAGGCCGAACAGCAGCAGGGCCACGATGAGTTGGGCCCGGGTCACCCGCGGCGGCCACAGCCCCTTCACCAGCCGCTGCCGCCCGGTGAGCTGGGGGCCTGGCCCGGTGCCCGGCACCTCCGCGGACGCGGACGCGCTCGCGGGCACCTCGGCGGGCAGTTCCTTGCGCAGGCTGCTCGCGGATGCGGTCTCGGGAGCGGGCCTGGGCCGCGGGGCCGGCGCGGGCCTGGGCGGGGACACCTGCGCGGGCGTCGGCTCGTCGTGCTCGTGCTCACTCATCGGCCTCACGCCCGGAACACGTGCCGACGGATCGCCGCGGCGTTGGAGAAGATACGGATACCCAGGACGACCACGACGCCCGTGGACAGCTGGGCCCCCACGCCGAGTTTGTCGCCGAGGAACACGATCAGCGCGGCGACGACCACGTTCGACAGGAACGACACCACGAAGACCTTGTCGTCGAAGATGCCGTCGAGCATGGCACGCAACCCTCCGAACACGGCGTCGAGCGCCGCGACGACGGCGATCGGCAGGTAAGGCTCGACGACCGCCGGAACCTCGGGCCGGACCAACAGTCCGGCCACGACTCCCACGACGAGGCCCAGTACGGCGATCACGATGTGCCTTTCTCGGTTATCGGCTGTGCGGTACGTACGATCACACTCGGTGCGGCGGGCAGCCGGAGGTCGTCCTCCGCGGAGAGGGCCGTCCGGATGCCGTAGTTCTCCTGCAGGACGTGCAGATACAGCCCGTCCGCGCTGTTCCGGAACCGGTCCCTCAACTGCGGTCCGTCCCCCACCGCGAGCACCGTGTACGGCGGTACCAGCGGCCTGTTGTCGACCAGTATCGCGTCTCCGGCGGCCCTGATCGCCGACAGGGCGGTCAACCGCTGCCCGTTGATGGAGACGGCCTCGGCGCCGGATTCCCACAAGCCGTTGACCACGCGCTGCAGGTCGCGGTCACGGACCCGTCCGGTGTCCGAGAATCCGGAGGCCGACCGCGGGTCGCCGTCACCGCCCGCGGTCGTGTCCTCGGCGTCGTTCACCACGAGCCGCACGCCGGGGCCGTGCACCGCGACGGCCCCCGCCAGGACGCCCACCAGCTCGGACCGGTCGCTCCCGCCGCTGTCGCGGAGCGCCTCGCGCTGCCGCGCGCCGACCTCCTCGCGCAGCTCGTCGATGCTGTCCTCGAGCTCGTCGGCCGCCTCGGTCTCCTGGTCGATGCGGTCGATCAGCTCCTCGCGCTCCTTGGCGACGACGGGAGCCTCGACCCGGGCCTGCGCGGCTCCGACGGTCACGATCAGGGCGGCGAGCACCAGGCCGGCGGCGAGACCCAGCCGTGCCCTGAGGGTCTTCGGCATGCCGCCGTCGCCGTCGGCCTTCTTCCGCGCGGCGGCCTCGGCGTATCCGTCGTCGAGGCTGTGGTCCATGACGTTGGTGATCAGCGACATGGACGCGTCCGGACGCGGGGGCCGCCGGGGTGTGCTCCGAACGGGGGGTTGCTGCGGCATGCCGCACATCGTCGCACGCCACGGCCCCTGCTTTCGAACAAGCCCTACCGGCGTGCCGGACAGGCCCCGTTGGGGACACTTGTCCGGCACGCACGCGTACCGTCCGTTCTACCGTCCCGCGCTGTCCACGACCGCCGACCACTCGTCGAGCAGGGCCTGGGCGGAGGCGTCGTCGGGTCCTTCGGCCCACAGGTGGGTGACCGCCTCGGCCGGATCGGGCAGCACCATCACCCAGCGGCCGTCCGTCTCCACCACGCGCACGCCGTCGGTGGTGTCCACGTACCGGTCCCCGGCCGCCTCGACCACCCGCCGCATCACCAGTCCCTTGACGGCCCACGGGGTCGCCAGGTCCCGCTTGAGCACGTGCGCCCGTGGGATGCGCGCGTCGATCTGGCTGAGCGTGAGCTGCGTCCGTGCCACCAGCCCGATGAGCCGCACGAAGGCGGCGGTGCCGTCGTAGACGCTGCTGAACTCCGGAACGATGAAGCCGCCCCTGCCGTCACCGCCGAAGATCGTCCCTTCCTCGCCGCCCACCCGCGTGAGGTCGTCGGGCGAGGTCGTCGTCCACTCGACCTGGGTGCCGTGGTACGCCGCCACCTGCTCGGCGATCCGGGTGGTGGTCACCGGCAGCGCGACCCGGCCGCTGCGCCGTTCGGCCGCGATGAGGTCGAGCATCACGAGCAGCGCCCGGTCGTCCTCGATGATCCGCCCCTTCTCGTCGACCAGGGACAGCCGCTCACCGACGGGGTCGAACCGCACGCCGAACGCGGCGCCGGAGGACGCCACGATCTCCCCGAGCCGCATCAGTCCCGAGCGTCGCATGTCGGCCGTCTCGGTCGGCCTGGACTCGTCGAGACCGGGGTTGATGGTCAGCGAGTCCACGCCCAGCTTGCCGAGCAGGCTCGGCAGCACCAGGCCGGCGCTGCCGTTGGACGCGTCCACGACCACCTTCAGCCCGGACTCCGCGATCCCGGTGATGTCGACGTTGCGCAGCAGCGACCCGGTGTACGAGTCGAAGACACTCGCGGGGAAGTGCAGATCACCGATCTCACCGGGGAACGCACGCCGGTACTCCTGCCGCGCGAACACCCGGTCCAGCTTGCGCTGGCTGCCCTGCGACAGGTCGGCGCCCTGACCGTCGAAGAACATGATGTCGACCGAGTCCGGCACGCCGGGCGTGGTCCGGATCATGATGCCGCCGGCACTGCCCCGCGCGGTCTGCTGCCGGGCCACGGGCAGCGGCACGTTCTCCAGGTCCCGTACGTCGATGGCACTGGCCTGCAGCGCGGAGATGACCGCCCGCTTCAGCGCCCGGGCACCGCGGGAGTGGTCGCGGGCCGTGGTGACGGTCGAGCCCTTCTTCAGCGTCGTCGCGTACGCGCCGGCCAGGCGCACGGCGAGTTCGGGCGTGATCTCGACGTTCAGGATCCCGGACACACCACGGGCACCGAAGAGATGCGCCTGCCCCCGCGACTCCCAGATCACCGAGGTGTTGACGAAGGCACCGGCCTCGATGGTCTTGAACGGGTAGACCCGCACATTGCCCTGGACGATCGATTCCTCACCGATCAGGCACTCGTCACCGATGACGGCGCCGTCCTCGATCCGCGCCGCGCGCATGATGTCGGTGTTCTTGCCGACGACACAACCGCGCAGGTTGCTGTGCGGTCCGACGTACACGTTGTCGTGGACGACGGCCTTGTGCAGGAAGGCACCGCTCTTCACGACGACGTTCGACCCCACGACGGTGTGCTCGCGGATTTCGGCGCCGGCCTCGACCTTGGCGTAGTCACCGATGTACAACGGCCCCCGCAGTACGGCATCGGGGTGCACCTCGGCGCCCTCGGCCACCCACACGCCCGGGGAGATCTCGAAGCCGTCGATGTCGACGTCGACCTTGCCCTCGAGGACGTCGGCCTGTGCCTTCACATAGCTCTCGTGCGTGCCGACGTCCTCCCAGTAGCCCTCGGCGACGTAGCCGTAGATGGGCTTGCCTTCCTTCATCAGCTGCGGGAAGACGTCACCGGACCAGTCGACGGGCACATCGGCCTCGACGTAGTCGAAGACCTCGGGCTCCATGACGTAGATGCCGGTGTTCACCGTGTCGGAGAAGACCTGTCCCCAGGTCGGCTTCTCGAGGAAGCGCTCGACCCTGCCCTCCTCGTCCACGATGGTGATGCCGAACTCCAGCGGATTGGGCACCCGGGTCAGACAGACGGTGACCAGGGCTCCCTTTTCCTTGTGGAAATTGATCAGTTCGGTGAGGTCGAAGTCGGTCAGCGCGTCGCCGGAGATGACGAGAAAAGCGTCGTCCTTCAGTGCCTCCTCGGCGTTCTTGACGCTTCCGGCTGTACCGAGTGGCTTCTCCTCGTTGGCATAGGTGAGCTCCATTCCGAGCTCTTCGCCGTCACCGAAGTAGTTTTTGACCAGCGACGCCAGGAACTGGACAGTCACAACGGTTTCGTTGAGCCCATGCCTTTTGAGCAGCCGCAGAACATGCTCCATGATCGGCCGGTTGGCCACCGGCAGGAGCGGCTTGGGCATGCTTGAGGTCATGGGACGAAGGCGGGTGCCTTCGCCTCCGGCCATCACGACGGCCTTCATGTCGGAAGCGTCCTCCTTGAAGAGACGACGGTCTGGCCGACTTCACCCACCGAGATTGTCCCGCACTTTCCCTGCGGGCCATCGCGCTCCCTTGCGCGTGTCAATCAGCGAGTTCAATCGGCCACGGTGTCCGCCCGAACCAGACGGCGGACCTGGACCACGTAGAGGACTCCTGCCCACCAATACAGGGTTGTACCCCATCCGGCGAACGCCCATCCGAAAATAGCAGCGAGTGACGAGATCCAGCCGGTTCCGTCACTGAGCAGGAGCAGCGGGAAGGCGTACATCAAGTTGAAGGTGGCGGCCTTCCCCAGGAAGTTCACCTGCGGCGGCGGATAGCCGTGCCGCCGGAGGATGCCCACCATCACCAGCAGAACGAGCTCACGTGCCAGCAGTACGGCGGTCAGCCAGAGCGGCAGAATCTCGCGCCAGGTGAGGCCGACCAAAGTCGAGAGAATGTAGAGCCGGTCGGCCGCGGGATCGAGAAGCCGGCCGAGGCTGCTGATCTGGTTCCACCGGCGCGCCAGCTTGCCGTCCAGATAGTCGCTGACGCCGCTGAGAGCCAGCACCAGGAGCGCCCAGCCGTCACTCTTCGGGCCACCGAACTCGGGCCTGAGGATCAGCCACAGGAAGAGGGGTACGCCAACGAGCCGCGCCATGCTGAGCATGTTCGGGATGGTGAGGACACGGTCCGTCTGGACCCGCGTCTCCTGGACCTCCACCCGGGAGCCTCCTGTGAGAAACGTGCCGATGATGCCCCCTGACCTTACCGCAACGCAAAAAAGCTCCGGCTCTCGGGCTGCATGCCCAAGAGCCGGAGCTCTAAAAGGAGTTCGGCGGCGTCCTACTCTCCCACAGGGTCCCCCCTGCAGTACCATCGGCGCTGTAAGGCTTAGCTTCCGGGTTCGGAATGTAACCGGGCGTTTCCCCTACGCTATGACCACCGAAACACTATGAAACAGACAACAACCAGCCGGCCGAAAAGACGGCCTGATCGTTCGTGGTTTCAGAACCAACACAGTGGACGCGAGCAACTGAGGACAAGCCCTCGGCCTATTAGTACCGGTCACCTCCACACCTTGCGGTGCTTCCAGATCCG
>NZ_JAPSKQ010000015.1:57936-60010 GCF_031181555.1 Streptomyces sp. | reverse complement strand
GAGAGGACGTCGCGCTCGTCGACGCCCTCCTGTCTGCCGACGAGCGGCGCAGGTCGTCCGGCGTCCGCTTCGACGAGCTGCGCGCCGAGCAGAAGGCGCTCGGCAAGCTCATCCCCAAGGCGGCCGGTGACGAGAAGGCCGAGCTGCTGAAGAGGGCGAGCCAGCTCGCCGCCGACGTCAAGGCGGCCGACGCCGAGCGCGACGCCGCCGCGGCCGAGACCCAGGAGCTCCTGCTCAAGCTGAGCAACCTCGTCCACCCCGACGTGCCCGTCGGCGGCGAGGAGGACTTCGTCACGCTGGAGACGCACGGCACCGTCCGCGACTTCGGCGCCGAGGGCTTCGAGCCCAAGGACCACCTGGAGCTCGGCCAGATCCTCGGCGCCATCGACGTGGAGCGCGGCGCCAAGGTCTCCGGCTCGCGCTTCTACTTCCTCACCGGCGTCGGCGCCCTGCTCGAACTCGCCCTGGTGAACGCGGCGATCGCCCAGGCCACCGCGGCCGGCTTCACGCCGATGCTGACCCCGGCGCTGGTCCGTCCCCAGTCCATGGCGGGCACCGGCTTCCTCGGCCAGGCCGCCCAGGACGTCTACCACCTCGACAAGGACGACCTCTACCTGGTCGGCACGTCCGAGGTGCCGCTCGCCGCGTACCACATGGACGAGATCATCGACGCCG
This sequence comes from Streptomyces sp., assembly GCF_031181555.1. Lineage (GTDB taxonomy): Bacteria > Actinomycetota > Actinomycetes > Streptomycetales > Streptomycetaceae > Streptomyces > Streptomyces fimbriatus. The sequence goes on along the minus strand of NZ_JAPSKQ010000015.1, from coordinate 59,335 downwards.
ACCGGCTGCCGCTGCGCTACGCGGGCTTCTCGCCCTGCTTCCGCCGCGAGGCCGGCTCGCACGGCAAGGACACCCGGGGCATCTTCCGCGTGCACCAGTTCGACAAGGTCGAGATGTTCTCGTACGTCGCTCCGGAGGACTCACAGGCGGAGCACCAGCGGCTGCTGGAGTGGGAGAAGCAGTGGCTGACCTCGCTGGAACTGCCGTTCCGCGTGATCGACGTCGCCTCGGGCGACCTGGGCTCCTCCGCCGCGCGCAAGTACGACTGCGAGGCGTGGATCCCGACCCAGGGCAAGTACCGCGAGCTGACCTCGACCTCGGACTGCACCGAGTTCCAGTCCCGCCGCCTGCAGATCCGTGTCCGTGACGGCAAGCAGGTGCGCCCGCTGGCCACGCTCAACGGCACCCTGTGCGCCGTACCGCGCACGATCGTGGCCATCCTGGAGAACCACCAGCAGGCCGACGGCTCGGTGCGCGTGCCCGAGGTGCTGCGTCCCTACCTGGGCGGCCGGGAGATCCTGGAGCCGGTCGCCAAGTGAGCACCGACTCCTCGTCCTTCCCGTACCGGCTCGTCGCCACCGACCTCGACGGCACCCTGCTGCGTGACGACCACTCGGTCTCCCGGCGCACCCGGGACGCGCTCACCGCGGCCGCCGCGGCGGGCGCCGCGCACATCGTCGTCACCGGCCGCGCGGTGCCCTGGACCCGCCCCATACTCGACGACCTCGGCTACCGGGGCCTCGCCGTCTGCGGCCAGGGCGCCCAGGTGTACGACGCCGGAGCGGGCCGCCTGCTCACCTCGGTGACGCTGGACCGGCAGCTGGCCGGGGTGGCGCTGGCCAAGATCGAGGCGGAGGTCGGTCCGCTGCACCTGGCGGCGAGCCGCGACGGGCTGGACGGCGAGGTGCTGGTCGGTCCCGGTTACGAGGTCGTGGGCGGGCTGCCCGCGACCCCGTTCACGGACGCGTCGGACCTGTGGACGGCGCCCCTGAACAAGCTGTACATCCAGCACCCGACCCTGACCTCCGACGAGCTCGCCGAGGCGGCCACCCGCACCGCGGGCGGTTTCGTCACGGTCACCATGGCGGGTGAGGGCATCGTCGAACTGCTCCCGCTCGGGCTGTCCAAGGCGACGGGGCTGTCGCTGGCGGCGCGCCGGCTGGGCGTGAAGGCGGCGGAGACGATCGCCTTCGGTGACATGCCGAACGACATCCCGATGTTCGCCTGGGCCGCGCACGGCGTGGCCATGGCCAACGCCCACCGGGAACTGCGGGCGGTGGCCGACGAGGTGACGTCCTCCAACGAGGAGGACGGGATCGCGGTGGTGCTGGAGCGGTTGCTGGGCTGACGCCCGGCGTTCGGCGTTCGGCGTTCGGCGTTCGGCGTTCGGCGTTCGGCG
>NZ_JAPSKQ010000015.1:0-57836 GCF_031181555.1 Streptomyces sp. | reverse complement strand
GGCGGTGGCCGACGAGGTGACGTCCTCCAACGAGGAGGACGGGATCGCGGTGGTGCTGGAGCGGTTGCTGGGCTGACGCCCGGCGTTCGGCGTTCGGCGTTCGGCGTTCGGCGTTCGGCGTTCGGCGGAGGATGCACGGATCGAACGTGCGCGGGCCTTCCGGCCCGATCATGGCTTGAGCCAAGCCAGTGCCTTACCACTCGGCCAATCCTCCGGGTGGGCGGCCCACGCGACGCGAACGCGCGTGCTCGAAGCGGCCGCCCCGGGCAGCTCCCCGTGCGGGGCGGACTCGACGGAGGAGTAGGGATTACTCCGGAGTCCGCCGCGGGCTGCCCCGACGGGAGCTGGACGTACTGCCGTGCATGGACATGCGTCCCACTCCTCTCCCAGATCGCGGCACCGGACATTCCCGGCGGTGCGGACACCCCTACTCTGCCCGGCGGGCGGCCCGGACGCCACCGAATTAACCGGCGCCGAGGGGGCGGGCACCGCTCCGGCTAGCGCCGCCGCCACCTGCGGCGACGGGACTTGGCGAAGAACCAGCCGGCGGGCGGTTCGTCGGAACGCCAGGGCTGCGGCTCCGGCTCCTCGCGGCGCCAGCGCTCGGTCAGCATCCGGGCCCGGGCGGACGGTTCGGCGGTCTCGGCGGCGCGTACGAAGTCGTCGTCCAGGACGACACCGTCCCAGGCGCCGTCCCGGCCGTCGTCCCGGGGACCTTCCCGGCCACCGGCCCGCTCGCCGCCGCCGTGTCCGCCCCGGTCGTCCCCGTCGCCCCGTCCGTCCCGCCCGCCGTGTCCGCCGTGGCCCTCGTGTCCGGCCCCCTCGCCCGCCATCGGATTCCTCCCCGTCGAATCGTGCGGTTGCGTCCGCTTTCGGTCAGTGTGCCGGGGCGGGGGTGAAGCCCCCGTCAAGGGCGCGTACGCGTCACTCCTCGCCGGCGAGCGTCAGAGCGCGCAGCTTCTGGCCGGCGTACCAGGTGGCCAGGACGGTGACCGCCGCGAGCAGGACCGTCGCGGTCGTCAGGCCGACGTCCGAGGTGACCAGGTCGCCGCCGGAGACCTTCTGGGCCACGGCCAGCGACCACTGCTGGACGCTCAGCGTGCGCGCACCGGGCACCAGGGAGCCGAACAGGGCCTCCCAGACCAGCGCGTAGACCAGGCCGAACACCACCGCGTGCCGGGAGACCGTGCCGAGCAGCAGGAAGAGCGCCGCGTACGCGATGGACGCGACCAGCGCGGCCACGGTGTAGGCGACGGCGACCTGCTGGCCGTTGCCGTTCAGGACGAAGCCCGCGATCAGCGTGGGCAGCGCCGAGAACACCATGGTCACGGCGATCGCGACGATCAGCTTGGTGTAGATGATCGTCGGCCGCTTGATCGGCTTGGACAGCAGGTACACCACCGAGCCGTCGTCGATCTCGGGACCGATGGCGCCCGTGCCCGCGATGACACCGATGATCGGCACCATGGTGGCGAGCGCGAGTCCGCCGAGCACGTCGGCGGCGGTCTGGTCGTCGGCCCCGGCGAGGCCGCGCACCGCCAGGGAGATCGCGATCAGCAGCAGGGGCAGCGCGCCCAGGATGAGGGCCCGGCGACGGCCGAGCAGGGCCCGGTAGGTGAGCCGGGCGACTGTGGGGTCGTACATCTTTCGGCCTCCTACGCCGCGACCAGATACGAGAAGACGGACTCGAGGGACTCGTCGGACGGCGAGACCGTGAGCAGCCGGATGCCGTGTTCCTTCGCGACCCTCGGCAGCAGGGCCGTGAAGCGGCCGAAGTCGACGGCCTGGATGCGCAGCGCGCCCTCGGCGTGGTCGACCTCGATGCCGGACGTGGACGGGTCGGCGATCAGCGCGGCCGCGAGGGCGCGGTCGTCGCTGGAGCGCACCAGGTAGCGGTGCGGGCGGTCCGTCATCAGGCGGCGGATCTTGCGGAAGTCACCGCTGGCCGCGTGCCGGCCGGCGACGACGACCTCGATGTGCCAGGCGAGCTGCTCGACCTCTTCGAGGATGTGGGAGGAGAACAGCACGGTGCGGCCCTCGTCGCCCATGCGCCGCAGCAGGTCCATCAGCTGCATGCGCTGGCGCGGGTCCATGCCGTTGAAGGGCTCGTCCAGCAGGAGCAGCGACGGCTCGTGGACCAGTGCCGAGGCCATCTTCACGCGCTGCCGCATGCCCTTGGAGTACGTGGCGATCTTCCGGTCCTGCGCGTACTCCATCTCGACCGTCGCCAGGGCCTTCTGGGCGGCCTTGGCGCCCAGGCCGTGCAGTTCGGCGTTGGCGAGGACGAACTCGCGCCCGGTGAGGAAGTCGTACATCGCCTCGCGCTCGGGGACGACGCCGATGTGCCGGTAGATGGCCTCGTTGCGCCACACCTGCTGTCCGTCGAGGGTGACGGTGCCGGTCGAGGGGGCGAGGAAGCCGCCCATCATGTTGATGAGGGTGGACTTCCCGGCGCCGTTGGGGCCGAGCAGGCCGGTGACGCCGGGGCCGATGGTCATGGTGATGTCGTTGACGGCGACCACGTTGCCGAACCAGCGGGAGACGTGGTCGATGTTGAGCGTGGTCACAGTCCCACCTTCTTGTAGCGCCGCATCAGGAGGCCGTAGCAGGCGGCGATCAGGCCGAGGCTGAAGAGGACGTAGACCACGCCCTCGGCGTCGCTCGGGCCCACGCCGCCCGGGAAGGCGGAGGTCGCGCCCAGGAAGGCGGACTGGACACCGTCGATGAGGGTGATCGGCGAGAACAGGCCGATCCAGGCGATGCCGTCGCCGCTGTTCTGCACCTCCGCGATCGCCTGGAGCGTGGAGACCGCGCCGTAGGAGATGGTGAGGACGGCGATCACGGCCGCGATGCCGAAGCCGCGGCGCGGGGTGACCGACGCGATGACCAGGCCGATGCCGGCGAAGAGCAGCGAGAGCAGTGCCACGGAGACGAGTCCCTGTGCGAATCCCTTGGTCTGGTCGGTGAAGTCGAGCTTGGCCAGCAGCGCGCCGATGTACAGCACGAGCAGGGGAGCGGCGGTGAGGATGAAGAGGGCCGAGGCCAGCGCCGCGAACTTGGCGCGCACGTAGTCGGCGGTCTCGATGGGCCGCGAGAAGTACAGCGGAACGGTCTTGAAGCGCAGGTCGCGCGAGACGGACTGGGGCGCCTGCGAGGCCACGTACAGGCTGATCACCGCCTGCATGATGATCGCGTAACGCGTGTAGTCGACGGGCAGTTCCTTGGTCTTGGTGGCGACCGCGACGGCCACCATGATGGCGGCGGGCACGCACATCACCACGAACAGCAGCATCGGCAGCACCTTGGACTTCGCCGAGCGGCCGAGGCCGTAGGAGCCGCGCAGGGACTGCGAGTACAGCGAGAGCCGGGCGTAGGCGCGGCCGAGGCGGGGGCCGTCGTAGGAGCGGTAGCCGATGTTGTGGATACGGGTGTCACCCGGTGCAGTGACCGGTGTCTGCGTGGACTGCTCAGCCGCCATGGCCGACCGCCTCCTTCCGCTGCTCGTCGTTGTTCCTGTCGTTCTTGTCGCTGTTGTCGCTGTTCTTGAAGACCTCGGAGATGTGGTGCCGGCGCTGTTCCATGCGCACCAGGCCGAGGCCGAGGTCGGCGATGACGTCCCGGACCAGGTCGTAGGTCTCCTCACCCTGCGCGGTGAGCAGCAGAACGTGGCCCGCGCCCGGCAGCCCGCTGCCGTCCTCGACGGTCACCCCGCGCGCGTGGAGCGCGTCGCGCACCGCACGGGTGCCGTCCGGGTGCTCGTCGGTGTCGGTGACCTCGATCGCGAGGGTCGTGGTGATCTGGGTGAAGTCCGTGGTGGAGCTGGAGCGCAGCAGCTTGCCGCCGTCGATGACGACGACGTGGTCGCAGGTGCGCTCCAGTTCGCCCAGGAGGTGCGAGGTGACCAGGACCGAGATGCCGAAGTCGGTGTGGATCCGGCGGATCAGGCCGAGCATCTCGTCGCGGCCGACCGGGTCGAGGCCGTTGGTCGGCTCGTCCAGGAAGACCAGCTGCGGGTCGTGCACGAGGGCCTGCGCGAGCTTCACGCGCTGCTTCATGCCGGTGGAGTAACCGCCGATGGGGCGGTAGCGCTCCTCGTACAGGCCGACGTGGCGCAGCGTGTCCGCGGTGCGCTCGCGCGCGGCGGTGGGCGGCAGGCCGGACATGCGTGCCATGTGGACGACGAACTCGGTGGCCGAGACGTCCGGCGGCAGGCAGTCGTGCTCCGGCATGTAACCGACCCGCTCACGGATGGCGGCGCCCCTGGTGGCGACGTCGAGGCCGAGCACTTCGGCGCGGCCCTCGGTGGCGGGGGACAGACCCAGCAGGATCTTGATCAGTGTGGACTTGCCGGCTCCATTGGCTCCGACGAGTCCGGTCACACCGGGCCCGACGTCCACGGAGAGCCGGTCAAGCGCGGTCACCCGGGGGAACCGCTTGCTCAGGCTTTCGGTCACGATCACAGTCACGCCCTCGACGGTAGTGACCCCCGACCCCCCGGTCGTCAGACCGGAGAGCCGTCTTGGGGTCCCCCTGGAGTCGTACGGACCCGTAGGGGGGTCCTGCCTGAGAGTCGCCCACGGACCACGGGGCACTATTGACGAACCCTCTAACAACTGCCACATTCGCCGGTGTGACGGGGATGCGGGGCGCGCGAGAGCGCCGGGTGCGCACGGGCGGGGTCGAGTTGTGCGTCGCCGAGATGGGCGACCGGGGGCGGCCGACGGTCGTCCTGGTGCACGGCTATCCCGACAGCAAGGAGGTGTGGTCCGAGGTCGCACCGCGCCTCGCCGAACGCTTCCACGTCGTGGCGTACGACGTCCGGGGCCACGGCCGCTCCACGGCACCGCGACCGCTGCGGGGCGGGTTCACCCTGGAGAAGCTGACCGACGACTTCCTGGCCGTCGTGGACGCGGTCAGCCCGGACCGGCCGGTGCACCTGGTGGGGCACGACTGGGGCTCGGTGCAGTCCTGGGAGTTCGTCACCGTGCCCCGCACCGAGGGGCGGATCGCCTCCTTCACCTCGATGTCCGGGCCGTCCCTGGACCACCTCGGGCACTGGATCGACCGCCGGCTGAAGCGGCCCACCCCGCGCCGGGTCTGCCAGCTGCTCGGCCAGGGCGCCAGGTCCTGGTACGTCTACCTGCTGCACACGCCGGTGCTGCCCGAACTGGCCTGGCGCGGCCCGCTCCGCACGCTCTGGCCGCGCGTCCTGGAGCGCGCGGAGAAGGTGCCCGGCGGCGACTATCCGACCCCGTCCCTGCCGTCGGACGCGGCGCACGGGGCCTGGCTCTACCGCGACAACGTCCGGCCCCGGCTGCAGAACCCCCGCACGGACGCCTACGCGCACGCGCCCGTGCAGCTCATCACGCCCCTGGGGGACGTCTTCCTCTCGGAGCGGCTCCACGACGAACTGGAGCTGTGGGCGCCGCGGCTGACCCGGCGGACGCTGCCGGCCAAGCACTGGGTGCCGCGTACCCGCCCCGACCAACTGGCGACGTGGATCGCCGACTTCGTGACGTCCGTGGAGGACGGCCGGACGGAGGTGACCGCTCCGGGACGGTACGCCGACCGCTTCGGCGGGCAGCTCGTCCTGGTCACCGGGGCGGGCAGCGGCATCGGACGGGCGACGGCGCTCGCCTTCGCCGAGGCGGGCGCGCGTGTGGTGGCCGCCGACCGGAACGCCGAGGCCGCGGTCCGCACCGCCGGTGAGGCCCGCCGTGCCGGGGCGCCGGCGGCCTGGGCGGAGACGGTGGACGTCTCCGACGAGCAGGCCATGGAGAAGTTCGCCGAGCGGGTCACCACCGAGTACGGCGTGGTGGACGTCCTGGTGAACAACGCCGGTGTCGGCCTGGGCGGCTCCTTCTTCGACACCACCGCGGAGGACTGGAGGAAGGTCCTCGACGTCAACCTGTGGGGCGTCATCCACGGCTGCCGGCTCCTCGGGAGGCGCATGGCCGAGCGCGGGCAGGGCGGCCACATCGTCAACGTCGCCTCCGCGGCGGCGTTCCAGCCGTCCAGGGCGCTGCCCGCCTACAGCACCTCCAAGGCGGCGGTGCTGATGCTGAGCGAGTGCCTGCGCGCGGAGCTGGCGGGGCGGGGGATCGGCGTGACGGCGGTGTGCCCCGGCTTCGTCAACACCGACATCACCGCCACCGCGCGCTTCGCGGGCACGGACGCCGAGGAGGAGCGCCGCCTGCAGCGGCGGGCGGCCCGGCTCTACGGCCTGCGGAACTATCCCCCGGAGAAGGTCGCCGCCGCGATCCTGCGGGCGGTGGTGCGCAACGAGGCGGTGGTACCGGTCACGCCGGAGGCGCGGACGGCGTATGCGCTGTCGCGGTGGATGCCGGGTGCGCTGCGGAGGATCGCTCGGGTGAAGCCGCCGATGTGAAGCCGCCGGTGTGAGCCGGGCGGGTCGGTTGTCCACAGAAGCCCCCAACTCTCCTGTGGATAAACGCACTTGGCTGTGGATCAAACCTGTTGAACGAAATCTGTCGCGTGATTCGCGTCTCTCCCGGCAGGCTGACGGGATGGACGAACAACGCACCGTGAAGGTGTCGAAGTATCTCGCCAGGCATCTGCGACATCAGCCGGAGAAGATCGGGCTCACGCTCGACGGGGGCGGCTGGGTGGAGATCGACACGCTGATCACCGCGGCGGCCGCACACGGCTTCCCGTTCACCCGGGAGGAACTGGACCACGTCGTCGCCGTCAACGACAAGCGGCGCTTCGCCGTCGAGGGCACCCGGATCCGCGCCAGCCAGGGCCACAGCGTCGCGGTCGACCTCGCACTGCCGCCGGCCACGCCGCCGCCGTACCTGTACCACGGCACCGTCGCCCGTTCCCTGGACGCGATCCGTACCGAGGGGCTCCGGCCGATGAACCGGCACGACGTGCACCTCTCCGCCGACCGCGAGACGGCTGCCCGTGTGGGCGCCCGGCGCGGCCGTCCGGTCGTCCTGTCCGTGGACGCGGCCGCCATGCACCGCGACGGCCATGTCTTCCGGGTGAGTGCCAACGGCGTGTGGCTGACCCGAGCCGTGCCCGTTCGGTATCTGCGGTTTCCCGGCGGCCGTTGAAGGCGCATGATCAGTGGTATGGACCACCTGCCCTCCACTGAGGCCGCCGTCGCCGCCCTCCGGGCGCTCGCCGAGACGTACGAGCGCGAGATCGAAGTCACCCATGACATCGGCGCCGACCGGACCTCGCGCCGCACCGCCGCGGGCGTCGGCGTCACCACCGACCCCGACGGCTCCCTCCCTCACGAGGCCTACGTCGAGTTCGGCGGCCTGCCACGGGTGAGCGTGCGGCTCTATCCCGAGGACGACGCGCTGATCGACATCGAGGGGGTGGAGTGCCCCGACATCCCACGCGACGACGTGCCGGCCTTCCTCCGCTCCGTCTTCGGCGGCCTGGCGTATGTCAGGGCGCGGCGCTTTCCGCCGGGGTACTTCCTGATGGTGCCGCTCCCCGGGGACCGGACGCACAAGGAGCTCATCCCCATGATCGTCCTCACGCCGTGGCTGAGCGCGCGGGTGCGTTGACCGCGCGCGGGCACTGATCGTTTCACGTGAAACCGGGGGGCGGCGCATAGGCTCGGTGACATGAGTCTGCGCCTGAGCACCGTGATCCTTCCGTACCGCCGCTGGAACGAGGGCGGCCGTGCGGCCTGGGAGCGTGCCGAGGATCTCGGCTTCCACACGGCGTACACCTACGACCACCTGTCCTGGCGCAGCTTCCGGGACGGTCCGTGGTTCGGTGCCGTCCCGACCCTGGCCGCCGCCGCGGCCGTCACCGAGCGGATGCGGCTGGGTACCCTCGTGACCTCCCCGAACTTCCGGCATCCGGTGACCCTGGCCAAGGAACTCATCTCCCTCGACGACATCTCCGGCGGGCGCGTCACGCTCGGTATCGGCGCGGGCGGCACCGGCTTCGACGCCACCGCACTCGGCCAGGAGCCGTGGACGCCGCGCGAGCGCGCCGACCGCTTCGGCGAGTTCGTCCCGCTGCTCGACCGGTTGCTCACCGAGGACTCCGTGTCGTACGAGGGCGACTTCTACGCGGCGCACGAGGCCCGCAACATCCCCGGCTGTGTGCAGCGGCCCCGGCTGCCGTTCGCCGTGGCGGCCACCGGGCCGCGCGGACTGCGGTTGGCGGCACGGCACGGACAGGCGTGGGTGACCACGGGTGACCCCAAGCTGTACGAGAACGGCGCCCCCGAGCAATCGATTCAGGCCATTCGCGGCCAGGCGGAGAGGCTGGCCGACGCCTGTGCCGAACTCGGCCGGGACGTGACCGGGCTGGACAAGATCCTGCTCACCGGGTTCACCCCGGACCGGGGCCGGCCGCTGGAGTCCCTGGACGCGTTCGTCGACTTCGCGGGCCGCCATGCCGAGCTGGGATTCACCGAGCTCGTGATCCACTGGCCCATCCCCGACTCGGACTTCGCGGCGGACCAGAAGGTCTTCGAGCGCATCGCGATGGAGGCGCCGACGCAGTTGCCCTGAGCGGCCGGACGGGTCCGGCATCGCCTCGCGGCTCCGCCCCGCGCCCGGGCCCCGGCAAGGGCGGTAATCACTCAGATGTGCACAGTGCCGCACGGTCGTGCGGGCATATGCGGAACAATGGCCGGGTGACCTCAGCGACCCGACAGCCCGAGACCCCGGCCTCTTCCACGATCTCGACTGTTCCCCCGCTCTCGGCCTCGCCCGAGCGGGGACATCCCCATGAGCAGGGAGGCAACCCCATCCTTCCCCCGCGGCTCATCGCCACCGACCTGGACGGCACCCTGCTGCGCGACGACAAGTCGGTGTCCCCCCGCACGGTCGCCGCGCTGGCCGCCGCCGAGAAGGCGGGCATCGAGGTCTTCTTCGTCACCGGCCGCCCGGCCCGCTGGATGGACGTCGTCAGCGACCACGTCCACGGCCACGGGCTGGCCATCTGCGGCAACGGCGCGGCCGTCGTCGACCTGCACGGCGGCCCCGGCACACACCGCTTCGTGAAAGTGCGGGAGCTGGCCCGGGAGAACGCGCTGGACGCCGTACGGCTGCTGCGCGACGCCGCGCCGGGCACGGTGTACGCCGTCGAGCAGACCTACGGCTTCAACCAGGAGCCGGAGTACCCGAAGCTGCACATGGAGGTCCCGGACGTCCTCAGGTCCGCCGAGGAGCTGCTGGGGCCGGACGGTCCCGCCGCGGACGAGCCCGTGCTGAAGATCCTCGCCTTCCATCCCGAGATGGACCCCGACGCCTTCCTCACCCTGGCCCGGCTCGCCATCGGCGACCGTGCCAACGTCACCCGCTCCAGCCCCAGCGCCCTGCTGGAGATCAGCGGCCCCGGCGTGTCCAAGGCCAGCACGCTCGCCCTGTGCTGCGCCGAGCGGGGCATCTCCCACGAGGAGGTCGTCGCGTTCGGGGACATGCCCAACGACATCGAGATGCTGACCTGGGCGGGCCGGTCCTTCGCGATGGGCAACGCCCACCCGGACGTCGCCGCCGCCGCGTCGGGGCGCACGGTCGCCAACAACGACGACGGGGTGGCCGTGGTGATCGAACAGCTGCTGGCGGAGCGGTCCTAGGGCCTGTCCGGTCGCGGTGCCGGTGGTCCGGCCGTCGTCCACAGGGTCACTCCGCGCTGTTCACAGGGTGACCCCGCGCTGGGCCAGCCACGGCACCGGGTTGACCGCCGAGCCCATCTCCGGGGTGACCCGCACCTCGAAGTGGAGGTGCGGTCCGGTGGAGTTGCCGCTGGTGCCGGACTGACCGATCCACTGCCCGGGCGAGACCCGGTCGCCCTGGTCGACGGCGACACTGGCGAGGTGGGCGTACTGGGTGTAGTAACCGCCCGAGTGCTTCAGCACGATCTCGATGCCGAAGGCGCCTCCGCAGGACACCTTCACCACCTTGCCGGCGCCCACGGCCCGGACCGGTGTGCCGATCGGCACCGCGAAGTCCTGCCCGGTGTGCCGGTTCGCCCACAGCGCGCCGCCACTGCCGTAGGACGCGGACAACGCGTACGTCTCCACCGGCGCCACCCAGGAGGTGGTGAACCGCGTCTCCGGCTGGTCGAGCCGGACCGCACCGCGGCAGGCGCCGGCCGTGACCGAGGCGTCCGCCTGTCCCTGGAGCTTCCACCGCGCCGTTTCGAGCTTCCGCTCGATGTTCCGCTTCAGGGTGGCGAGTTCCGCGTTCCGCTTCTTCAGCGCCTTCCACGCCGCCGCGGCCCTGGCCTCCTCCCGGGCGATCCGTGCCTCGGCCCGCGCGCTCTTCTCGATCGCTTTGTCGAGGGACAGCTCCGCCTGCCACACGGCCCGTTGGCTGCGCATCAGCTCCTCCGGGTCGTCCGCGAGGAGCATGTGCGCGGTGAGCGGCAGCCCGCCACCGCTCCGGTACTGGGAGCTGGCGATCCGCCCCAGGTCCTCGTGCATGCCGGCCATCGCCCGCCGCTCGCGGCCGAGCTCCTCCTCCAGCCGCCGCACCTCGGCCCGCTGCTCCTCGGCCTCCCTGCGCCCCGCCTCGTACTGCTCGGTCGCCGCCGCCGCTTCCTCGTACAGCCGCGCCACCTGCGCGCTGATGCCGGACGCGGAGCCGTGGCCGGGGGCGTGGGCGCCGTCGCCGTCGGTGGGCCGGGCGGCGAGCACGGCGAGCGCGCACAGCAGCACGGCGACGAGCAGCGGATGGCGGCGGGTGAGACGCATGCCTGCGATCCTGGCCCCCACCCCGGTGCACGGTCCTGTTCAGGTCGTACGCATGGGGGACTCCTCACCCCGGATGGACCAGCGGTACCGCCCTACCGCCGAACGACGGCCCGTCCGGTTCCGGTTGACGTCCCGTCATGACCGGAGGCGTCCGGTCAGCGGACGCCCGCCCGGAGCTCCGACTCCGCCTCCCGCCGCACCATCGACCGCAACGGTCCGTCCGCGGCCGCCAGTTCGGCGTACGGACCGCGCTGCACCACTCGTCCCCCGTCCAGCACGACGACCTCGTCCACCGCCTCCAGTCCCGCCAGGCGGTGGGTGATGAGCAGCGTCGTACGGCCCTCGGTGGCGGTCAGCAGGTCGGCGGTGAGCGCGTCCGCGGTCGGCAGGTCGAGGTGTTCCGCGGGCTCGTCCAGCACCAGCACGGGGAAGTCCGCGAGCAGTGCCCGGGCCAGCGCCAGTCGCTGCCGCTGCCCGCCGGACAGCCGCGCCCCGTGCTCTCCGACGAGCGTGTCGAGCCCGTCCGGCAGGCTGTCGGCCCACTCCAGCAGCCGGGCCCGGGCGAGCGCGTCGCGCAGCTCGTCCTCGGTCGCGTCCCGCCTCGCGAGCAGCAGGTTCTCCCGCACCGTGCTGTCGAAGAGGTGCGCGTCCTGCGCGCACAGACCGACCAGCCGCCGCACGTCGTCGCCGTCCAGGGCGTACGCGTCCACCCCGGCCAGCGTGTACGAGCCGGCGTCCGGGTCCAGGAACCGCAGCAGCACCTGCGCGAGCGTCGTCTTGCCGGACCCGGACGGGCCGACCACCGCGACCCGGCGGCCGCGCTCCAGCGTCAGGTCCAGCCCGGCGAGCGCGTCCCGGTCCTGCCCGGCGTACCGGGCGGCCAGCCCCTTGACCACGAGCGGGAACGGCGACGCGGGAGCCTTCCGCGGACGCTCCGGCTCCCGTACGGGCACCGGGGCGTCCAGCACCTCGTACACGCGCTCGGCGCTCCGGCGCACCCGCTGCCGGTACTGCACGGCGAGCGGCATCCCGAGGACGGCCTCGAACGCGGCCAGCGGGGTGAGGACGACGACGGCCAGCGCCACACCGTCCAGCCGGCCGGCGGCCACCGCCTGGACGCCGACGAGCGCGGCGGCCGCGACGGTCAGGCCCGAGATCAGCGCGGTGAGCCCGTCGCCGAGCGCGGTGGCGGTGGCGGCGCGCGAGGCGATCCGGGTGAGCGTGCCGTCGGCCCGCCGCGCCTCGGCGGTCCGCGCGGGCAGGGCACCGGCGACGGTCAGCTCCGCGGTGCCGGTGAGCAGGTCGGTCACACGGGTCGCGAGCACGCCCCGGGCGGGCGCCAGCCTGCGTTCCGCACGCCGGGCCACGGCGCCGGTGAGCAGGGGCACGCCGGCCCCCGCCGCCAGCAGTCCGGCCGCGAGCACGGCCCCGGCCTCGGGCAGCAGCCAGGCCGTGAAGCCGACGGAGAGGGCGGAGACCACGACGGCCGCACCGGCCGGCAGCAGCCACCGCAGCCAGTAGTCCTGGAGGGCATCCACGTCGGCGACCAGCCGGGAGAGCAGATCGCCCCGGCGCGCATCGCGCAGTCCGGCGGGCGCCAGCCGCTCCAGCCGCCGGAACACCGCGACCCTGAGGTCGGCCAGCATGCGCAGGACGGCGTCGTGCGACACCAGCCGTTCGGCGTAACGGAACACCGCCCGCCCGATGCCGAAGGCCCGGGTCGCCGTCACGGCCACCATCAGATGCAGCACGGGCGGCTGCTGCGAGGCCCGGGAGATGAGCCACCCGGACGTGGCCATGAGCCCGACGGCGCTGCCCAGCGCGAGCGTGCCGAACAGCAGCGCGAGCGTGAGCCTCCCCCGCCAGGAGCCGGACGCGGCACGGACACGAGCGAGCACGCCGCCCGGGGTCGTGTCCGTGCCGGGCGCGGCGGGCCCGCCCTCCGGCACGGTTTCCGCTGCGGGGGCCGTCGCGGGGCCGGCCTCCCGGCGCACGGACTCCCCGTGGCCGACGGGAGCCGGTTCCGCGAGCCGCACCACCCGGTCCGCGACGGCCAGCAGCGCCGGCCGGTGCACCACCAGCAGCACCGTCCGACCGGCTGCCAGCCGGCGTACCGCCGCCACGACCTCGGTCTCGGTCGCACCGTCCAGCGCGGCCGTCGGCTCGTCGAGCAGCAGGACGGGCCGGTCCGCGAGGAAGGCCCGGGCGAGCGCCAGTCGCTGCCGCTGCCCCGCGGACAGCCCCGCCCCGTCCTCGCCGAGCACGGTGCCGGCGCCTTCGGGCAGCGCGTCCACGAACTCCAGCGCGCCGGCGTCCCGCAGGGCACGCCGCACGGCGTCGTCGTCCGCGTCGGGCCGGGCCAGCCGTACGTTCTCCGCGATCGTCCCGGCGTACAGGTGCGGCCGTTGCGGCACCCAGGCGACGCGGCGGTGCCACTCGGCCAGGTCGGCTCCGGCGAGATCCGTCTCCCCGATCCGCACCCGGCCCTCGGCCGGCCGGACGAATCCCAGCAGCACGTTCAGCAGCGTGGACTTGCCCGCCCCGCTCGGTCCGACGAGCGCGACCGTCTCCCCGGGGGCGACGGTGAAGGACACGTCCGACACGGCGTCCGTGGAGCGGCCGGGATAGCGGACCGTCACCCCCTCGAAGGACAGACCGCCCCTCTCGGAGGGCAGGCCGCCCGTCGTCCCGGTCCCGGTCCCCGGCGCCGGGACGGGCGTCTCCAGCACCGAGAAGATCTCCTCGGCCGCCGCAAGTCCCTCCGCCGCCGCGTGGTACTGCGCCCCGACCTGCCGCAGCGGCAGGTACGCCTCGGGCGCGAGGATCAGGATGACCAGGCCGGTGGAGAGGTCCATGCCGCCGTGCACGAGCCGCATGCCGATGGTCACCGCGACCAGGGCCACCGAGAGGGTGGAGAGCAGTTCCAGCGCGAAGGAGGAGATGAAGGCGATCCGCAGCGTCCGCATGGTCGCCCGCCGGTACTCGGCGGTGATCCGCCGGATCGACTCGGCCTGGGCCTTGGCCCGTCCGAACACCTTCAGCGTCGGCAGCCCGGCGACGACGTCCAGGAAGTGCCCGGACAGGCGGGACAGCAGCAGCCACTGACGGTCCATCCGGGACTGGGTGGCCCAACCGATCAGCACCATGAAGACAGGGATGAGCGGCAGGGTGCCGACGATGATCGCCGCCGAGACCCAGTCCTCGGTGACGATGCGCGCCAGCACCGCCACCGGTACGACCACCGCCAGACCCAACTGGGGCAGGTAGCGCGAGAAGTAGCCGTCGAGGGCGTCAACCCCGCGGGTCGCCAGGGTGACGAGCGAACCGGTGCGCTGCCCGCTCAGCCATCCCGGGCCCAGCGCCGTCGCCCGCTCCAGCAGCCGTCCCCGCAGCTCCGACTTCACCGCGGCGCTCGCCCGGTGGGCGGCCAGCTCGGTGAGCCAGCCGACCAGCGCACGACCGACCGCGACGGCGGTGAGGAGCAGCAGGGGAGTGCCGAGTGCGCCGACGGACATGCCGTGCTGGAACGCACCCACCACGATCTCGGCGATGAGCATGGCCTGGGCGACGACCAGCCCCGCGCCGACGGCGCCCAGGCCGACGACCGCCACCAGGAAGAGCCGGGTGGCACGGGCGTACCGGAGCAGCCGCGGGTCGATTGGTTTCACGTGAAACACACCTCAGTGCACGGGATCGGCGATGTGCTGCGTGCCGATCCGCTTGCGGAACACCCAGTACGTCCAGCCCTGGTAGAGCAGGACGACCGGCGTGGCGATCACCGCGAGCCAGGTCATGATCTTCAGGGTGTAGGGGCTGGAAGAGGCGTTGGTGACGGTGAGGCTCCAGTCCGCGTCCAGCGTGGACGGCATGACGTTCGGGAAGAGCGTCAGGAAGAGCATCGCCACGGCGGCCACGATGGTGACGCCGGACAGCGTGAACGACCAGCCCTCGCGCCCCGCCTGGTTCGCGACCAGCGCGGCGACCAGCGCGGCGACGGCGACGACCAGCGCTAGCAGGCTCGTGCCGTCCCCCTTGTCGGCCTGGGTCCAGAGCAGGAAGGCCGACGCGAGTACGGCCGTGACGAGGCCCACGCGCAGCGCCAGTCGCCGCGCCCGTTCCCTGATCTCCCCGACCGTCTTGAGCGCGGTGAACACCGTCCCGTGGAAGGTGAACAGCGTGAGGGTGACCAGGCCTCCCAGCAGTGCGTACGGGTTGAGCAGATCCCAGACGGTCCCCACGTACTCGAACTCGGCGTCGATCTTCACACCGCGGACGATGTTCCCGAAGGCCACGCCCCACAGGAAGGCGGGGATCAGCGAGGTCCAGAAGATCGCCGTCTCCCAGTTGCGCTGCCAGCGCTCCTCCGGCCGCTTGACCCGGTACTCGAAGGCGACACCGCGGATGATCAGGCAGACCAGGATGAGCAGCAGGGGCAGGTAGAAGCCGGAGAAGAGCGTGGCGTACCACTCGGGAAAGGCGGCGAAGGTCGCACCGCCCGCCGTGAGCAGCCAGACCTCGTTGCCGTCCCAGACGGGGCCGATCGTGTTGATCAGCACCCGCTTCTCGGCACGGTCGCGGGCGAGCAGCCGGGTGAGGACGCCGACCCCGAAGTCGAAGCCCTCGAGGAAGAAGTAGCCGGTCCACAGGACGGCGATCAGTACGAACCAGACGTCGTGCAGTTCCATGACGGTGCAGCTCCCTCGGCCTAGTACGAGAAGGCCATCGGCTTGTCGGCGTCACGGAGGTCGCCGCCGAGCTTCGTGGGCGGGTTGAGATCGGACTCGGTGAGCTCGGGCGGCCCCGCCTTGACGTACTTGGCGAGCAGCTTGACCTCGATGACGGCCAGGACGGCGTAGAGCACGGTGAAGACGGTCATCGAGGTGATGACCTCGGCCTGGGACACGCCGGGGGAGACGGCGTCCTTGGTCTGCATCACGCCGTAGACGACCCAGGGCTGACGGCCCATCTCGGTGAAGATCCAGCCCCAGGAGTTGGCGATCAGCGGGAACGCCATCGTCCACAGCGCCAGGAGCCAGTACAGCCGGGACAGCTTCGCCCCGAGCGGCTGCTTCAGCAGCACCAGACGCGGTACCTCGTCCTCCCCGGTGCGCAGGGCGGCCGGCAACAGGAACTTCTTCCGCGTGAGCCACAGCCCCAGCAGGCCGAGGGAGAAGGAGGCCATGCCGAAGCCGATCATCCAGCGGAAGCCCCAGTAGGCGACGGGGACGATGGGCTTGTAGTCACCGGGACCGAACTTCTCCCGCAGGGCCTCGTTGGTGTCGTTGATGCCGGGCACGTACGAGTCGAAGTCGCTGTGGGCGAGGAAGGACAGCAGGCCGGGGATCTCCAGGGCGACCTTGTTGTGGCCCTCGTCGACGTCCCCGTAGGCGAACACGGAGAAGGGAGCCGGTGCCTCGCCGTCCCACAGCGCCTCGGCTGCGGCCATCTTCATCGGCTGCTGCTCGTACATGACCTTGCCGAGGGTGTCGCCGCTGACCGCGGTGAACAGGCCTCCGACCGCCAGGGTGACCAGACCGAGCCGGAGCGAGGTGCGCATCACCGGGATGTGCTTCCTCCGCATCAGGTGGAAGGCGGCGATGCCCACCATGAAGGCGCCGCCGGTCAGGAAGGCCGCCGAGAAGCTGTGGAAGACCTGGTTGAGCGTGGTGTTCTGGGTGAGCACCAGCCAGAAGTCGGTGAGCTCGGCTCGGCCCTTCTCCTCGTTGATCCGGTAGCCGACCGGGTGCTGCATCCAGGAGTTGGCCGCGAGGATGAAGTACGCCGACAGCAGCGTGCCGATCGAGACCATCCAGATGCAGGCCAGGTGGATCTTCTTGGGCAGCTTGTCCCAGCCGAAGATCCACAGACCGATGAAGGTGGACTCGAAGAAGAAGGCGATCAGTGCCTCGAAGGCGAGCGGGGCGCCGAAGACGTCACCGACGAACCGCGAGTAGTCGGACCAGTTCATGCCGAACTGGAACTCCTGCACGATGCCGGTGACCACACCCATCGCGATGTTGATCAGGAAGAGCTTGCCCCAGAACTTCGTCGCCTTGAGGTACTTCTCCTTCCCCGTGCGCACCCAGGCGGTCTGCAGCCCGGCGGTGAGGGCGGCCAGCGAGATCGTCAGGGGAACGAAGAGGAAGTGGTAGACGGTGGTGATACCGAACTGCCATCGCGCCAGGGTCTCCGGCGCCAGAGCCAGATCCACGTCGTCGCTCCTTACTTCGCCGTGGTCAGCAGCGGCCGCTTGGTCCCGTTCGTCCCCCACAACTCGGGAAAACGGGATCTGCTTGTGAACGCGTTCACATTCACAAGCAATTATGACCTACCGCTTTTCACACCCGGAAGGGGGGTCCCGTGTGACGTCAACCCCTTGGCGAGGGCTTCCACACTCTGTTGAATCGCAGGCACGCCGACGCTGTCCTGGACGTTTCACGTGAAACGGACACCACACAGGAAACCGGCCGACGACTGAGTCGCCGGCCGGCTGAAAGCGTCAGGAGGACCCCCGCCCTCACGGGCCGCTAGAGCTGCTTGCGGAAGTCCTCCGCCACCTTCAGGAAGATGTCGTTCGCCTCGGCCTCGCCGATCGTCACCCGCACCCCCTCTCCGGGGAACGGCCGGATGACCACGCCCGCCTGCTCACACGCCTGCGCGAACTCCACCGTGCGCTCCCCCAGCCGCAGCCACACGAAGTTGGCCTGGCTCTCGGGCACCGTCCACCCCTGGCCGCGCAGCGCGTCCATCACACGGTTGCGCTCGCACACCAGCGAACCGACCCGGCCGATGAGCTCGTCCTCGGCCCGCAGCGACGCGATCGCCGCGTCCTGCGCGATCTGACTCACCCCGAAGGGCACCGCCGTCTTGCGCAGTGCCGCAGCCACCGGCTCGTGGGCGATCGCGAAACCGACCCGCAGCCCCGCCAGGCCGTACGCCTTGGAGAAGGTCCGCAGAACGCAGACGTTGGGCCGCTCCCGGTAGATCTCGACGCCGTCCGGCACCTCGGGGTCCCGGATGAACTCACGGTAGGCCTCGTCGAGCACCACCAGGACGTCGCGGGGCACCCGGTCGAGAAAGCGCTCCAGCTCGGCCCGCCGCACCACCGTGCCGGTCGGGTTGTTGGGGTTGCAGACGAACACGAGCCGGGTCCGGTCGGTGATCGCCGCGGCCATCGCGTCCAGGTCGTGCACATCACCCGGCGTCAGCGGCACCCGCACGGACGTGGCACCGCTGATCTGGGTGATGATCGGGTACGCCTCGAACGACCGCCAGGCGTAGACCACCTCGTCGCCGGGGCCCGAGGTGGCCTGCAGCAGTTGCTGGGCGACACCGACCGAGCCGGTGCCGGTGGCCAGGTGGGAGACCGGGACGGCGAAGCGTTCGGACAGCTCGGACATCAGGGCCGTGCAGGCCATGTCCGGGTAGCGGTTGAAGGAGGAGGCCGCGGCCGTGACGGTCTCCATCACACCCGGCAGCGGCGGATAGGGGTTCTCGTTGGAGGACAGCTTGTAGGCCACCGGGCCACCGGCCGCCGCCGGCTTGCCCGGCTTGTACGTGGGGATCCCCTCCAGCTCGGCGCGCAGCTTGGGGCTCGTCTCGCTCACCGCAGTCCTCCTCGCGAAGACCGGCGGCCCATGACCGCCGCCGACATCCAATACTGCTCACCTTATGAGGATTCGACGCCGCTGCGTATAGGGGCGGCAGAGACGCTCAAGCGGCCCGTGCGTCCCACTGCCGACAAGGGCAACATCACTCGAAGGTGCATGAATGGCGCACGAGCCGGGGGCGCGCCGCACATATATCTACGCGCCGGTGGCTTGCGCCGTAGCGCGCATCCCCCGTGCAGGTGAGTTGAGACCTCTTCGCAACATCGCGCCCTCGGCAGGCCCGCATGCGCCGACACGTCGGATACTGGCATGGGAGTGCTCAACACCCTTGTTTTCAAAGGGGGTTAACATTAAATGATCTTGCAGAAACGTGCCTGTCAACGCATGCATATGCGCCCGCCCTACCCCACCGTATGAGCCCTACTATCGGCTCGCCATGACAGCAGCAGGGAAGCACCAGGTGAGCCGCGCGGAAACCTCACGCCGAGGCAGCCGGCCGGGTCGAGCGGGCATCAGGGACGTGGCCGCCGCCGCCGGAGTCTCCATCACGACCGTCTCCGACGCCCTCAACGGCAAGGGTCGGCTCCCGGACGCCACCCGGCGCCACGTCCGTGAGGTGGCCGACAGACTGGGGTACCGCCCCTCGGCCGCCGCCCGCACCCTCCGTACCGGCAAGTCCGGCCTCATCGGCCTGACCGTGACGACGTACGGGGATGAACCTTTCACCTTCACCGAGTTCGCGTACTTCGCCGAGATGGCGCGCGCCGCCACCTCCGCCGCGCTCGCCCGCGGCTACGCCCTCGTCATCCTCCCCGCGACCTCCCGCCACGACGTGTGGTCCAACGTCGCCCTGGACGGCACGGTCGTCATCGACCCCTCCGACCAGGATCCGGTCGTCAGCGAACTGGTCCGCCAGGGCTTACCGGTCGTCTCCGACGGCCGCCCGGCCGGCTCACTGCCGGTCACGGCCTGGGTCGACAACGATCACGAGGCCGCGGTCCTCGGCATCCTCGACCACCTCGCCGACGCCGGCGCCCGCCGCATCGGCCTGCTCACCGGGACGACGACCGACACCTACACCCATCTGTCGACCACCGCGTACCTGCGCTGGTGCGAGCGCGTCGGCCAGGACCCGGTGTACGAGGCCTACCCCGCGCACGACCCGTGCGCGGGCGCCGTCGCCGCCGACCGGCTGCTCGCCCGCCCCGACCGCCCCGACGCCGTCTACGGCCTGTTCGACCCGAACGGCACCGACCTGCTCGCCGCCGCCCGCCGCTACGGCCTGCGCGTCCCGGACGACCTGCTGCTCGTCTGCTGCAGCGAGTCCACCGTCTACGCCAGCACCGAACCGCCCATCACCACGCTCTCCCTGAAACCGCGGCGCATCGGCACGACCGTGGTCCAGCTGCTCATCGACGCCATCGAGGGGGTCGACTCCGACCACCCGGTGGAGCAGGTGGTACCGACCGAGCTGATCGTGCGCACCTCCTCGCAGCGCCGGCCGCCCCGTACGACGGTCAGCCCGCCGAGGTCACCGAAGAGGACCTGACGCCGGGGCACCGACGGGCCGGTCCCGCGAACAGCGTTCGCGGCGGGGAAGGCCACAGGGCGGTCGAATTCCGGCCCAAACGGGGCGAAAGGCGCGGAGACCCGGAGTCTTGCTCCGATTCACCACCCCTGGGTCATCACATGGCGCGATCCGCATTCCTATGATGGGCCCACGACACCGCGGGCCGCTGCGACCAGGCAGTCCGACGCGGTGCAGATGCGGCGCGATGGTGGAGGGGTCGATGACTCAGGGGGCCGGTCAGGGACCCGAGGTGGAGCGGACGGCGACACTGCGCGACTTCCGCGTACCCGCGTACGTCCACGAGACCGGTCCGTACATCCAGAGCACCCACCCGGGTGACGTCGTCCCGCCGTCCGAGGAGACCTATCCGGAGGGATACACCCCCACCCAGCGGGACCTCCCCGTCATCAATCGGGGTGACACTGTTCAGGTGACCGTCGACCCCGCGTCCGTGCCCGCCCCGCAGCCCGCCACCGGCCCCGGCCCGCTGTACGTGGTCGGTGACGTCCACGGCTACCTCGACGAGCTGGTGGCCGCCCTCCAGGAGCAGGGCCTCATCGACTCCGCGGGGCAGTGGTGCGCCGGCACCGCGCGGCTGTGGTTCCTCGGCGACTTCACCGACCGCGGCCCGGACGGCATCGGCGTCATCGACCTCGTGATGCGGCTCTCCGCCGAGGCCGCCGCGGCCGGCGGCTACTGCAAGGCCCTCATGGGCAACCACGAGCTGCTGCTGCTCGGCGCCAAGCGGTTCGGCGACACCCCCGTCAACTCCGGCGCGGGCACCGCCACCTTCCAGGCGGCCTGGCTGCTCAACGGCGGCCAGAAGACCGACATGGACCGCCTCCAGGACCACCACCTCCAGTGGATGGCCCGCCTCGACGCCGTCGAGGAGGTCGACGGCCACCTGCTGCTCCACTCCGACACCACCGCCTACCTCGACTACGGCCGCTCCATCGAGGAGGTCAACGACACCGTCCGCGAAACGCTCACCCGCAACGACGCGGACGAGGTCTGGGACCTGTTCCGCAAGTTCACCAAGCGGTTCTCCTTCCGCGACGAGGGCGGCGCCGACGCGGTGCGCTCCCTGCTGGATACGTACGGCGGCACCCGGGTCGTTCACGGCCACAGCCCCATTCCGTACCTGCTGGGCGAAGTCGGGTCCGAGGACGGCGAGGACGACACCGGCCCCGTGGTCTCGGGACCGCACGTCTACGCCGACGGTCTCGCCATCGCCATGGACGGCGGCGTCACGATGGCCGGAAAACTGCTGGTCCAGCAACTGCCGCTCGGCGTCTGACGGTTCACGGGGCCGTCGTCCGGCGGCCCGCGCCCGCACCGCACGCGCGGCAATTTCGGTAAACCCCCTGTCACCGCGCGCCGTCACCGCTCTACCATCGGCTTATCCGTAGCAGGCTCCCCTCCGTTTCTGCCCGACGGCTCGTCAGCATGCCGAGCCCCAAGCCCTACGGAGCATCGGGGGATGCACATGAACAGCGTTCCGCAGTACCTGTCGAGCGAGGACCGCAAGGAATACGAGCGGATTCTCGATGAGGCGCTGCGCTCCGCACCACACCACCCGGAACTGACCGCTGTCGGACAGCGGCTCAATCCCGAACAGCTGCGCACGATGGCGCTCAACGCCTCCGCGATCATCACGGCGGCCGCGGCGACCGAGTACCAGCACTACGTGAAGGTCCGCGAGGAACTGCGCCGGCCCCCGGCGCCGGCCGCCCCGTCCGTCCGCGAGTCCGACTCCGCCGAGCCGGACACGAACGCGGTGGGGCTCGCCACCACCATGGGTGAGGCCGCCGGCGCGGGCGCCGTCGCCGTCGTCGCCGTCCTGGCCCCGGTCCTGGCCGGAACCGCCGCCGCGATATTCCTGCTCGTCGGCTACGTCCTGCGGATGCTCGACCCCGGCGCCGCGTTCGCCCGGACCATGCTCACCACCGGCTGGGTGTTCGGCGCCGTGACGGCGGTCGCCATCCTCGTCGCCGCGGTGGGCCTGCTGCTCACCGCACTGCGCAACAAGCCCTCGGCCCTCGGTGCCTCGTACGACGAACTCGACGGGGAGTTGGCCCGGGCCAGGGACGCCTGGCGCGAGGCACTGCTGGAACGGGGGATCCTGCCGTTCCTGCGGGACGCGCTCACCGACCCGGCGGCGGCCACCGCACTGCACCACACGGCACCGCCCGCGCCGACCAGCCGTATTCCGCACCTCGGTTACGACCGGCCGGGTTTCACCAGCCCGGGCGAAGGCCCGGCCCGCGGCCCGCGGCCGAGCTACTCGAGCCCGGACTACTCGAGCCCGGACTTCGGGGGACCGGAGCACCAGCCGGAGTAGCCGGACGGCCCGTCCGTCGGCTTGCGCTCCCTTCCGGGCGGAGCCTCTCGGGGCCTCCGCGTCGGGGGACGCGAGCCGGGTGGGCGGTTCCGGTCGGGCGGGCGCCGAGTGGGCGGGTTCCCGCTGTGGCAGGCCGTCGCCGTGCGCCGGTCAGAGGATGCCCGCCCGGCCCGCGGCCGTGATCCACGTCGGGAACTCGGACAGCAGACGGTCGTACAGCTCCGGGTCCGGCACGGTGCTGATGTCGTCGACGGCGAAGAAACCGACGTTGTCGACACGGCGCCCGGGCAGCGTGTCGAACCGCTCCAGCACGCCGTAGTTCGACCGGCCCAGCCCCACGAACTGCCAGAAGACCGGCTCCTCGACGGCCTCGCGCAACTGCCGCTCGATCTCGGCGTTGCGGTAGACACCGCCGTCGGAGAAGAACAGCACGAGGGTCGGCACGGAGGCGGGGTTCTCCCGGACGTACGCGCGCACCTCCGCGATGACCTTCTGCTCCTCGTTCTGGATGCCCACCTCCCGCATGTCGACCTGGCGCGGGTCCAGCCCCTTCTTCCGCCCGCGCCGGAAGAGACTCATCTCCCCCACGCGCACATGCAGCCGCAGCCACTCGGGAAGCTCGCCGAGCCGCAGATCGGGCAGCCTGGCCGGGTTCGAGGCGAACGTCCAGGCCTGCATCTCACCGTCGTCGTCCAACTGCGCGGCGACGGCGGCCATGCGCTCGACGACATCGGCCACGACCCCCTTGGAGTACAGGAAGGACATGGACCCGGAGGCGTCCAGGACGAGGATGACACGCGCGGTGACCCCGGTGGCCCCGTGCTTGCGCAGACTGACCGCGACCTGCTCCTTGCGCAGGGACAACCGCTTGCGCATGTCCACGGGCAGCCGCTCCTCACCCTTGGTCAGCCGCGGGGCGCCCGTCCGGGGGACGGGGGGCGGTGCGGCCGCCGCGGGCACCGCGGGAGGAACCGGCGGGGCCGGTGTGGCTGGTGTGGCTGGTGCGGCCGGGGGCACCGGGGCGGTGGCCGCCGGGGAACCACCGTCCGCCGGAGAGGCGTCGTCCACGGTGATACCGAAGTCGGTGGCCAGCCCGGCGAGCCCGGAGGCGTACCCCTGCCCCACCGCGCGGAACTTCCACTTCCCCTGTCGTCGGTACAACTCGCCGCCGATGAACGCGGTCTCCGTCCCGGCCACCATGTCGAACCGCGCGACCTCGGTCCCCGTCCCTGCGTCGAGCAGCCGGAGGACCAGTCCCGGCACCTGGCCGAAGGTCCCGCCGTCGGCCGACGCGCACAGCACGATCCGCTCGACGGCCGGTTCCAGCGAGCGCAGGTCCACCTCCACGGTGTCGGTCGCGGTACCGGCGGCACTCCGCTTCCCCTGGTGCGTCACGGCACCCGACGCGTGCCGCGGCTGGTTGTAGAAGACGAAGTCGCCGTCGTCCCGCACCCGCCCGGCCTCCGTGAGGAGCAGAGCCGAGGCGTCGATGTCGGGCACACCCGGACCGGCCGCCCAAGCGAGCTCAACGCGCACCGCGGGGGCATCGACGGGAAGGTTGGATCCCTTGCTCATGGAGCTCGCTGTCATGGGATCAGTCTGCCGAGTCGGCACCGCAAAGGGGAGGGGAGGCCCCGGCGTACCCCCTGGGGAGTGGTGCCCGCCGTGGAACCCACCGCGAGCACCACCCCGCGGACACTCAGTCCGCGATCGGCAGGTACACGCGGTTGCCCGCCGCCGCGAACTCCTTCGACTTCTGCGCCATGCCCTCCTCGATCTCGGCCCGGCTGCCACCGTGTTCCCGGCGGATGTCCTGCGAGATCTTCATCGAGCAGAACTTCGGCCCGCACATCGAGCAGAAGTGAGCCGTCTTGGCCGGTTCGGCCGGCAGGGTCTCGTCGTGGAACTCACGTGCCGTGTCCGGGTCGAGGGCGAGGTTGAACTGGTCCTCCCACCGGAACTCGAAGCGGGCGTCCGACAGTGCGTCGTCCCACTCCTGTGCACCCGGGTGGCCCTTGGCGAGGTCGGCGGCGTGAGCGGCGATCTTGTAGGTGATGACGCCGGTCTTGACGTCGTCCCGGTTGGGCAGGCCCAGGTGTTCCTTGGGCGTGACGTAGCAGAGCATGGCCGTGCCCCACCAGGCGATCATCGCGGCGCCGATCCCGGAGGTGATGTGGTCGTACGCCGGCGCGACGTCCGTCGTCAGCGGGCCGAGCGTATAGAACGGGGCTTCATCGCAGATCTCCTGCTGAAGGTCGATGTTCTCCTTGATCTTGTGCATCGGGACATGACCCGGGCCCTCGATCATGGTCTGAACGTTGAAACGCTTCGCGATCCGGTTGAGTTCGCCGAGCGTGCGCAACTCCGCGAACTGCGCCTCGTCGTTGGCGTCCGCGATCGAACCGGGCCTGAGGCCGTCGCCGAGCGAGTAGGTGACGTCGTACGCGGCGAGGATCTCGCAGAGCTCCTCGAAGTTCTCGTACAGGAACGATTCCTTGTGGTGTGCCAGGCACCACGCGGCCATGATCGAGCCGCCGCGCGAGACGATGCCGGTCTTGCGGTTCGCGGTGAGCGGTACGTACGCGAGCCGCACGCCGGCGTGGACCGTCATGTAGTCCACACCCTGCTCGGCCTGTTCGATGACCGTGTCCTTGTAGATCTCCCAGGTCAGTTCCTCGGCCCTGCCGTCGACCTTCTCCAGGGCCTGGTAGAGCGGCACGGTGCCGATGGGGACGGGGGAGTTGCGCAGCACCCATTCCCGGGTGGTGTGGATGTTGCGGCCGGTGGAGAGGTCCATGACCGTGTCGGCGCCCCAGCGGGTCGCCCACGTCATCTTCTCCACCTCCTCCTCGATGGAGGACGTCACCGCCGAGTTGCCGATGTTGGCGTTGACCTTCACCAGGAACCGCTTGCCGATGATCATCGGCTCGGTCTCCGGGTGGTTGACGTTGGCCGGCAGCACCGCCCGGCCCGCCGCGATCTCCTCGCGGACCACCTCGGGGGAGACGTTCTCCCGGATCGCCACGAACTCCATCTCGGGCGTGATCTCACCACGGCGCGCGTACGCCAGCTGTGTGACCGCCCGGCCCTCGCGGCCCCGGCGCGGCTGACGCGGCCGGCCGGGGAAGACCGCGTCGAGGTTGCGCAGGCCACCGCGCGGCGAGGTGTGCTTGATCCCGTCGTCCTCGGGACGGACGGGACGGCCCGCGTACTCCTCCGTGTCACCGCGGGCGATGATCCAGTTCTCCCGCAGCGGGGCCAGGCCCCTGCGGACGTCGGTGTCGACGAGTGGGTCGGTGTACGGGCCCGATGTGTCGTACAGCGTGACCGACTGCCCGTTGGTGAGGTGCACCTGACGGACCGGCACCCGCAGGTCGGGGCGTGTGCCCTCGACGTACGCCTTGTGCCAGCCGATGGACTTCCCGGCCTCTCCGTCCGCCGACGTCTCCGTCGGGTTCTGCGTGGAGGCAGGCGTGCGTGCGTCCTTGTTGGTCATGAGACCTACTCCCTACGCCGGCATTACCCGGTAACAGGTTCGGCGGTCGACGCAGCGGCTTCCGTCTGTCGACGTTCCGTGTGAAACATCACTCGCACTTCGGTGATGTTTCATGTGAAACATCGTTGGGACGGAGGTCAGCGCCCTCTCAGCCCGGTGCTCCGAGCTCCCGCGTGTACAAAAGGTGACTCCACGCTAGCGTCCTTTCTGGCGCGGTGAACAGAGGGCCCCCCTCGTTCTTGCGATGATCGGTCGGTGACCTCGACGCAGCCTCCCCCGTACCCACCGCCCGAACCACCCCACGGATCCGGCGCCGGAAGCGGCGGCGGACACGGCAACGGAGGTGGCTCCGGAGGCGGACACGGCCACTCGCACGGGCACGGCCCGGCGGCCCCCGTCTCCCAGCACCTGCGCAAGGTCATCGCGGCGATCCTGATTCCGTTCGCCGCGGCGGTGCTGATCGGCCTCGCCGTGCTGTGGCCGGGCGGTGCCCCGGGGCACGAGCGCACCGGCGTCGGTTTCGACCGGCAGACGCAGCACGCCACGGTCACCGAGGTGGTGGAGGTGAGCTGCCAGTCCGTCAACGCCTCCGGAGGCGTCCCGACCGGCGACACCTCCACCGCCGAGGGCTCCTCCGCCCAGCAGCAGGCGACCGGCACCTGCAAGAAGGCGACGATCCGGGTCGACACCGGCAAGGACAAGGGCCGTACGTTCACCGAGATCGTGCAGCCTGACCAGTCCCGGCAGTTGAGCGAGCGCCAGGAGGTCATCGTCGCCTACGAGCCCTCCGCGCCGGAGGACCTGCAGTACTCGGTCACCGACGTGAACCGGCGTCTCCCCCTGGCCCTGCTCGCCGGCGTCTTCGCGCTCGCCGTCGTGGCCGTGGGGAGGCTGCGCGGTGTGATGGCGCTGGTCGCGCTGGCGATCAGTTTCATGGTGCTGAACTTCTTCATCCTGCCCGCGATCCTGCAGGGCTCGAACCCGTTGGTCGTGGCGGTGGTGGGAGCCAGCGCGATCATGCTGGTCGCGCTCTATCTGTGCCACGGGCTGTCGGCGCGTACGTCCGTGGCGGCGCTCGGCACGCTGATCTCCCTGCTGCTGATCGGCGTCCTCGGCTCGGTCTTCATCGGCTGGGCCGCACTGACCGGCAACACCGACGACAACACCGGTCTGATCCACGGGCTGTACCCGGAGATCGACATGAGCGGTCTGCTGCTGGCCGGCGTCATCATCGGTTCGCTCGGCGTCCTCGACGACGTGACGGTCACCCAGACCTCCGCGGTCTGGGAGCTGCACGAGGCCAACCCGGCGATGGGCTGGCGCGGGCTGTATCGCGCGGGCATCCGCATCGGCCGCGATCACATCGCGTCCGTGGTCAACACGCTCGTCCTCGCCTACGCGGGCGCCGCGCTGCCGCTGCTGCTGCTGTTCTCCATCGCGCAGAGCAGCGTGGGGACGGTCGCGAACAGCGAACTGGTCGCGGAGGAGATCGTGCGGACCCTGATCGGCTCGATCGGCCTGGTCGCCTCGGTGCCGGTCACCACGGCCCTGGCCGCCCTGGTGGTCTCGGCCGACCGGTCGGCGGTTCAGACACCGGCGCAGGACGCCCGGCCGGCTCCGGCACGCGGCGGGAGGGGCAGGCGCCGCAAGCGCTGACGCCGGTCGCGCCGGCCGGCCGACGTGACCGGCTCCGCCGGGGGCCGTCTCCACGGAAGCGTTCCCGCGGAGCGTGGCGGAACGCGGTGAAGCGTTCCGCCCACTGCCACCCGACTGGCGTAACGCTTCACCCGGCGCCCTGCTCCGCCAGGATCCGGTCCAGTGCGTCGTCGAGGTGGGCGTCGAAGTCGGCGAGCGCCCCCTCCTGGCCCAGCGGCACCAGCTTGTCGGTGCGGTCGAGGAAGGCCACGAGCGGTGCGGTCGACGAGCGGAACAGGGCCTGGTCACTGCCCACCTGAAGCCGGATCAGCACCTCGCCCAGCGTCTCGGGGTCGACCGGTGAGACGCGTACGTCGCCCTCGCCACACGGGCGGCCGACGCCGTCGATCAGCAACTCCCGGCCGAATGCCCAGGTCACGGGAGCGTCCCCGGGCAAGTGGAAGGTCAGCCGCACGGCGTAGGGATCGCAGGTGTCGTAGCGCAGCTCCACCGGGATGCGGAAGGACAGCTCCTCCGACACGAGAAAGCTCATCATGACCTCTGCCTGTACGGATTCGCGCATCGCCTACCCCGTCATTCGCCGCGGACTGGCCGGGCATGGACCCTGACACCTGGTGGAATCTTGCTGAACGTACACAGCAGATCACAAGGAGTGAGTTTTCAGATACTGATAGAGAGCGTCAACGACCCCACCATGCGTCCCATCTCGGCCTGCAGTCTCTGTGCCGTGGGGAGGAGCCGGTCGGCCTGGTGTGCGGGCAGGGAGACGGCCACCGCCGCGGCCGTGGTGCCGACGGTGACCGGGATCGCCGCGCAGACCGTCCCCAGGGCGTACTCCTGGCGCTCGGTCACCAGCTCCATGCGCCGTACCCGCTCCAGGCGCCTCAGGAGGCTCTGCGCGTCACGCACGGTGTAGGGCGTGACGGACCGCACGGGATAGCGGCCGAGGTGGTCGCGGCGGGCCTCCTCGTCGAGCTGGGAGAGCAGGCACTGTCCGACGGCGTGTGCGTGGCCGGTCTCGCGGAAGTCGGCCCACTCCTGTACCGCGGGGTGGACGGGGGTGTCGGAGACGGACATGACGTCGATCTCGCCCCCGCGGTACACGGCGTAGTACACGGGCACGCCGACCGCGTCCCGCCAGCGGGCCAGCATGTCGGCGACCGTGCTGCGACGTTTCTGCTCGGCTCCGCTGCCGGTCAGCCGCTCGGTCGCCTCGCCGAGGAAGAACAGCCCCTTGTCGCGGCACAGGTAGCCCTCGTGCACGAGGGTGCGCAGCAGGTGGTACGTGGTGGGAAGCGCCAACCCGGCCTCGCGGGCCAGCTGCTTGGCGGGGGCACCGTACGGGTGCCCGGCGACGGTCTCCAGCAGGCGCATGGCTCGCTGTACGGAGCCGATGAGCGTGGTGGTGGACGCCGGTGCGGGGGACGCCGACGCACGGGGCTGCGGGGGGACGGCAGCGGTCAGGTGTGCAGGGGCGGTGCCAGTCGTGGCCAAGGGTCACTCCCGAAACGCGAGGGGGCAGCCCGTGCGGGGAAACACGGGTGGGGGTCGCCGCTCGCGGGGATGGTCCCCGCGTCGAGTTCCGGACTCTAACCGGCTGTCACCGCACGCAGACGGCTCGCCGGGGAAACTTCCCCCGCCCGAGGGAACCGGTGATTCCCATTACCGCACCACCGGTCCCCCTGGGCTCACCAGTCGCTGCGAGACGAGGAACTCGACGTGAACTTCCGTACGACGTAGATCAGACCGCCGACCAGAGCCACGAACACCAGCACCTTGAAGAGGAGTCCGATCACGAAGCCGACCACGCTCATTATCAGCCCGCCGAACACGACCAGGGCGATGACCGGCACCGCGATCCACTTCACCCACCACGGCAGTCCCGCGAAGATCTCTCGCATCGCCTTGCCCCTTACCTCTCCGCCCGCCGAGTACCGGGTCGTGTCGATGGTGTCCTGCACTCGATGCTAGGGCCGGGTGCGGTCCGGCGGGGGGCTCGGATCCCTTGTCCTCCCCTGACCCGTCCCCTAGGGAACCCCGAGGCCGCGACTCAGCTCTCCGGGGGAGAGAACACCACCAGAACCCGCAGGTCCTCGCTGATGTGGTGGAACTTGTGCGCCACGCCGGCCGGTACGTACACGACGCTGCCGCGTGCCACCTGGGTGGTCTCCGTGCCGACGGTGATCGCCGCCCGGCCGCTGACGACGAAGTACACCTCGTCCTGGTGGTGCGGCTGCTGCGGGTCCTGCGCGCCCGCGTCCAGGGCGTAGAGGCCGACCGACATGTTCCGCTCCCGCAGGAACTGTAGGTACGCCCCGTCGTTGGCGGCGCGCTCCGCCTCCAGTTCATCCAGCCGGAATGCCTTCATCACCTTGTCCCGCCCCTGACTCACTGCTCGTGCCCGATCCTGTCTGCCACGATCAGACACATGAAGAATTTCCTAGTCAAGACGATCGCCAACGCGGGCGCCCTGGCGGTCGCGGTGTGGCTGCTCGACAAGATCACCCTGACCGGCGACAGCACGGGCAGGAAGATCGGCACGCTGATCCTGGTCGCGCTGATCTTCGGCCTGGTGAACTTCCTGGTCAAGCCGGTCGTGAAGCTCCTGAGTCTGCCCCTGCTCATCGTGACGCTCGGCCTGTTCACCCTCGTCGTGAACGCGTTGATGCTGCTGCTCACCTCCTGGCTCGCCGACCAGGTCGACCTGAGCTTCCATGTGGAGGGCTTCTGGACGGCCGTACTGGGCGGCCTGATCGTCTCGGTCGTCTCCTGGGCGCTCAACGTCGTCCTGCCCGACGGGGACTGAGCACGATGACCTACCGCGTCTGCTTCGTCTGCACCGGCAACATCTGCCGCTCCCCGATGGCCGAGTCCGTCTTCCGGGCACGTGTGGCCGAGGCCGGTCTGGACGGCCTGGTCGAGGTCGACAGCGCCGGCACCGGCGGCTGGCACGAGGGGGACGGCGCCGACCCCCGCACGGTGACCGTCCTCCAGGAGAACGGCTACGGCACCGTCCACACGGCCCGGCAGTTCGACCCGTCCTGGTTCGCCCGCCTCGATCTCGTCATCGCGCTCGATTCCGGCCACCTCAGGGCGCTGCGCCGCCTGGCCCCCACGGAGCGGGACGCGGACAAGGTGCGTCTGCTGCGTTCCTACGACCCCGCCGCCGGTGACGATCTCGACGTACCCGACCCCTATTACGGGGGCGCGGACGGCTTCGACGAGTGTCTTGAGATGGTGGAGGCGGCGAGCGCCGGTCTGCTCGCCGCGGTACGCGAGCAGGTGGAAGGACAAGCGGCATGAGCGATTCGACGACGGGCGCGGGCCACGGGCCGGCGCTGCCGGACGGAGCGGGTGACGGCACCCGCGCGGTGCGGGCCGGGCTGCCCGAGCCGGTCAAGCACGAGCCGACCCTGCCCGGGCCCGTGTTCGCCGCCCACTTCCACCTGCCGGGTGACCCCACCGGCCCGTATACCTACGGCCGGGACGAGAACCCGACCTGGACGCTGCTGGAGCGGGCCGTCGCCGAGCTGGAGGCGCCCGGGCAGGACGGCGTCGAGGCCCTGGTGTTCGCCTCGGGCATGGCCGCGATCTCCTCGGTGCTCTTCTCCCAGCTCCGCGCCGGGGACACCGTCGTCCTGCCGAACGACGGTTATCAGGCACTTCCCCTCGTACGCGCCCAGCTGGAGACGTACGGCATCGAGGTGCGCACCGCGCCGACGGGCGGTGACGCCCAGCTCGAGGTCCTCGACGGCGCGAAGCTGCTGTGGATCGAGACGCCGTCGAATCCCGGGCTGGACGTGTGCGACGTGCGACGGCTCGCCGAGGCGGCACACGCGCGGGGTGCCCTGGTCGCCGTCGACAACACCCTCGCGACGCCGCTCGGCCAGCGCCCGCTGGAACTCGGTGCCGACTTCGCGGTGGCCAGCGGCACCAAGCAGCTCACCGGGCACGGCGACGTCCTCCTGGGATACGTCACCGGCCGCGACGCCGAGGCCATGGCCGCCGTCCGCCGCTGGCGCAAGATCGTCGGTGCCATTCCCGGGCCCATGGAGGCCTGGCTGGCGCACCGCTCCCTCGCCACGCTCCAGCTGCGTGTCGATCGGCAGAACGCCACCGCTCTGACGCTCGCCCAGGCGCTGCGGAAGCGGCCCGAGGTGACGGGGCTCCGCTATCCGGGACTGCCGGACGATCCCTCGCACAAGACCGCCTCGCAGCAGATGCGGCGCTACGGGTGCGTGGTCTCCTTCACCCTGCCCACGCGCGCGCGTGCCGACCGTTTCCTCGATGGGCTGCGGCTGGTGGACGACGCGACGAGCTTCGGCGGCGTGCGCTCCACTGCGGAGCGGCGCGGCCGGTGGGGCGGGGACGCGGTGCCGGAGGGCTTCGTCCGCTTCTCCGTGGGCGCCGAGGACCCCGAGGACCTGGTGGCGGACGTGCTGCGCGCGCTGGACGAATCCGCTGACTGACCGCCTGTGCGGTCGGGTCGCCAGGCGCCCCGACCATCACGGTGGACGGTCCGAGCCTCCCCCCTCGTGGCTCGGACCGTCCTCGGTTCCGCGCGCGAGGAACCGCGCGAACCAGGCTAGTTGACTCAGGGTCAGTGTCCAATCACAGTAGCGACAGCGACCTATCGACTTATTTATAGTGGGGCGCGTCCGAAGCCGGCAGCGGGGCTGACAGGGGGAGGGTGTGCGGTGGATCTGGCCTTGCTGCGGACCTTCGTGACCGTGCACCGGGCCGGTTCCTTCACTCGTGCCGCCGCCTTGCTCGGCCTCTCCCAGCCGGCCGTCACCTCCCAGATACGGACGCTGGAGCGGCAACTGGGGAGACCTCTGTTCCTGCGGCAGGCCCGCGGTGTGACGCCGACGACCATCGGGGACGAGCTCGCCCACAAGGCGGCACCGCACCTCGACGCCCTCGTGGAGATCGCCGAGTCCGGTCTCGAGGACGACTCCTCCTTACGCACCCTCCATCTGGCCGGTCCCCCGGAGTTCACCGCCGAGCGGGCGTTACCCGTGCTGACGGAGCTGGCCGGCGACGACGGTCAGAGCTTCGCCCTGCGGGCCTCCTTCGGTACCGCCGAGGAAACCCTGGAAGGGCTGGCCGCCGGGCACCATGATCTGGCCATCAGCACGGTCCGGCCGCGCGGCGCCCTGCTCCTGGCAACTGCGCTCTGCGACGAGGAGCACGTCCTGGTCGCCGCTCCGCGCTGGGCCGAGCGGATCGGTCCCGGCGCACTCCGCCGCACCGGGAGGTCCGTCCTTGAGCAGGTCCCGGTGATCGAGGTCCACGAGTCGCTGCCGTTCGTCTCCCGCTACTGGGCCTCTGTGTTCGACTCCCGTCCTGTCACCCCGGGAACCGTGATCGTCCCGGATCTACGCGCCGTGCTGGCCTGCGCCGCGGCGGGCGCGGGGCTGGCGGTGCTGCCCCGCTATCTGTGCGCGGCGGCACTCGAACGGGGAGATGTGATCACTCTGCATGAACCGACGGTGCCCCCGCTGCGGACGTACTTCCTGGTGGTCCGCACCGGCACGCTGGCGATGCCGCACATCGCCCGTGCCTACGAGCGGTTGCAGCAGGCGGCCACCGGCTGGTGCTGACCCTCCGCGCGGATGTCTCACTCCGAGAGCTCGGCCGGTGACGTTTCGCGATGTTTCACGTGGAACCAGCCGGGCCACATTTCCCCCATGACCGTCCGACCCGTGGTCAAGCGCACCGCCCGTGCCGTTCTGCTGGACGGCGACGACCTGGTCCTGATCAAGCGCACCAAGCCCGGCATGGACCCCTACTGGGTCACCCCCGGCGGCGGAGTCGAGCCGGAGGATCCGACCGTCGTCGACGCCCTGCACCGAGAGGTGTACGAGGAGCTCGGCGCCAAGATCACCGATGTGGTGCCCTGCTTCGTCGACACCGTGGAGCACATCGACGAGGACGGCGGCGCCACCGGTGTGAAGGTGCAGCACTTCTTCGTATGCCGCCTGGAATCCATGGACCCGTCCCTGCGGCACGGCCCGGAGGTCGACGAGCCCACCGGTGAGTACGAGATCGTCCGCGTGCCGTTCACCCGCGTCGGCATCGCCTCGGTCCATCTCGTACCGCTCTCGCTTCGGCACTACCTGGACGGCAACATCGAGGGCGTGCGCGCGATGCACGCCCCCGACCTCGGCTGATGCCCGATCGTCACGCGACGCGCACCAGCTCGTAGGCTTCCCAGAGGTCCCTCCCCGTGTAGGAATGGGTCGCGAGACCCGTCAGATGCCGGTCCGCGTTGACCGCGACGGAGACCGGCACCGCTCCGAACAGGTCCTTGTCCGACATCGAGTCCCCGTAGGCGACGCAGTCCGCGCGTGTCACCCCGAACTCCGCACACAGCCGATCGGCGATCCGGACCTTGGCCACCGCGTTGAGCACACCTGTCGGGTCCACCGGCTCCGTGAACGGTACGGCGGGAAAACGTGACCCGTACGCCGCGTGCGCACCCCAGTCGATGAGCCGTTCCACGAAGAAGGAGGGGGACAGCGACACCACGGCGCAGTAGTCACCGTTCCGCGTGAGCTCTGCCCAGACCTCGCGGATCCGGGTCAGCCACGGGGCTGCGTCGAACGCCGCTGCCACGTGCGCCTCGGTGAGGCTCGCCCAGAGCGCGTGCACCTGTGTCGCGTACTCCGGCGGTCCGATGAGTCCCGCCGAGATCGCCCGGTCGAGGGCCACCGTCTCGGCCTCCAGTCCCAGCTGCCGCGATATTTCCACGGGCGCGGAACTGCCGTGCAGCAAGGTGCCGTCGAGATCGAAGAGATGGAGCCTCGCCATGGGCCACGAGATTAACCGGGTTTCACGTGAAACAACCCGTGTGCGAGCCCCGAGCTTGATCACATGCTCTGCCGTCGGCCGCAGCATGGCCGAAAGCGGGTCGAGCCTCCGGAAACAGGTGGACGCCGGCACCCCCGGTCGGACAGCCTGACCTGCGTGCCGACACCTTCCCTTGCCTCTCTGCCCGTCCGCCGTCTGACGCTCCGCGATCTCACCGCCTGCGCCGACTTGTCCGAGGACCGGGGGTGGCCGCGGGAGGAGCACAAGTGGGGGCTCCTCCTCTCGGCCGGAAAGGGGTACGGCATCGACGACCCCGACGGTGGTCTGGTGACCGCCTGCGTCGTCACCGAGTACGGGCCGCAGGAGCGTCCCGCCCTGGGAGCCATCGGCATGGTTCTGGTCGCCGAGCGGCATGCTCGCCAGGGCGTGGGGCGCCGGCTGATGCGCCACGTCGTCTCGTCGATGGGCACCACGCCGCTCACCCTGCACGCGACTCCCTGCGGTCGGCCTCTTTACGAGGAACTGGGCTTCAAGGTCACCGGCCGGGCGGAGATGCTGCGAGGTCACTTCGTCCCCGCGGGCGCACAGCACAAGGCCGTCACCCGTGCCGCGACCGCCGAGGACCTCCCC
Organism: Streptomyces sp.; assembly: GCF_031181555.1. Lineage (GTDB taxonomy): Bacteria > Actinomycetota > Actinomycetes > Streptomycetales > Streptomycetaceae > Streptomyces > Streptomyces fimbriatus. The sequence goes on along the minus strand of NZ_JAPSKQ010000015.1, from coordinate 23,027 downwards.
GCGATCCTCCGACTGGACGAGGAGGTGTTCGGGGCCGACCGCACCCACATCGTCGCCCGTCTGCCTGCCTTCGCCGACCAGTTGCGGGTCGCCGAGGAGAACGGGCGGCTCATCGGATACGCGGCCGCCTGGCCCAACATGGACACCCATGTCGTCGGCCCGCTGATCGCCCGTGACACCCCGACGGCTCAGGCGCTCCTCGCTTCCCTCGCCGCCCACACGGACCGGCCGCTGCGTACCGACATCGACGTGCGGCACGAAGAGCTGCTGGGCTGGGCGAAGGAGCACGGACTGGCGTCCGTCGCGTTCAACGCCGTCATGACGTACGGGATCACGGAGCTGCCCGGGGACTGGCGCCGCCGGTTCGCCCCGGTGACGGTCGCGGCGGGCTGACACCGTCCACCGATACGACGGCGCCGGCTCCCGACCGGCAGGCTCGGGAACCGGCGTCGTCGTGCCGAGGGGGCCCGGCGTCAGGCGAGGCCCTCCACGGCGGCCGTGGCAAAGGCGTGGTCCTGCTCCGGAGCTCCGCCACCGACGCCGATCGCGCCGATCAGCCGGCCGTCGCGTCGGACGGGCACGCCCCCGGCGATGAACAGCAACGGCCGGTCGAGTGCCGTGGGCAGGGTGTGGAAGAGGCCTCCGGGCTGCACGGCCTCCACGAGGTCGGCGGTGGGCGCGTTCAGCTGGAGAGCGGTGTACGCCTTGCGGGTGCTGGTCTCGCCGGAGATCAGCACGGCGCGGTCGTCCCTCCGGAACGCGAGCGGATGCCCGCCGGCGTCGAGGACGGTGACGCTGACCGTGACACCGGCGGCCTCTGCGGCCTGGTGTGCGGCGGTGATGAGGGCTTCGGCGTCCGCGATGGTGAGCGGGGCAACGGCGGTGGTGGTGCTCATGAAGAGGTGCTCCTCGACGTACGGGTGATGCCGGTTGTTCGGTGGAGGGGGAGCGGGCGGATGCGGGGACGGCTCTGGCCCCGCACCGGACGGCCCCGCGGGTCAGTGGGAGACGGTGGTCCGCTGCTCGGCGGGGACCGGGCCGGCGAGCACGGTGCCGGTGCCCTTGTCGCGGCGTTCGAGGGCGGCCGAGACGAAGGCCAGCACCAGGGCACCGGCGGCGAGGACGGCGCCGACCCAGTTGGGTGCGGTGTAACCGAGACCCGCGGCGATCACGAGACCGCCGAGCCAGGCGGACAGCGCGTTGCCGAGGTTGAAGGCGCCGATGTTCACGGCCGAGGCCAGGGTGGGGGCACCGTGCGCCTGATCGAGGACGCGCTTCTGCAGCGGCGGGACCGTGGCGAAGCCCAGGGCGCCGATCAGGGTGATGGTGACAGCCGCGACGATCTTGTTGTGCGCGGTCAGGGTGAAGAGCGCGAGGACGACGGCAAGGGCGCCCAGCGACACGTACAGCATCGGCATCAGGGCACGGTCGGCGTACCTGCCGCCGATGAGGTTGCCGCCGACCATGCCGAGGCCGAAGAGGACCAGCAGCCAGGTGACGGAGCCGTCGGCGAAGCCGGCGACATGGGTCATCATCGGCGCGATGTAGGTGATGGCCGCGAAGACGCCGCCGAAACCGAGGACGGTCATCGCCATGGCGAGCAGGACCTGGACGTTCTTGAAGGCGGCCAGCTCGTGGCGCAGCCGCACTCCCTCGGGCTTGGGCATGTCGGGCACGAGCCGGGCGATGCCGGCCAGGCCGACGAGGCCGAGGGCGGCGACGATGCCGAAGGTGACGCGCCAGCCGATGGACTGGCCGACGAGCGTGCCCAGCGGGACGCCGACGACGTTGGCGACGGTCAGCCCGGTGAACATCATGGCGATGGCTCCGGCCTTCTTGTCCGGAGCGACCAGATCGGCCGCGACCACCGAGCCGATGCCGAAGAAGGCACCGTGGGCCAGTGAGGCGACCACCCGCCCGATCAGCATGACACCGAAGACCGGGGCCAGCGCCGAGAGCAGGTTCCCGGCGATGAACAGGCCCATGAGCAGCATCAGCATGCGCTTGCGGGAGACCTTGGTGCCGAGCACGGTCATCAGCGGCGCGCCGAACACGACGCCCAGTGCGTAGCCGGTCACCAGGTATCCGGCTGTGGGGATGGAGACACCGAAGTCACCCGCGACCTCGGGCAGCAAGCCCATGATCACGAACTCCGTCGTTCCGATCCCGAAGGCCCCGATCGCGAGGGCCAGAAGCGCGAGAGGCATGGGGGTTGACCTTCCAGGTGATTGCAGGAGCGCTTTAGCTGTCCTCACAATAGTTGCATACGCGGGCTACTTGCAAGCGCCGTATATTGCGGCCTTGCTCTACTCTGGTGTCAGCAGCTCCTGGACGGAGGAAACGCCCATGACAGCCACGGACCCCGCGCTCACCGCCCTCGCCCAGGGCTGGTGCGCCCTCTCCCTGCTGCACGGAAGGATCGAGGCCCACATCGAGCGCGCCCTCCAGGCCCGGCACGATCTGAGCGTGCGGGAGTACTCCCTGCTCGACGTGCTGAGCCGGCAGCACGACGGCGACGGGGGCCATCTGCAGATGAAGCAGGTCGCCGACGCGGTCGTGCTCAGCCAGAGCGCCACCACCCGACTGGTCACGCGGCTCGAGGACCGCGGCCTGCTGGAGCGCTATCTGTGCCCCACCGACCGGCGCGGCATCTACACCAACGTGACGGAGACCGGCCTCAAGCTCCTGGAGGAGGCACGGCCGACCAATGACACCGCCCTGCGCGAGGCCCTCGACGAGGCGGCGAAGAACCCCGAACTGGCACCGTTGGTGCGGGCGGTGGAAACGCTGAAGGCATCGGTACCGGCCTAGGTCCTGCCCGGCGGACCATGCCGGACGGGACCTGGCGGCCGCGCCGGAATCGAGGTCGCCCGTCCCGGCCGTGCCTGCATAGGGTGCCCGGCATGGGAGATCTTGAGATACGCGCAGCGGTGGCCGCCGACGTCCCCGCGATCGTCGGCATGCTCGCGGACGACCCGTTGGGCGCGCAGCGCGAGTCGCCGGACGACCTCGGTCCGTACCTGGCCGCGCTGGAGCGACTCAGCGCGGATCCGAACCAGAACCTGGTCGTTGCCGTCCGCGGAGGCCGTGTCGTCGGCACGCTCCAGCTCACGATCGTTCCCGGGCTGTCCCGCCGCGGTGCCACCAGGTCGATCATCGAGGGGGTCCGCGTCCACGCCGACGAGCGCGGCAGCGGCCTGGGGACCCGGCTCATCGAGTGGGCGATCGACACCTCCCGTCACCACGGTTGTCACTTGGTCCAGCTGACCTCCGACAACACCCGCACCGATGCCCACCGCTTCTATGAGCGACTCGGTTTCACGGCCTCACACGTGGGCTTCAAGCTTCACCTGTGACAGATGCGCCAAAGGCCCTGTTTCACGTGAAACAGGGCCCCTCGCAGGCCCCGGGGACCGAGGTCTATCCGATCCCCCGCCACCCGTCCGGATCCACTCCGCCCGGAACAGAGGCTCCTTCGTCATACGGCTGACGCGTGAACACGAACGACCCGAGGTCGAGGTGGCTCACCGATCCGTCCGGCCGCCGTACGGGCTTCAGGAGCTCTCCGGCGTAGTAGCCCTCCAGCCCCGTCCAGGTACCGTCTCCGTTCGAGCGGAAGCGCGAACGCCGGCCGATGCCGGACAACGGCTCCAGCGAGACAACACCGTCGGCCGACCACCGCAGCGCGAAGGCCTGGGTCCCCCAGTACCACTGCCCCACCAGCTCCAGTACCGCCGGTTCGGCCTCCTTCAGCGGCCGCCAGGGAGCGGGGATGCGCGGTTCCGCCTCCGCTACGATCCGGACGAGATCTGCGGCGACCGTGAACGGCGATGGCCCCGAGGTGCAGTTGGCCAGGACCACCGCGGCGACGTCGTCCGCCACGCTGATCACCAGGCAGGCGAGAAAGCCCGGCAGTGACCCGGTGTGCCCGACGAGAGTCCGCCCTTCGTGGTGACGGATCTCCATGCCCAGGCAGTACGCGTAGCCGCTCGCCACGTCCGCGGTCTCGGCCGGCGCCGCCGGTGTCCTCATCTCCCGCAACGACTCGGCACTCAGCACCCGTTCGTCACCGTTGACCAGAAAGGCCGCGAAGCGCGCCAAGTCATCGGTGGTGGACCACAGTTGTCCGGCGGACGCCATCCGCCCGAGATCCTCCACGGGCTCGGGCAGCATCACGTCGGCCCACGGATGCACCGCCCAGCCCTCCGCGTGCGGCGCCTCGGGGCGCATGCTCGTGCGACGCAGGCCCAGGGGTTCGAGCACTTCGTGCCGAAGCACCTCCTCCCACGGTGCGCCGCGCAACTCCTCGACCAGCGCGCCGAGCAACGCGTATCCGGGGTTCGAGTAGTGGAACCGCCGGCCCACGGGGTGCACGAGGGGCCGCTCGCCCAGCACGTCGGCGAGGTCGGGCCGCAGGGCGCCGGGCGTCCGCTCCCACCAGGGGCCGGGCGTCTCGGCGGCCAGCCCACCGCTGTGCGCGAGCAGTTCGGCGAGGGTCGCCTCACCCACGCCCGTGCCCGGCAGGTACTTCTCCACGGGGTCGCCGAGGTCGAGCACCCCCTCGTCACGGAGCCGGAGAACCAGAACAGCGGTGAAGGTCTTGGTGATCGAGCCGATCCGGTACTGGACGTTCCCGTCCGGGGCGTGCCCCTCCACCGATGTCCGTGCCCCCGTCCACACGCTCTCCCCGCCCCGCACCACGGTCGCGACGAGCGACGGCGCACGTCCTTCCGCCTGGGCGACAGCGATCCGGTGCAGCAGCGCGCGACGCGTCCCTGGCAGCAGTTCTTCCTGAGGTGTCGTCATTCCCTCAGTTCATCAGGAACGCCGGCTCCCCTGGCGTTTCCCGCGCACGGCCGGCTGTGCGGCCGGACCTGTACCTGCCCTCCGGCAGCGACGCGGTCCCCGGCGCCCTCCCCCCGGGGATACGGATTCGCCTGCAGACCGGGACGGTGCCGAGTGGCTGCAGGGTCTCGCCGCTCGTGACATGTCGATCTTGCGTGACCTGGGCCGTCTTGGCTGTCTCACGGCCTTGTCACCCATGATCAGTCTCAAATCCGTGGCATTTCCTCGCGAGGGCGAGGTCGAGATCAGGCGGCTTGCCCGAGTCGGCCGGGTACACCACGCTGAGCCTCGAGCACGAGGACTACCGGCGAGCCCCGATCGCGCACCGATGCGTTTCCCGCGCCGCGCTGGTCCATACGCCGGACACCCACGGACGGAAGGCTGGGCCATGCGGAAACTGATCTACGGCATGAACCTGACCCTGGACGGCTACATCGCCGCGGCCGGCGACGACATCGGCTGGAGCGGACCGCCGAGCCACGAGCTGTTCCAGTGGTGGCTCGACCACGAGCAGGCGAGTGGCCTGTCGCTGTACGGGCGCAAGCTATGGGAGACGATGAGCTCCTACTGGCCGACCGGCGACCAGCAGCCCAACGCCACCCCGGCGGAGATCGAGTTCGCGCGGAACTGGCGGGACACGCCGAAGGTGGTGTTCTCCTCGACGATCGACCAGGTCGACTGGAACACCCGCCTGGTCACCGGCGACGCGATCGCCGAGATCACCCGGCTCAAGGCCGAGGACGGCGGCCCGATGAACATCGGCGGCGCAACGCTCGCCGGGGCGGCCATGCGCGCCGGGCTGATCGACGAGTACGTGATCGCCGCCCATCCGGTCCTGGTGGGCGGCGGCACGCCGTTCTTCACCGCGCTGGACAGCTGGATGAACCTGAACCTGGTGGAGACGCGGACGTTTCCCGGCGGCGTGGTCCTGACCAGGTACGAGACGAGGCGCTGAGCAGCTTCCCGCTGTCTCACGGCTTGGATGGGGGTTTCCTCTCACCGTCGCGGTGATCTCCCCCACCGCACATCCCCAAGCCCACGAGCGATGCCCCGTGGGCCCACGGTGCCATCGGGCTTCTACCAGGGCACCAGCATCAGAGCCCAATCGCCCCTACGAGTAGGCGGTTTGACCTGCCAGTCTCAGATTCGTGCCAGATATGCCGTCGCCTGGCCATCGCTCGTGAGATTTGGCCACGAAATCTGAGACCCTGCAGGGGCACCGGTCAGGTCTGCGCCATGTCCACGAAGCGCGAGTAGTGGCCCTGGAAGGCGACCGTGATCGTCGCGGTCGGACCGTTTCGGTGCTTGGCCACGATGAGGTCGGCCTCACCCGCGCGCGGGGACTCCTTCTCGTAGGCGTCCTCGCGGTGCAGCAGGATGACCATGTCGGCGTCCTGCTCGATGGAACCCGACTCACGCAGGTCGGAGACCATCGGCTTCTTGTCGGTGCGCTGCTCGGGGCCACGGTTGAGCTGGGAGAGCGCGATGACCGGGATCTCCAGCTCCTTGGCGAGCAGCTTGAGGTTACGGGACATGTCCGAGACCTCCTGCTGACGGCTCTCGGCGCGCTTGGAGCCGCCGGACTGCATCAGCTGGAGGTAGTCGATGACGACCAGCTTCAGGTCGTTGCGCTGCTTCAGACGGCGGCACTTGGCACGGATCTCCATCATCGACAGGTTCGGGGAGTCGTCGATGTAGAGCGGCGCCGCGGAGACGTCCGGCATCCGGCGGGCCAGACGCGTCCAGTCCTCGTCGGTCATCGTGCCGGACCGCATGTGGTGCAGGGCGACCCTGGCCTCGGCGGACAGCAGGCGCATCGCGATCTCGTTGCGCCCCATCTCGAGCGAGAAGATGACGCTCGGCAGGTTGTGCTTGATCGACGCGGCCCGCGCGAAGTCCAGCGCGAGCGTCGACTTGCCCATCGCGGGACGCGCGGCGATGACGATCATCTGTCCCGGGTGCAGGCCGTTGGTCAGCGAGTCGAAGTCGGTGAACCCGGTCGGCACACCGGTCATCTCACCGCTGCGCGATCCGATCGCCTCGATCTCGTCGAGCGCGCCCTCCATGATGTCGCCGAGCGGCAGGTAGTCCTCACTGGTGCGCTGCTCGGTGACCGCGTAGATCTCGGCCTGGGCCCGATTGACGATCTCGTCGACGTCGTCGTCGGCCGCGTATCCCATCTGCGTGATGCGCGTACCGGCCTCGACCAGGCGGCGCAGCACGGCGCGCTCGTGCACGATCTCCGCGTAGTACGCCGCGTTGGCCGCCGTGGGCACCGTCTGGACGAGGGTGTGCAGATAGGAGGCCCCGCCGACCTTGTTGATCTCGCCGCGCTTGGTCAGCTCCGAGGCGATCGTGATGGGGTCGGCCGGCTCGCCCTTGGCGTAGACGTCGAGGATGGCCGTGTAGATGGTCTCGTGGGCCGGCTTGTAGAAGTCGTGGCCCTTGAGGATCTCGACGACGTCGGCGATGGCGTCCTTGGACAGCAGCATGCCGCCCAGGACGGACTGCTCGGCCTCGATGTCCTGCGGCGGCACCCGTTCGAACGCGGAGCCTCCGCCGTCCCACACGCCGTTGTCCCGACCGCGGTCGTGCTGCTCGTCGCGGCCACGGCCACCGTCGTCGCGGCGGCGGGAGGCGGGCAGACGATCACTGGGACCGCTGTCGGCCCACGGATCGTCCAAGGGCTCGGAAATGCTCACCGAGCCACCTCCTCCCGTCCGCCGAGCGGACCTCGCCGTGCCTCTCTGTTCTACGGCACGGCACTGACAGATAAGAGGCCCAGCTCCGGTTGCCGAGCGCCAGTTTTGTGGCGTTTGTGAAACCTGCGGACGGAGCGAGCGCCGGACCACCGTAGGCCCGTCGACAGCGTCAGCCAATCTGGTTATCCACAGGCCATGTGGACGACCGCCCCAATGCTGTGGAGAACTCCGCGAAACCTGTGCACGACCCGGTGGACAGCCCTGTGAACAAGCCCGCAGGACATCCAGCAGCACGGATCTGACCTGCACTTTTACCGTCCACCGCCTGTGCAGAAGAAAAACTTCCCCAGTCGGATCAAGATCACTTCGAGCGGTGTGCACAAGTCCACACCCCGAGCTTCTAAGTAAGGGTCCCAGAGGCTTTGTATCTCTTACCTGTGGACGATTAGATTGGTGCACATGACACAGGCCCCCGCGCGTCCCCGAGCCGGTCGACGGCAGCACGACAGAGAGATCGTCATGCTGGCCGTACCGGCCTTCGGCGCCCTCGTCGCCGAGCCGCTCTTCGTCATGGCCGACAGCGCCATCGTCGGCCATCTCGGCACGGCACAGCTCGCCGGTCTCGGCGTCGCCTCGGCCCTGCTGACGACCGCCGTCAGCGTGTTCGTCTTCCTGGCCTACGCCACGACTGCCGCCGTCGCCCGACGCGTCGGGGCGGGCGACCTCCAGGCAGCCATCCGCCAGGGCATGGACGGGATCTGGCTGGCCCTGCTGCTCGGTGCCGCCGTCATCGCCGTCGTCCTGCCCACGGCACCTGGCCTTGTCGACCTCTTCGGCGCCTCGGACACAGCGGCGCCCTACGCGACCACGTATCTGCGCATCTCCGCGCTCGGCATACCGGCCATGCTCGTCGTCCTCGCCGCGACCGGTGTCCTGCGCGGACTGCAGGACACCCGGACGCCGCTCTACGTCGCCATCGCCGGTTTCCTCACGAACGCCGTGCTCAACGTGGGGCTGGTCTACGGCGCCGGCCTCGGCATCGCGGGCTCGGCCTGGGGCACCGTCATCGCCCAGTGCGGCATGGCCGCGGTCTACCTGGCCGTGGTGCTGCGCGGGGCGCGCAAGCACGGTGCCTCCCTGCGCCCGGACTCCGCCGGAATCAGGGCATCGGCCCAGGCCGGCGTTCCTCTGCTGGTGCGCACCCTCTCACTCAGGGCCATCCTGATGATCGCGACAGCCGTCGCCGCCCGCCTCGGTGACTCCGACATCGCGGCCCACCAGATCATCCTCTCCTTGTGGAGCCTTCTCGCCTTCGCGCTGGATGCCATCGCCATCGCCGGTCAGGCCATCATCGGTCGTTGTCTGGGAGCCGGCGACACCCAGGGCGCCCGTGAGGCATGCCGACGCATGGTGGAGTGGGGCATCGCGGTCGGGGTCGTGCTCGGCGTGCTGGTGGTGCTCGCCCGGCCGGCCTTCCTGCCCCTGTTCACCAGCGACTCCGCCGTCAAGGACGCGGCCTTGCCCGCTCTGGTGCTCGTGGCGCTGTCCCAGCCGATCTGCGGCATCGTCTTCGTCCTGGACGGAGTCCTGATGGGCGCGGGCGACGGACCGTATCTGGCAAAGGCGATGCTGCTGACCCTGGCGGTCTTCACGCCGGCCGCCCTGCTGGTCCCCACACTCGGGGGCGGGCTCACCGCGCTGTGGGCCACCATGACGCTCATGATGTCCGTGCGGATGCTGACCCTGTGGCTTCGCAGCCGCTCGGGCCACTGGCTCGTCACGGGCGCGACGCGCTGACCGTTTCCCGTGAAACACCGTGTTTCACCCACGGCATGCGCCGCTCGTCGGCCGGCCCGTCCCCCCTTCATGGCCGGGCACGACAACGGGGGCCGCACCCCGAAAGGTGCGGCCCCCGTGTTCACTGCCTGGGCGAGCGCGACACTCAGGCCGCGACGACCTCGATGTTGACCTTGGCGGCAACCTCGGGGTGCAGACGCACGGACGTCTCGTGAGCGCCCAGCGTCTTGATCGGCGCGCCCAGCTCGATGCGGCGCTTGTCGACCTCGGGGCCACCGGCGTCCTTGATCGCGGAGGCGATGTCGGCCGGGGTGACGGAACCGAAGAGACGACCGGCGTCGCCGGAGCGGACGGCCAGGCGGACCTTGACGCCCTCGAGCTGGGCCTTCACCTGGTTGGCCTGCTCGATGGTCTGGATCTCGTGGATCTTGCGAGCGCGACGGATCTGCTCGACGTCCTTCTCGCCGCCCTTGGTCCAGCGGATCGCGAACTTCCGCGGGATCAGGTAGTTGCGAGCGTAGCCGTCCTTGACGTCGACGACGTCGCCCGCGGCGCCGAGGCCGGAGACCTCGTGGGTGAGGATGATCTTCATGAGTCGGTCACCCTTCCCTTATCGCGCGGTGGACGTGTAGGGCAGCAGCGCCATCTCACGGCTGTTCTTGACGGCCGTGGCGACGTCACGCTGGTGCTGCGTGCAGTTGCCGGTCACGCGGCGGGCACGGATCTTGCCGCGGTCGGAAATGAACTTCCGCAGCATGTTCGTGTCCTTGTAGTCCACGTACGTGACCTTGTCCTTGCAGAATGCGCAGACCTTCTTCTTCGGCTTGCGCACAGGCGGCTTCGCCATGATGTTTCTCCTGTGTGATCAAGAAGTGTGGGTACGGCCCGCCTAGAAGGGGGGCTCGTCCGAGTAGCCGCCACCGCCGCCGGAGCCGCCGCCCCAGCCGCCGCCACCGCCCTGCTGGCCACCGGCGGGAGCGCCGGTCGCCCAGGGGTCGTCGGCGGGAGCGCCGCCGCCCTGCTGGCCGCCGCCGGGGCCGCCGCCCCAGCCGCCGCCCTGCTGGCCGCCACCGCCGCCGTATCCACCCTGGCCACCGCGGCCGGTGGTCTTGGTGACCTTGGCCGTGGCGTTGCGCAGGCTGGCGCCGACCTCCTCGACGTCCAGCTCGTAGACCGTGCGCTTGACGCCCTCACGGTCCTCGTAGGACCGCTGCTTCAGCCGGCCCTGCACGATGACGCGCATGCCTCGCTGGAGCGACTCGGCGACGTTCTCGGCCGCCTGGCGCCAGACCGAGCAGGTCAGGAACAGGCTCTCGCCGTCCTTCCACTCGTTCGTCTGACGGTCGAAGGTGCGGGGAGTCGACGCGACACGGAACTTCGCGACGGCCGCACCGGACGGGGTGAAGCGCAGCTCGGGGTCATCGACAAGGTTGCCGACGACCGTGATGACGGTCTCGCCTGCCATGGGGGAACCTCTCGGCGGGTTTGCTGCTGGCTGCTTTGTGCTGCTACTCGGAACCCGAGATCGGCTGAGCGGAAGGCTCAGTGGGTCTCGGGACGGAGGACCTTGGTCCGGAGGACCGACTCGTTCAGGTTCATCTGGCGGTCGAGCTCCTTGACGACCGCAGGCTCGGCCTGCAGGTCGATGACCGAGTAGATGCCCTCGGGCTTCTTCTTGATCTCGTACGAGAGACGACGACGGCCCCAGGTGTCGACCTTCTCGACCTTTCCGCCGCCGTCACGGACGACAGAGAGGAAGTTCTCGATCAGCGGGGAGACAGCGCGCTCCTCGAGATCGGGGTCGAGGATGACCATCACCTCGTAGTGACGCATGTGGAACCCACCTCCTTTGGACTCAGCGGCCACGGTCGTTCCGTGGCAGGAGGGTCGTGATGCGTTGCGCAACGATGTCTGTCAGTAAAACAGCCGCCACTGACAATCGAGGTCGGGCGGCGGTCTCCCAGGCCGGCCGGGACGGACCGTGGTCCTGCCTGACCCTCGCCTGGTTCTGTCCGGACGGACACCGGTGCGGACGGTACAGAGTACCCGCACAGCTGCTTCCGGTTGAAATCCGGCCGGGGTCCCCGTCAATCTGTACACATCGGGTGTGTATGGCGCTACGATGCGCCGCCTTTCGCAGGAGGTGCCCCCATGGCACAGGTAATGCGACCCAACACCGCCGGAGGCCTTTTCGCCACGGACGGCAAGCCCCATCCGCTCCAGGACGCCCTGCTCGCGGCGACCCTGGTGCTGGGGATCACGTCCTTCATCTCGGCGATGTTCCACCATCTGCACCTGCTCAGCTCCTGGACCGGCCTGGTGGGAATCCTCATCGGCGCGTACGGTCAGTGGATCTCGGTGACGACGCGTGAGCGCTTCGGCCTCATCCTGGGCCTCGGTGCCGCGGCGATCGGGTTCTTCCTGGGCATGGCACACGGTGGCCTCTTCGGCGGGCTCGTCGACTGACGTCAGGCACCACCCCTTCCGAACACCGTCGAACGCCCCGGCCGGCGACAGGCCGGGGCGAAGGTCCCGTGCGCCCAACCGGGGCGCTTCCCGGGCGCAGTAGGCTTCGCGCGAGAGCCGGAGCCCCTGAACCCATGGGGACACACCAGCCCGAGGAGCGCCCCGAATGAGCCTGACCCTGAGGACCATCAGTCGAGAGCAGCATCTGGCGTACATCCAGAGCCTGCCGTCGGCGAGTCACATGCAGGTCCCGGCCTGGGCGGACGTCAAGGCGGAATGGCGCTCGGAGAACCTCGGCTGGTTCGACGACCGGACCGGTGAACTGGTCGGCGCCGGACTCGTCCTCTACCGGCAGCTGCCCAAGATCAAGCGCTACCTCGCCTATCTGCCCGAGGGCCCGGTCATCAACTGGTTCGCGCCGAATCTCCAGGAGTGGATCGAGCCGATGCTCGCGCACCTGAAGCAGCAGGGCGCGTTCTCGGTGAAGATGGGTCCGCCGGTGATCATCCGGCGTTGGGAGGCCTCGACCATCAAGAAGGGCATCCAGGACCCGGACGTGAAGCGTCTGCGCGACCTGGAGGCCGACTTCATCGAGCCCCGCGCCTTCGAGGTCGCCGACAAGCTGCGCCGCATGGGCTGGCAGCAGGGCGAGGACGGCGGCGCCGGCTTCGGCGACGTCCAGCCCCGCTACGTCTACCAGGTGCCGCTGGCGAACCGCTCCCTGGAAGAGGTCCACAAGAACTTCAACCAGCTGTGGCGCCGCAACATCAAGAAGGCCGAGAAGGCCGGCGTCGAGGTCGTCCAGGGCGGTTACAACGACCTGCCCGAGTGGCAGCGGCTGTACGAGATCACCGCCGTGCGCGACCACTTCCGGCCCCGCCCGCTGTCGTACTTCCAGCGCATGTGGACGGCCCTCAACACCGAGGACCCCAACCGCATGCGGCTGTACTTCGCCCGGCACAACGGCGTGAACCTGTCCGCGGCGACGATGCTGATCGTCGGCGGACACGTCTGGTACTCCTACGGCGCCTCCGACAACATCGGCCGTGAGGTCCGGCCCTCGAACGCGATGCAGTGGCGGATGCTGCGCGACGCCTACGCGCTCGGCGCCACCGTCTACGACCTGCGCGGCATCTCGGACTCGCTGGACGAGACCGACCACCTCTTCGGTCTGATCCAGTTCAAGGTCGGCACGGGCGGCCAGGCCGCCGAGTACCTCGGCGAGTGGGACTTCCCGCTGAACAAACTGCTCCACAAGGCGCTCGACATCTACATGTCGCGCCGCTGACCTCTGCTTCGTCGCTCCGACGGCTCCCACAACTCCCATACCTCTGATACACCGCAGCCACGAGAAAGGTTCCAGGTCCGGCCATGGCGCTCACGCTCTACGTCGACACCGCGCGCTGGCGGGCGCATCACAAGCACGTGCAGGAGCAGTTCCCGGGGCTCGTCCCGGTCTGCAAGGGCAACGGCTACGGCTTCGGCCACGAGCGGCTGGCCGAGGAGGCCACACGGCTGGGCTCGGACGTCCTCGCCGTCGGCACGACGTACGAGGCCGCCCGGATCAAGGACTGGTTCGGCGGTGACCTGCTGGTGCTGACGCCGTACCGGCGCGGTGAGGAGCCCGTACCGCTGCCCGACCGGGTCATCCGTTCGGTGTCGTCGGTCGACGGCGTGTACGGACTGGTCGGAGCCCGGGTGGTCATCGAGGTGATGTCCTCGATGAAGCGGCACGGCATCAGCGAGCAGGACCTGCCCCAGCTGCACGCCGCCATAGAGAACGTCCGGCTGGAGGGCTTCGCCATCCACCTGCCGCTGGACCGCACCGACGGCTCGGACGCCGTCGAGGAGGTCATCGGCTGGATGGACCGCCTGCGGGCGGCCCGCCTGCCGCTGCACACGATGTTCGTGAGCCACCTCAAGGCCGACGAACTCGCCCGGCTGCAGCAGCAGTTCCCGCAGACCCGCTTCCGCGCCCGGATCGGCACGCGGCTGTGGCTGGGGGACCACGAGGCCACCGAGTACCGCGGCGCGGTCCTGGACGTCACACGCGTCGCCAAGGGGGAGCGGTTCGGCTACCGGCAGCAGAAGGCCGCCTCCGACGGCTTCCTGGTGGTCGTGGCGGGCGGTACGTCGCACGGGGTGGGTCTGGAGGCTCCCAAGGCCCTGCACGGCGTCATGCCGCGCGCCAAGGGTGTCGCCCGCGCCGGTCTCGCCACCGTGAACCGGAACCTTTCCCCGTTCGTCTGGGGCGGCAAGCAGCGCTGGTTCGCCGAGCCGCCGCACATGCAGGTGTCGATCCTGTTCGTGCCGGCGGACGCACCGGAGCCGAAGGTCGGCGATGAACTCGTGGCCCATCTCCGTCACACCACCACGCAGTTCGACCGCCTCGTCGACCGCTGAGCGGCGCCCGGAGCAGCTCTGGAACAGCTGAGGATCCGCCCTCACGGGGACAGCGAAAGGCCGTACACGGTTGGTCCGTGTACGGCCTTTCGCTCGCCTTGACGGTGGCGCGTGCCGGCTCGTTCGCTCAGAGCGAACCGCCTGTGGCCCGGGGCGTCCCCCACTCGACCTGCGGCCCCTCGAAGTGGGCCGTGTGCCGCGCGGGACGGGCTGCGGGCCCGAGCACGAACACGTCCTCGGCTCCGTCGAGCACCCCGCCCGAGGGATCGTCCTCACCCGACCGCCGTACCGGGTCCCGCTCCGGCATCAGGATGTCGCGCACGACCATGGCGCACAGGTACAGCGTCCCCAGCAGGTGCAGACCGATGGCCCAGTGGTAGCCGTCGGTGGGCAGCCCCTTCTGGGCGTCCCCGCTGGTCGTGTACGCGAGGTACATCCAGATGCCCAGGAAGTACGCCACCTCGCAGGCCTGCCAGACGAGGAAGTCCCGCCACTTCGGCCGGGCGAGGGCCGCCAGCGGCACCAGCCACAGGACGTACTGCGGCGAGTAGACCTTGTTGGTCAGGATGAACGCCGCGACGACCAGGAAGGCGAGCTGGGCGAAGCGCGGCCGGCGCGGAGCCGTGAGCGCGAGCGCCGCGACGCCCGCGCAGCAGAGCAGCATCAGGAGCATGGCGAACGTGTTGACGGTGTCGGTGCTGAGCGGATCGCTCGAGTTCTGGGCCATGATCAGCCAGAAGGAACCGAAGTCGACGCCCCGCTCCTGGCTGAACGTGTAGAACTTCGACCAGCCGTCGAAGGCGAAGAGCATCACGGGCACGTTGACGACGGCCCAGGCGACGGCCGCACCCCCGAGAGCCCTTCCGTACTCCCGCCAGCGGCCCGCGCGCCAGCACAGCACCAGCAACGGGCCGAGGAGCAGCAGGGGGTAGAGCTTGGCGGCCGTGGCGAGCCCGAGGAGGACACCGAAGGCGAGAGAACGCCCCCGCGACCACATCAGCATCGCCGCGGCCGTCAGAGCGACGGCCAGCAGGTCCCAGTTGATGGTCGCGGTCAGCGCGAAGGCGGGCGCCAGCGCCAGCAGCAGGGCGTCCCAGGGTCGCCGGGTGTGCGTACGGGTCACACAGACGGCGATGACGGCCGCGCACACCATGAGCATCCCGGCGTTGACCATCCAGTACCACTTCGCCTGGTCCTGAATGCTGCCGCTGCCGGGCGTGAGCCAGGCGGCGACCTCCATGAACACGCCGGTCAGCACCGGGTACTCGAGGTACTGCATGTCCCCGGGGAGCTTGTCGAAGTACGGCACCAGCCCGTCGGCGAAGCCGCGCCCCTGGTAGAGGTGCGGGATGTCCGAGTAGCAGGCGTGCGTGTACTGGGAGCTGGCGCCGAAGAACCAGGCTCCGTTGTAGCAGGGCGCTTTCTGCACCAGGCCGAGGGCGAACATCCCGATCGCCACGAGCGCGATGACCCGGACCGGGGTCCACCAGGATCTCCCGGTCAGGGCACGCCGCCCGAGCGGGCCACCGATCAGCTCGCTGCCGGCAGCGGCGACCTGGTCCTCCTCGGTCGGCCGCACCGGCTCGGGCTCGTGGACGCTCGCTTGCGTCGATTCTCCACTGGGCATGCCGCACATCCTGCCGTACATGGCTCGGAATACGCCGAGGGCCGCCGTACCCGAGGGGTACGGCGGCCCGTGTTTCACGTGAAACACCCAAGTCGGTCGATAGACCGACTAACCGGCCGGGCCTCCGAAGAGACCGTCGCCTCCGTTGCCGTTTCCTCTGCTGGTCCCCGGGTCGCCGCTTTCCGTGGCCGTCGGCGAGGAAGTCACCCCGCCGTCCGTCCCGCCGGTGTCCGTGCCCCCGGGACCGCTGCCGCCCGTGTCGTCCTCACCGTCTTCGCAGTTGAAGTCGAACGGCCTGCACGTGGCGGTCTCCGTGGGCGCCGGAGTGGTCTCGGTCTCCGTGGGTGTCGGAGTCGCCGACGGAGTCGTCTCCTCGGTTTCGGTGGGGGTGGGACTGGGGCTCTGCGTCGGAGTGTCGTTGACGATCTCCCCGATGGGCTGGGGAGTCGGGAACTTCTTCGCCGGCAGCCCCTTGAGCGCGTCATCCATGTAGTCCGCCCAGATCTCGGACGGGAACGAGGCGCCGTGGATCTTCTTCTGGCCGCCCGTTCCGAACATCTCCAGGAACTGGCGGTTCTTGATGCTCTCGTCGTCGGGGTACCGGAACATGCTGATCGCGGTCGACAGCTGCGGGGTGTACCCGACGAACCAGGCGGACTTGTTGCCGTCCGTCGTACCGGTCTTTCCGGCCACCTCGCGGCCGGGGATCTGGGCGTTGGTACCGGTTCCGTCCTCGACGACGGTCTTCAGGACGTCCGTGACGTTGTCGGCGACCTCAGAGGTGAACGCCTGCTCGGTCTGGATCTTGTGGGTGAAGATCGTGCCGTCCTTGCTCGACACCTTCTTCACCGAGAAGGGCTCGCGCTGCTTGCCGCTCGCCGCGAACGTGGCATACGCGCCCGCCATACGGATCGCGCTGGGGTTGGAGGTACCGATGGAGAACGACGGATAGCTGGTACCGGCGAGGCTGCCTTCCAGGACACCCGCGTGGATCGCTGCTTCCTTCACCTTGTCCAGACCGACATCCATGCCGAGCTGCACGAAGGAGGAGTTCACCGACTCACGCATCGCCTCACGGAGGTCGATCTTGTAATCGGGCGGCGTGCCGTACGACACGTCGCCGTCATTGACCTGCTCCCACTGCTCACCCTTCTCGTTCTGCCAGATGGTGCCGTCGTATTCCTTGATCTTGAGCTTGTTCTTGCCGTTGTAGAGGCTCTTCGGAGAGACGATGGTGCGCACGTCATGCCCCTGCACCGGACCCAGATCCGGGTTCCGGACACCCCACGTCATGGCCGCCGCCAGGACGAACGGCTTGAACGTCGAACCGACCTGGGCACCGGTCGCGTCGGCGTTGTTGGTGAAGTGCTTGGTCGCATCGACACCGCCGTAGATGGCCTCGATCGCGCCGGTCGCGGGATTCACCGAGGCCCCACCGAACTGGACGTGGGTGTCCGTGTCCGGGCGCTCCTCGGGCTTGATGTTCTCCTTGTAGACCTTCTTGACCGACTTCTCGAGCTCCTGGACCTTCTTCTTGTCGAAGGTCGTGTAGATCGAGTAGCCGCCCTTCTCCAGATCGTTGGCCGTGATGCCGGTCTCTTCGCTGTTGTTGACGATGTACGCCTTGGCCAGGTCGACGAGGTAACCGATCTGGCCGCTCAGCGCCGTGTTCGACCGGGGGTTCTGCCACTTGGGCAGCTTGGTGTGCTTGGCCCGGTCCTCGGCGCTCAGGTAGTCGTACTCGACCATCTTGTCCAGCGTGTCCTGCATCTGCTTCAGGACACGCTCCCGGTTCTTCTCGGGAGTGGCACCGACCGGATCGATGGACCGCGCGCCGGCCGGGTCGTAGTAGGTGGCGCCCTTGAGCACCGCCGCCAGGAAGGCGCACTCGCCCGGGTTCAGGTCGATGGCGTCCTTGTTGAAGTACGCGCGGGCGGCGGCCTGGATCCCGTAGGCCCCACGGCCGTAGTACGCCGAGTTCAGATAGCCCGCGAGGATGTCGTCCTTGTCAACGGTGGCGCCCACCTTGATCGAGACGAAGATCTCCTTGAACTTCCGGGAGAGCGTCTGCGACTGGTCGTCCAGCATCGCGTTCTTGACGTACTGCTGGGTGATCGTGGAGCCACCCTGTGTTTCGCCACCACGGGCCATGTTGAACACGGCCCGGGCGATGCCCTTCGGGTCGATGCCGCTGTCGCTGCGGAACGTCTTGTTCTCCTGGGCGATGACGGCGTTCTGCATCTCCTTGGGAATCTGCGAGAGGTTGACGATCTGGCGGTTGCGCTCACCGCCCGTGGCGACCATCTGTGAGCCGTCGGACCAGTAGTAGACGTTGTTCTGCGCCGTGGCCGTCAAGGCGACGTTGGGTACCTCCACCATCGCGTACCCGATCCCCGCGACGGCCACCATGCTGCCGAAGAAGGCGATGCACAACCCGGAGACGAGCTTCCAGGACGGCATCCAGCGACGCCAGCCGTCCCTGTCGTGGCGGGGGTAGTCGATGATCCGCTTCTTGCCGGGAGGTGCCGCGCGGCCCCTGCCGCGGCCGGGCCCGGCGGAACCGGCACGGCGGCCACCGCCTCTCTGAGCCGCGCGTCGTGCCTCGGCGCGGCCGCCGTACGTACGGTTCTCACCCCCCGAGCCGTGGGCGCCCGCCCCATAGGGATCGGACGGAGACCCGGTGGCGCCTCGCGGTGCCGCGCGGCGGCCGGAGGACGAGCCGGACTGGCCGCGTCGGGCCGCGGCACGTCCGCCTCCCTGCGGCTGCGGCGGTTTGCGACGGTGCTCGCTCATCGAACGACTACTCCTCGGGCAGGCGCACCCTTGCGCGCCTGGAAACGGCGGCTGGTTTCCGGTCCCCCCGAAGTACGGATGCGGTACTTCCCGCATTCACCCGTACTGCACCGGGGACAGGGACGCCCCCAGGCGTCACTCGGTTCCCGGTGGTGTGCATGGCGCACAGACTACGCACCGCCAAAACCCTCCGAGCACAGAAGTTCACCTCAAATCAGGCAACTTGCTCCCCACGAACCGGTGATGTGATCCCGTTCACCCCACCCCCTCTTGTCGCATCCGGAAGGCCGTTCTATCGTCGTGATGTATCGAGTCGATACATCAGCTCGACATAAGGACGGCGACGAGCCGGACACGAGCCCGTCACGGCAGGACCGCGGCAGAGGGGAGGCGACGATGAGCCGGCGTTCCGGGATCCTCGAGTTCGCCGTACTCGGCCTGCTCCGCGAATCTCCGATGCACGGCTATGAGCTGCGCAAACGACTCAATACGTCACTGGGTGTGTTCCGTGCGTTCAGCTACGGGACGCTCTACCCCTGCCTCAAGACGCTGCTCGCCAACGGCTGGTTGATCGAGGAACCGGGCAACACCGCCGAGGACGCCCTCGCCGCCCCGCTCTCCGGGCGCCGCGCCAAGATCGTCTACCGGCTGACGGCGGAAGGTAAGGAGCACTTCGAGCAGCTGCTCTCGCAGACGGGACCGGACGCGTACGAGGACGAGACCTTCGCCGCGCGGTTCGCCTTCTTCGGGCAGACCTCTCGGGATGTGCGCATGCGCGTCCTCGAGGGCCGCCGCAGTCGGCTGGAGGAGCGCCTCGAGAAGATGCGCGCCTCCCTGGCCCGCACCCGGGAGCGCCTCGACGACTACACGCTTGAGCTCCAGCGCCACGGGATGGAGTCCGTGGAGCGCGAAGTGCGCTGGCTGAACGAGCTCATCGAGAGCGAGCGGGCCGGACGGGACCTGAAGGGTTCCGCCACCGGGGGGTCCGCTCAGCAGGACACCACATCTGGAGCGACGGGCGGCCTGCCCCGGCCCGGGGACGATCCCCGGCCGGATACGCCCGACGACACCGCCACGTGAGACCCGCTCAGGGCCTCACTCGTACACACAGGGAGCAACCGGAATGGGTTCGGTTCGCGTAGCCATCGTCGGCGTGGGCAACTGCGCCGCATCGCTGGTGCAGGGAGTCGAGTACTACAAGGACGCCGACCCGGCGTCCAAGGTGCCGGGCCTGATGCACGTCCAGTTCGGCGACTACCACGTCCGCGACGTCGAGTTCGTCGCCGCCTTCGACGTGGACGCCAAGAAGGTCGGTCTCGACCTCGCGGACGCCATCGGCGCCTCGGAGAACAACACCATCAAGATCTGCGACGTCCCCCGCACCGGTGTGACGGTCCAGCGCGGCCACACCCTCGACGGCCTCGGCAAGTACTACCGCGAGACCATCGAGGAGTCCGCCGAGGAGCCGGTCGACGTCGTCCAGGTCCTCAAGGACAAGCAGGTAGACGTCCTGGTCTGCTACCTGCCCGTGGGCTCCGAGGACGCGGCGAAGTTCTACGCCCAGTGCGCCATCGACGCCAAGGTCGCCTTCGTCAACGCCCTCCCGGTCTTCATCGCCGGCACCAAGGAGTGGGCGGACAAGTTCACCGAGGCCGGTGTGCCGATCGTCGGTGACGACATCAAGTCCCAGGTCGGCGCCACCATCACGCACCGCGTCATGGCGAAGCTGTTCGAGGACCGCGGTGTCGTCCTGGACCGCACGATGCAGCTGAACGTCGGCGGCAACATGGACTTCAAGAACATGCTCGAGCGCGAGCGCCTGGAGTCCAAGAAGATCTCCAAGACGCAGGCGGTCACCTCCCAGATCCCCGACCGGGAGCTCGGCGAGAAGAACGTCCACATCGGCCCGTCCGACTACGTCGCCTGGCTGGACGACCGCAAGTGGGCCTACGTCCGCCTCGAGGGCCGCGCCTTCGGTGACGTCCCGCTGAACCTGGAGTACAAGCTCGAGGTCTGGGACTCCCCGAACTCCGCCGGTGTCATCATCGACGCCCTGCGCGCCGCGAAGATCGCCAAGGACCGGGGCATCGGCGGCCCGATCCTGTCGGCGTCGTCGTACTTCATGAAGTCCCCGCCGGTGCAGTACTTCGACGACGAGGCCCGCGAGAACGTCGAGAAGTTCATCAAGGGCGAGGTCGAGCGCTAGGACCCGCTCCGCGTGGGCAGTTGAGGGTCTCCGGGTCGTACGTCCCGGAGACCCTCCCCGTATGTGAGGCTGAGCCCCATGGCCGTCGTCCGTGACCTGCGTGTCCTGCTGCGCTTCCAGGGCTTCAGGCGCCTGCTCACCGTACGGCTGCTGTCCCAGGGCGCCGACGGCGTCTTCCAGGTCGCGCTCGCCGCCCACGTGGTCTTCTCGCCGGAGAGGCAGACGTCGGCCGCGGCGATCGCCTCCGCGATGGCGGTACTGCTCCTCCCGTACTCCGTGGTCGGCCCCTTCGCCGGAGTCCTGCTGGACCGCTGGCGGCGCCGGCAGGTGTTCCTGTACGGCAACCTGCTGCGTGCCCTGATGGCCTCGGTGACCGCCGTCCTCCTTATCGGCCGGGTCCCCGACTGGCTCCTCTTCGTCTCCGCTCTGTGCGTCACCGCCGTCAACCGCTTCGTCCTCGCCGGCCTGTCCGCCGCGCTCCCCCGCGTGGTCGACGCCGAGCGGCTGGTCGTCGCCAACTCCCTCTCCCCGACCGCCGGAACACTCGCCGCGACGGCGGGCGGCGGTCTGGCCTTCCTCGTACGGCTGGTCATCGCCGACTCCGACGCGGCCGTGATGCTCGTGGGCGCGGCCCTGTATCTGTGCGCGGCCATGGCGTCACTGAGCATCGCGAAGGAACTGCTCGGCCCCGACCGGGCGTTGGTACGCACGCGGCTGACCACGGCGCTCACCGGCACCGCTCGCGACCTGATGGCAGGCGTGCGTCACCTCGCCGCGCCACCGCGCAGGGAGGCCGCCTGGGCGCTCGCGGCGATGTCGCTGATGCGGTTCTGCTACGGCGCCATGCTCGTGATGGTGCTGATGCTGTGCAGGTACGCCCTGACCTCGACCACGAACGAGGGACTCGCCCTGCTGGGGCTGGCGGTGGGCGTCTCCGGCGCCGGATTCTTCGTCGCGGCCGTCGTGACACCCTGGGCCGCGGGGTGGCTCGGTCCCGGCCGCTGGATCATGGTGTGCGCCGGGTCCGCCGCTGTCCTGGAACCCGCGCTCGGGCTGCCCTTCGCCTCAGGCCCCCTGCTGGCAGGGGCGTTCGTCCTGGGTCTGACCACCCAGGGCGCGAAGATCGCCACGGACACGATCGTCCAGTCCTCCGTCGACGACGGCTTCCGTGGCCGGATCTTCTCCGTCTACGACGTCCTGTTCAACGTGGCCTTCGTCGGGGCCGCCGCCGTGGCCGCCCTCATGCTGCCGCCCGACGGCCGGTCGGTCCCGCTGGTGGTAACGATCGCCGTTACTTACGGAGCAGTAGCTGTGGCTATGGTCCGTTTTGAACGCCAGTAAGTGTCACATCAATGCCACAGAGCCCCATGAGGCTGCAGAGTTGTCAGTGGTGGCCGGTAACTTACGTGCGTCTTATCAACGCGTCATGCGCGTCACGTATTCACGTTCTAGGGGGACCCCCAAGTGACCACTCCGCCGCCCCAGGGCAACCCGTTCGCACAGGGTCAGCAGCAGCCCTACGGCCAGCCCCAGGGCCAGGCCCCCTACCCGCCCCAGGGTGGTTTCCCGCAGCAGGCCGGTCAGCCCGGGTTCCCCCCGCCGGGTGCTCCTGTTCCTCCGGAGCAGCCGCGACGCAAGCTCAGCTTCAAGACGATCAAGAACATCGTCATCGCCGTGGCTGTCGTCAGTGTGGCCGTCGGCGGCTACATCGCCAGCCGGGACGACGCCAATACCGCTGCGGTCGGCGATTGCATGCACCGCGGAAACACCGACGACAACAACCCGGACCTCGAGGTCGTCGAGTGCAGCTCCTCCAAGGCGCAGTACAAGGTGCTGGCCAAGATCGAGGGCTCGTTCCTTACCGACAGCATGGCGTCCAGCAAGTGCGAGGCCGAAGCCAAGGACTTCCAGTACGTGTACACCGAGAGCGGTGACAGCAAGGACTTCCTGCTCTGCCTGAAGGACCACAAGTAGGACCCACATGGTGAAGGGCGGTGTTTCACGTGAAACACCGCCCTTCACCATGTCGGCGGGGTCATGTTTCACGTGAAACATGACCCTGCTTCACCACCTCAGCCCTGTTGCCCGGCCCACCACTCCTTGAGCGCCGTGACCGCCGCATCGTGCTCCATCGGGCCGTTCTCCAGTCGGAGCTCCAGCATGTGCTTGTACGCCTGCCCGACGGCCG
>NZ_JAPSKQ010000152.1 GCF_031181555.1 Streptomyces sp. | reverse complement strand
CCCGGCTCCAGGAGGCCGGCCGGCTTCTCCTCGCCCGCGTCCCACAACTCGGCCAGGACTTCGTCCCGTTCCGCGGTCTGCGCGTGCAGGTCGCAGTCGTCGTACGCGGAGTCGGGAACGAGCAGCCGGATCGTCTCGTCGAAGACCCCGTCGCCGTACGTCTCGACGAGCTGCTTGTAGTCGAAGGGCAGAGCAGTGCCGAGGGCACGCTCGGCCGTCGCCCAGTCCACCGCGGGTGGCGGGGCAGCGGGCGGCGGGCAGAGGCGGACGAGGGCGTCGAGGGCGGTCACGGAGCGGACGTTACCGGAGGTCCGGCTGGTTCGTAAGAAACGGCCTAGCCGGTGAAGGGGTCCTCCAGCGTCGGGACACCGGGAACCCCGTCGTGGCGCTCTCAGCTGAACTCATGAGGAATACAGCACATGGCTGCTGAGTATCTGGCCACTGTTTCCTCGGGGGCTCCGTGGCGACGTCGTGGTGGCAGCGGCGTTGCGGCGGGGCTGTACGCCTCCCACCGGGGTGGTGCGGCCCTGATCACGGCCGCACCATCCCGGCGGTCGAGGAACCCGGCTACGGGACGGATGCCGGGGCCGTGCTTCCCTTGCCGCACATCGCTTGCCGGTGCAGCGTCGACAGGGCGTCGTCGATGGGGTGGTGCCGCGGCGTCCCCGAGGCGTCAACCCTGTTCCACCTCATGAGGTTGATCGCGACGGACATCTGCCGCTTGCCGTCGGCCCGGGTCAGGGACACCGTGCCCGCTCCCCAGGCCGTGCCGTCGTGGCCCCAGAAGGTGCCGCACCCGGGCATGGTGACCTTGTGCAGACCGAGGCCGTACTCGGTCGTCGTGCCGTCCAGGGCGCGGACCGGGAGCGTGCGCTGCATCTGTGCCAGGGACGACCGGTTGACGATCTTGCCGTCGAGCAGCATGCCGTAGAAACGGTTGAGGTCCTCCATGGTCGACACCAGACCGGCACCCATCGTCACCCAGGACATGTTGTAGACGCTGTAGTCGCGCGGCGGGTCGATCAGACCCCACAACGCCTCGTACATCCGCGAGTGCGGGCCCTTGATACGCGGCCCGTCCGGAAACCCGGTGTGCCGGAGCCCGGCACGCTCGATGACGTTCCGGGTGATGTACTCCTCGGCCGTGGTGCCGGTGACGTGTTCCAGGAGTTGGCCGAGGATCTCGTAGTTGGTGTTGGAGTACATCCCCGTCGGGCCTCCGGGCTCGCCGGTGGGAGGCGCCGAGAGGCCCATCTCGATCAGCTCGGCGGGACGGAACTTCCTGAACCGGTTGTCGTCCAGGCTCTTGGCCGAGACGTCCGGCCCGGAAGGGAACCCCTGGAGGGACGGGAACGCGTAGGGGATGTACTCGGCGATGCCGCTGGTGTGGTTGAGCAGCATCCGGACCGTGATCTTCCTGCCGCGCTCCCCCGGCACCAGCCGCGGCAGATAGCCGCCGATCGGCGCATCGAGCCGGATCCGGCCCTGCTCGACCTGTTGCATGATCGCGGCGGCGGTGAAGGTCTTGGTGATGCTGCCGATGCGCTGCCGCATGTCGGGCCGGACGGGACGGCCGGTCCTGACGTCGGCGACTCCGGAAGCGCCGCGCCATGTCCGGCCGGCATCGCGCACCTCGGCGTACACCCCCGGCATCCCTGCGTGGTGGACGGCGTCCATGGCGGACTCCAGCCCCGCGGGATCGAAGCCGGTCGCCGGGCTCGTGCCGCCGGCCGGTACGGTCCCGGTCTCGTCGGCCGCGGGAACCGCCGTCACCGTGCCCGCACTCACGATCAGCGCGGCCACGCCCGCACATAACACCAGTCGCATCTTCAAGACACGTGTCCTTCCGTGGTCAAGGATGTGGCAACAAAGGGCTCGCTCTTCACCGTGGTGTTCGACGTCCACGGCTCACCCGGCCGGAGGGATGAACGCTTCGGGTCCGGGCCCGTACCGGTAATCCTCACGATCACCGCCCGCAGGGTCACCCGCCATCCGTCGCACATCCGACCCCGATGGCGCGCCGATCGGCGTGCCGAGCCGCGGCGCGGGGGGCGCGAACCTGTCATGGCCGGCTGACCGGCCTCAGCCCGGCCCATGGCGCCGGCCTCCATGACCTGTGCTGAACTGGCGGACGTCTTCGCGGACTTACGCGCCGCCCGCCCCGTTCAAGACCCGCAGCGCCGCGGCTTCGTCGCTCTGCCGCGTGGGCGGAGCCTCCATGGAGTCGGCCGCGGGAGAGGGGCGGTGGCCGGTGGGCGAGGGCGGTTCACGCCGGGGTGACGTGCATGCCGCCACCGGCCAGGACATCCAGGACCTCGGCGAACAGGTCGTAGGACTGGCCGTCCGGTGTCAGGGCCCGGGACAGGTGCTCGCGTGCCGTTGCGGCGTCCCGCCAGAGCGGAGTTGCGGGGGCCGTGTGGCCGAAGGTACCGCGCAGGCAGTCGTCCAGGGCGGCCAGGCAGCCGCCGAAGCAGCCGCCCGGCCCGTTCACGGCCTCGCCGAGCGCGAGGGAGAGGCCCGGCTCGTCGGTGATGTGCCGGCCGTCGAGTTCGTGGGCATGACCGGCCGGCCGGTCGGGGTCGGTGCGCCGGCGGATCCGCCCTTGGACCAGGTCGAGCCAGGCCCCCGGCACCGGGTGTCGAGGGCGGCCCAGGCACTCCGGGTGTCCGGCGGCCCGGCGAGCCATCGCTCCCCCACGGGCCGGGCGTATGCGGGCACGGGTGTGAAGGACCCACCGTCGAGCTCCAAGTCGGTCAGAGCCGTCCCGCAGGAGGATGGGCGCCGGCCGCTGACTCCGGTCCACAGCAGGCGGTCGGCGAGCGGCTCACCCTGGTCGTTCCGTGTCTCCAGGCCCACAGCGAAGCCATTTCCCCTGTCCGGTCAGTGCGCAGTGCACACCTCAGGACACCAGGGGCTGCTCCTCCAGTTCCGTGAGCCTGACGGTGCACAGGCCGCCGCGCCCGGCCTTGACATCCGTCACCTTCAGCTGGGTGCCGGGCAGGAGGATGAACTCTTCCTCACCGGTGAACGCCGAGAAGTCGCGGATGCCCACGGCCCGGGCGGGAACCACCTCGAACAGCGTCCGCTTGCCGCGGCTGCCGAGGAACGCCTTCGCCACGCCCAGCTCGGACGTGCACGAGGACACGCCCCACCAGGTCACGGTCCGCCCGAGCGGGTACTGCGCACGCAGGTCCAGTGACACTCCGCGCCACAACGGCTCGGTCCGGACGGGGAGGTGCGACACCGCCGAGAACAGCAGCCGCAGATACGGCAGGTACGGGACGAGTCCGGTCCGGTCCGGGGAGCGCAGGACGGCGTTGATCTCCCGGTAGAACGCGGACTCGCAGGTGTAGAGGTAGAGGGCGGCGATCGCGTCGGCGGACAGGCCGCGGGACGCTTCGTCCGCTCTCCGCTTGCCGACCTCGTGCGACCGGTCGACGTGCCGGTCCAGCCCGGGCAGCAGCGCGGCGACCGGGGCGACGGCTTCGCGGAAGTCCATGAGCGGGGTGTCGAACACGCCCGTGACCGGGGGAAGGACGAGCCCTTCGTCCCTGACGCCGGAGAGCCGGTCGAGGTAGAGCTGGTGCAGCTCCATGGTGGACGCGATGAACGCGCCCATACGGTCGGCGATGTCGTCGTCGGTGCCGCCGGTCTGCGCCGGGAGCTTGTTCCAGCCGGTGCTCGGCAGCCAGTCGATCTGGTCGGCGCCCAGCGACGCGAGGGCGTCGTTGACCATCCCGAAGTGGTCTCCGTCGCAGAAGATGTCCCCCTGCGCCGCGGGGTTGGCGTGGTCGATGTGCCGGACCTCGACCTCGGGATACTTCTTCTGCAGCTCGAGAACGACCTTCTTCAGGCTGCGCGCGTGCGCCCCCCACCACGCGAAGACGACTCCGCGGTCCTCTTCGTCGGCGTTCTGCTTGGCCTTGAGGATCTCCTCGACGATCCGCTCGGCGACCGGTCGCCAGAACCTGGTGTGCCGGTCCGTGCCGACCGCCCCGTCGCTGCTGGCCGTCAGCGCCGCGTTCAGCAGCAGCACGCCCTGTGTGAGCATCGCCTGGAACCACTCGGGCGGCTGGACGGTGTCCTGCTTCTTCAGCAGCGCGCGGATGTCGGCTATCGGGGTCTTCTTGGGAATGCCGTACTTCCACATCGCCGCCGCCTTGATGATGCAGCGGATGCTGACGACCCTGCCGAACTGGCTGTCCTTCCAGTCGTGGAAGGTGTTGTCGAACATGGCGATGCCGGTGGCGCTCTCCGGCCGCGGGTACGGGTTCTGGCCGAAGATGACGACCTTCCACTTGTGCGGCGCGTTGGGCTTGAGCGCCTGGAAGGTCAGTTCGCGGACGGGGACGACCTCCGGGCTGCGGTCCGGGCCGATGAACGCTGCCGCGTCGGGCTGCGCCTCGATGACCGGTCGCAGCAGCGGGAGCCACGGTTCACCGCCTCCCTGGAACAGTTCCGCAAGGGCCAGCGGGTCGTTCGGGTCGGGCGTGGCGGGCGTGCGGGCATCGCTCATGGCGGAAGGGCTCCGAAGGGTCAACTGTGCTGGTGCAACGCCTTGTTGGCGAAGTGTCCGCGAGGATATGCCGACCCACTGACAGTCCCCCTCGGTTCGTGGAGGCGCCGGGTCGGGGCCGGGGGCTCTGTCAGTGGGGCGCGATAGCGTCCCGATCAGTTGAGTGATCGTTCCCGATCGGAGTGAACCATGTCCACAGACCGCGCGCAGTCGCCGCTCAGGGTGGTACTGACCGACATCAACACCGCAGTGGTGCAGGCGTGGCGAGCGGCCTTCGCCGACACCCCCGGGATCGAGATCCGCAAGGGCTCGATCGTCGACGAGGACGTCGACGCCTGGGTCAGTCCCACCAACTCCCGGGGGCGGATGGACGGCGGCGTCGACGCGGTCATCAAGCGGTACCTCGGCGCGGGCATCCAGCTGCGGGTGCAGAGGGCGATCCGCAGCCAGTTCGCGAGACGGCTCCCGGTGGGCAGCGCGGTGTGCGTTCCGTCCGGGGCGGTCAAGCCGAGGTTTCTGATCTCGACGCCGACGATGGAGACTTCGTCGCAGAACGTCAGCGAGACCCTGAACGTGGCCCTGGCCTGCGCCGCCGCGTTCCAGGCGGTCCACCAGCAGAACAGGAAGGCGCCCGGAAGCATCCGCTCGGTGGCGCTGGTCGGCATGGGCGCGCAGACCGGCCGGGTGCCGGCGCGGGTGTGCGCCAACCTGATGTGGACGGGCTACACCCTCTTCAACGACCACTCCTTCGAGGACTACGACGACCTGCGCGGCACGATCGTCGCGCAGCTCGACGACATCGAGAGCGCGCCCGTGGAGAAGCGGATCCGCATAGCACCGCCCAAGCGCACCACTTCGCGTCGCTGACGCGGCTCCCGGCCGTCTCTCCCCCGCGCCCCCGGTCCGTCCCGGTGAATGTCCTGCCCGCCCCTGCCGTCGGCTTTGGGGCCCGCCGTCCGCTCGAGGCGGCGGGATCCGCCGGCGCCGGTGGGCTCACCCGCCGACCCAGGTGCTCTCCCGCACCAGCAACCGGTACTCCGCGGCCACCTCCCGCGCGTCCGTGCGCCGCCTGCCCGCACCCCGCACGCCGTGGAGCTGCGCGTCCAGCATCTCGACGGCGACTTGGGCGATCTGTGCCTTGTCGGGTGAGACGGTGGTGAGGGTGGGCGTGCTGTAGCGGCCGTCCTCGATGTCGTCGAAACCGGCGATGGCGATGTCGTCCGGGACCTCCAGGCCCGAGGACAGCGCGGTGCGCAGCGCGCCGAGGGCCAGCAGGTCGTTGAAGCAGAAGACCGCCTGAGGAGGCTGCGGCAGGTCCAGCAGGTGCCGCATGAGGTGGGCGCCGTCGGCTCGGTGGTACGACGCGGTCGGCGGAGCGAGGCGCTCGTCGTAGCTGATGCCCGCGGCCTCGAGGGCTTCGCGGTACCCGGCGAGACGCAGATGCGCGGTGTTCGCGCTGGGATTGTCCTGCCGGCCGATGGCGCCGATCCGGGTGTGACCGCAGGCGAGCAGGTGCTCGGTGACCTCACGGGCGGCGCGCTGGTTGTCGATGGCCACGTGGTGGGTCGGGCCGTCCAGCACGCGCTCGCCGAGCAGGACCAGCGCCGTGGTGTCGGTGCGGGCGGCCAGTTCCTCGCGTCCCACGGCGATCGGGCTGAAGATCAGGCCGTCGATGCGCTGCTCCCGCACGCCGTCCAGGACCTCCCGCTCGCGCTCGGGCCGCCCGTCGGTCTGCTCGATCAGGACGGTCCAGCCGCGGTCGGAGGCGGCCTCGATCACGAAGCGGCTGAGCTCGGCGAAGTACGGGGCGTCCAGTTCGGGCAGGGCCAGGGCGATGACACCGGTGCGCCCCTGCCGCAGGTTGCGCGCCGAGAGGTTCGGCCGGTAGTCGAGCTCGGCGAGTGCCCGCTCCACCTTCTCGCGCGTCGGCGGTGACACGTACGTGTAGCCGTTGACGACGTTGGACACCGTCTTCACGGACACGCCGGCCAGTGCCGCGACGTCCTTCAGACTCGCCCCCACCTGTTCACCTCCATCGCACCCCGTGGGGTGCTTCTGCCCCGTGACACGCCTCACCGTCGCACACCCGGCCGCGGACGGGGCACGCGGGCCCGTCGCGCCGAGGACGGACACAAATCGAAGAACCTGGCCGCTGCCTATTTACGACGCTGTTTCAACGATGTAATCGTAACGGGCAACGGCGGCCCGTGCCTCCCCGGCCATCGGAAGGAACCGCCGTTGCCCGCCCATCGGTGACGTGCGTCACGGCTCGCCGGTCGCACCGCGCGTCACTGGTCCGTGAGAACTTTCAGGGAGCCCGATTCCATGCCCACGGCCCGCCTCACCCTGGATCCGGCCTTCCGGGTCGGGACCGTCGACCGACGACTGTTCGGCTCGTTCGTCGAGCACATGGGCAGATGCGTCTACACCGGGATCTACGAGCCCGGCCACCCCACCGCCGACGAGGACGGCTTCCGCACCGACGTACTGGACCTGGTGCGCGAACTCGGTGTCACCGTCGTGCGCTACCCGGGCGGCAACTTCGTCTCCAACCACCGCTGGGAGGACGGCGTCGGCCCCCGCGAGACGCGCCCCCGCCGGCTCGACCTGGCCTGGCGCAGCGTGGAGTCGAACGCCTTCGGCCTCAACGAGTTCATGGCCTGGGCCGGCAAGGCCGGCGTCGAACCCATGATGGCCGTCAACCTCGGCACCCGCGGCACCGCAGAGGCACTGGACCTGCTGGAGTACACCAACTACCCGGCCGGCACGGCACTGTCCGAGCTGCGCCGCTCGCACGGTGTGGACAAGCCCCACGACGTGCGCATGTGGTGCCTGGGCAACGAACTCGACGGCCCCTGGCAGATGGGGCACAAGACGGCACACGAGTACGGCCGGATCGCCGCCGAGACCGCCCGCGCCATGAAGCGCTTCGACCCCTCGCTGGAACTGGTGGCCTGCGGCAGCTCCAACGCCCACATCGACACGTTCGCCTCCTGGGAGGCGACGGTGCTGGAGCACACCTACGACTTCGTCGACTACGTCTCCCTGCACGCCTACTACGAGCCCACCGACGGGGACACCGACTCCTTCCTGGCCAGCGCCGCCGAGATGGACCGGATGATCGCGTCCATCACGGCCACTGCCGACCACGTCGGCGCGAAGCTGCGCAGCAACAAGAGGATCAGGCTCTCCTTCGACGAGTGGAACGTCTGGTACCAGAGCCGGTTCGGCGGCGAGGACTCACTGGACTGGCGCCCCGCCCCGGAGCTGATCGAGGACGAGTACGACGTCACCGACGCCGTCGTCGTGGGCAGCCTGCTGATCACCCTGCTGCGGCACGCCGACCGGGTGGGGGCGGCCTGCCAGGCCCAGCTGGCGAACGTGATCGCACCCGTCATGACCCGGCCCGAGGGCCCGGCCTGGCGACAGACGATCTTCCATCCCTTCGCCCGGACGGCCCGGCACGCGCGCGGCACCGTCCTGCGCGTCGAACCGGACTCCCCGCTGGTCGACACCGCCAAGTACGGCGAGGTGCCCGCCCTCTGGGCCACGGCCACCCACGACGAGGGCACCGGAGAGGTGGTGCTGTTCGCCGTGAACCGGGACCGTGCGCACCCCCTCACCCTCACCGCCGATCTGCGGGCCTTTCCCGCGGCCAGGGTGGAGGAGCACCTGCTGCTGCACGACACCGACGCCGCGGCGTCCAACACCGCCGACCGGCCCGACCGGGTCCGCCCCCGTCGAATCGCGGGCACCGAGGCCGGGGACGGCGGGCTCACCGTCGAACTGCCCCCCGTGTCCTGGACCATGATCCGCCTGGCCACGCGCTGACCGCGAACCGACCCGTCCTCGAGCCCGGCACGGGCTCACACCCGAGGAGCACCAGAATGACTACCGTCACCTCCCCCGGCCACCCCTCCCGCAGAGCCCTGCTCGGCGCGTCGGCCGCAACCGCCGCCGGACTGCTCACCGCCTGCAGCGGCGGCACCAAGCTCGGTGCGCAGGAGGGCGGGGACTCGGCGCCGGCCTTCAGCGGCGGCGAGTACCAGGGTCCCAAGGTCACCCTGGAGTACTGGAACGGCTTCACCGGCGGTGACGGCCCCTACATGCGGGCCATGCTCGCCTCGTTCAACAAACGCTACGCCGGCCGCATCAAGGTCGAGAACACCACCCGCCAGTGGGCCGACCTCTACCCCGCGCTGCCCACCGCGATCGCCGCCGACAAGGGGCCGGACGTCGCGGTCCTGCACAACGACCAGGTCGCCACCTTCGCCGCGCGCCGCACCCTCGTACCGCTGGACGACGTCGTCTCCGCCCTCGGGCTGAGCGAGTCCGACTTCATTCCCGCCGTCTGGCAGGCCGGCGTCTACGGGGGCAAGCGCTACAGCGTGCCGCTCGACGTGCACTGCCTGGCCGACTACTGGAACGCCCGCCACCTGGAGAAGGCCGGCCTGCAGGAGGCCCCGCGGGACCGCGAGGGCTTCGAGAGCGCGCTGCGCGAGTTGGAGGGCGCCCGCGTCACCCACCCGTTCTGGATGCCCAACAAGTGGCCCGCGCACCTGATGTTCATGACCCTGGTGTGGCAGTTCGGCGGCGAGCTGTACAACGAGGAGGGCACCAAGGCGCTGTGGGGCTCCGACGCCGGCGAGGAGGCCCTGAACTGGATGGTGGAGCAGATACGCAAGGGACACAGCCCCGGTCAGGTCGCGCAGGACGCCCAGTACAACGCCTTCAAGAACAACAAGGTCAGCTTCACCTGGGACGGCATCTGGCAGATCAACGACCTGAAGGAGACCGCCAGGAGCGTCCCCTGGCGGATGTCACCGGTGCCGAACATCGGCGGCACCGACGCCGTGTGGACCGCCAGCCACAATTTCGTGGTCACCTCGCAGGCCACCCGGGACAAGAACAAGGCGCAGGCCGCCAAGTTCTTCATCGACTACATGAGCGCCCGCTCCACCGAGTGGGCCAAGGCCGGAATGATTCCCGCCCGCAACAGCGTGCGCGCCGAGCCGGAGGTCGCCCGGCTGCAGCAGGTCCCGCTCGCCGCGGACGTGGACGTCTTCCGCTTCCTGCCCGCCCTGCCCGGCCTCGGTGACGTGCAGACCAAGGCGCTGGAACTGGCCGTGCAGCAGGCCGTGCTGGGCAGGAAGTCACCGGCCGAAGCGCTCGACGAGGGGGTGCGGACCGCGAACAAGGTCCTGGCCGAGAACAAGCAGAAGTACGCGAAGTGAGGCGGCCCCGGTGGTTCAGCGGCTGAAAGCCGGGCCGTCCACCACACTGGATCGACGGACCCGGGGCGACGCGCCGTCCCGGACCGTGCGCCACCAGTGGTGGACCCCCTACGTGTTCATGGCGCCCTATCTGGTGCTCTTCCTCACCTTCGTGGCGGCCCCCATCGTCTACGGGCTGTGGATCAGTCTGCACGCCTGGGACATCAACGTGCCCGTCAAACCGTTCGTCGGCCTGGACAATTACCAGGAGCTGTTCGACCCGAACGGCGTGGACGGGCCCAGGTTCTGGCAGGCGATGCGGGCCACCGGCGTCTTCACGGCGATGTCCGTGCCCCTCCTGCTCGTGGTGCCGCTGCTGGTGGCCCTGCTCATGAACGGGAAGTTCCGCGGCCGCAACCTGTACCGGGCGGTCTACTTCGCTCCGTACGTCCTGGGCGTCGCCGTGGTCGGCCTGCTGTGGCGCTTTCTGCTCGACGGCAACATCGGCCTGGTCAACCACTACCTCGGAGTCCTCGGGCTGCCCGACGACATCCAGTGGACCACCGACACCCCGGCCGCCTGGTGGGCTCTGGTGCTCGTCACCGTGTGGTGGACGCTGGGCTTCAACGCCGTCATCTACCTCGCCGGTCTCCAGGACATCCCCGCCGAGCTCTACGAGTCGGCCCGGGTGGACGGGGCGAACGCCTGGCAGCGGTTCCGCCACGTCACCCTGCCCGGACTGCGGCCCGTCGCGCTCTTCGTGGTCAACTCCACACTGCTGGCGTCGGCCAACATGTTCGGCCAGTCCTATCTGATCACCGCGGGAGCGCCGGCCGACGAGACCAAGACCGCGATCTACCTGATCGCCGAGACCGGCCTGCGGCGCTTCGAGATGGGCTCGGCGTCGGCGATGAGCTTCCTGCTCGCCCTCGCGCTCATGGCGGCCAGTGCCGTGGTCTTCCGCATCTTCCGCGAGCGGCAGGAGGACCGATGACCGAGATGCACGTCCAGCAGACCCCGCACACCGCACCCGCCGCGGGACCGGGCACGGTGGGGAAGGCGTCCGCTTCCGGCGGTGCCCCCGCGATCGTCGCCCGGCGGCGGCTGCGGCGCTCCCTGCTGCACCTGATCCTTGCCGTGGTCGCGGCGCTGTATCTGAGCCCACTGCTGTACATGCTGGCCACCTCGTTCAAGACCGGCTCCGACGCCGGATCCGCCACGCCGCGGTGGATCCCGTCACCGGCCACCGCGGACGCCTACAGCACGGTCCTCACAGCCACCGACAGTCCCGTGCTGCGCTGGCTGCTCAACAGCGTCCTCGCCGCGACCGCGCACACCGCCCTGGTGCTGGCCACGGCGACCCCGGCGGCGTACGCCCTGGCCCGGATGCGCTTCCGGGGCCGTACGGTGATCTTCACCGCTGTCGTGGCCACGCTGTTCGTGCCGCCGATGGTCCTGCTGATCCCCAACTTCCTGATCGTGAACGAGTTCGCCTGGGTGGACAGCCTGCCGGCGGTGATCGTGCCCGGGGCGGCGAGCGCCTTCGGCGTGTTCTTCCTGCGGCAGTTCTTCCTGACGCTGCCGGGCGAGCTGGAGGAGGCGGCGGAGATCGACGGCTGCAACCGGTGGCAGATCTTCGTCAGGGTGGTCCTGCCGCTGACCAAGCCGGCCCTGGCCACCCTGGGTCTGCTGTCGTTCCTGGCCAACTGGAACGACTTCCTGTGGCCGTTGTACGTCCTGCTCAGCCCGGACTCGCTGACCCTGCCCACCGGTCTGGCGAACTTCCAGGGCGCCAACAACATCCACTACGACCTGCTGATGGCCGGCGCCGTCATCGCCAGCGTCCCCGTGCTGCTGCTGTACGTCGTGGCCCAGCGCTGGGTCATCGAGGGCGTCTCCCGGTCGGGCCTGAAGGGCTGAGGCCCGCCCCGTACGCGCATCGGGTGCCGCATCCCGGACGGGATGCGGCACCCGATGCGACGCCCATGCGGCCTCCTCGCCCAGTTCGGGTCCGGCGTATGGAACCAGGCGTCGAGCCACGGGGCGCCGTCGCCGGGCGCGTCGGCGAGCGGGACGCGGACGGCTTCGTCCCGGCCGCCCTCGCCGGGCGGCGTGTCCCAGAAGGTGCCGTGCTCGCAGGAGGTGTGCAGGCCCTCGCGGCAGAACCGGCAGGTGCCGGCCGGGACCGCGAACGGGGCGACGACCAGGTCGCCCTCCGCGGACGTGCCGACGCTGCTGGAGGGCACCGGGCCGCATGCCGTCATCGCCACCAACGGCGCCGCGGTCCGCTCCCCCGACGGGAGCCGACGCAGAGGTCCCCCAACAGCCATGCGCGTCGCAGAGACCACCTGCGCGGGCGGGCGGTGTCCGTCAGTCGGCTTCGCGCAGGCGTACCAGATCGGCCTCCGCTTCGCGGCACAGTACGCCGGCGTCGAGGAGTTCACGCAGGAGCGGGCTCCAGGCACCGCCGCCCGCTGTCTGGGCGATCGCCCCGACCGCGGTGCACTGGCCGCCGCACCGCCACGAGCGTGCCATCCGGGCCAGCTCCTCCGGTGTGGTGATGCCGTGGTTCACCGCACGTACCAGGAGTTTGACACCCAGGGACGCGGCCGGCCCGCGGACGGGGAGTGCGCCGGACGCGGCGGCCACGCCGTACACCCCGAACACTGCGCGGGCCTCGTCCACGCGGCGCTCCTCGGATGCCTTCAAGACCGATTCGAAGCAGGTCCTGGTGAGCGCCACCCATGCTTTGGCGGGTTCGCCCTCGCAGTCGCCGTTCCCGGCGGCCTCGTTCAGCATCTTCCGGAGCGGCCCGAGGTGCGGCTGTGCTGACTCGGGGTAGCCGCGCAGCCAGCTGTCGAGCGCCGTGTAGAGCGTCTGCCGTTCGCCCGGTGTCGCATCGGCGCCGGTGCAGGTCAGGAGGGCGGGCGCGACCAGGCCTGCGGCGGGGTCCTGTGCGCGCAGCAAGGTGTCGAGCATGGTGACCGTCGCACGGCGGGTGCCGGACCAGCGGGAGGCCAGGAGCGTGCGCCACTGGTCGGCGGTGAGCAGGGCACCCTGCCGCGAGGCAGCGCGGAGGGCCCCGGTCGCCTGTCGGGCGGTGGCGTCGTGCGCCTCGTCGGCGGCGACCCGTACCAGCTCGTCCAGGGCCAGGTCACGCACGGCCTCGCGGTCGGGCACGTCGCGCGAGCCGTGCTTCGGGGCGGTCCGTCGGCGGCGTGACGGTGGAGTGTTCCGGGCCAGCCACCGGTCCAGCTCGGCTTGTTCGTCCGGTGAGGGGAGGGCGGGCCGGAGGCGGCGGCCGAGTCCGTAGAGCACGGCGGCTGCGTC
This sequence comes from Streptomyces sp., assembly GCF_031181555.1. Classification (GTDB taxonomy): domain Bacteria; phylum Actinomycetota; class Actinomycetes; order Streptomycetales; family Streptomycetaceae; genus Streptomyces; species Streptomyces fimbriatus. The sequence continues at coordinate 2,746 of NZ_JAPSKQ010000152.1, read as the reverse complement.
GCCGTCACCACGCGGCGCACCCTTCGTATGCGGTTCGCCGTCTGTGCGGGTGGCAAGGTCCATGCGGATCAGCCGGGTGTACGTGTCCGAGGCGACGGCCGGGTCGGCGCAGAGGTCTCCCACCACCGTGGCCGCGCGGAACCGGGCCTTGGCGGACCCGGCCGTGGGGTCGAGATGGGGCCACAGCCGGTCGCGCAGCCGGGGATGACCGGTGACGAGCCGTACCGCCGAGTGGTGCGCAAGTCGGTCGTCGGGACAGCTCTCGTGGTCGGTGAGCAACGCGTCGAGTACGGCCTCGGGGGCGGAGCCCGTGCCGAGCATGGCGCGGGTGACGAACTCCGCGCCCGCCGCGCGTGGGACATGGACCGTCGGTGGCAGTTCCCAGAGGAAGCGCAGGAACATGTCCGTGTGCGCGGCGGGTGTGCCGGGCGCGAGGAGCAGCCTGATGTATTCCTCGCGGGTCTTGCGTCCGGCCCGTGCGAAGTCGTCCTTGACCGCGTGGACGGTGGCGGCGGAGACCGGCAGGCCGACCGCCAGTGCCGGTTCCAGCATCAGCTGGAGCACCTCGTCGGGCTGCCGGACGACGGTGTCCCCGGCGGGCGGCCAGTCCGCCCGCCGGTCGTGGACGGCACGGATGCCCCGCGCGAGATCGACGGTGTCCTCGCCGCGGTCACGGCGGACGGCCAGCAGTCCGAACAGGCCGCCCGCTTCGGCGGTCCGGGTGTGCGGCAGTTCGCCCAGCCCTCCCAGGGCGGCCTCCCGTGCCGCGGTGAGGCCGTGTCCGGCGACGGTTTCCAGGGCTTCCCAGAGCGAGTGCAGCCGCTGGTCGATCCGGCTCGTGGCCTCGGTCGCCAACGTGGTGATGTAGCTTTCGTTGCCGCAGTTCGCCACGGCGAACGCGGTGTTGCGGAAGACTCCGAAGTCGCCGAGGGGCAGCAGGGGAAAGACGTCCTCGAGCTGGTGGAGGGTGTCCTCCATGCCGACCAGGTGGCGGAGCACGGGCAGCGCAAAGCCGCGCTCCGTGGGGTGGTCGCGCAGTTCCTCGTAGAACTCCCGCCGTTCGTCGTCGAGTTCCACCAGCCACTGGGCCACGGCGTACTCGGCGAGGGTCTGGTGGCGGAACTCGACGACCTGGCCGCGCTCGACGGTGTTCAGGAAGCCGTCGTCGCACAGCTCCCGGAGCGCTGCCCGGATCCGGCCGGCTCCGGTGCCGGACGCGCTTCCGGTCAGCTGTGCCGCGGGAACGCGGTCGTGGAAACGCAAGCGGGAGCGGGAGGCGCCCCAGAGAAAGGCCGCCATGCGCCGGCAGAGCGCCTCCTTGTCCTCGATCCGCTGGTCCGACGCGTCGCCGGAGCCGGTGAGCCGGGTACGGGAGACCTTCTCCTCCCAGTACCTGGCGTACAGGCCGCTGGTGGTCAGGTCCTGTGGGACGTGCCCTCCGGTCTCACCGAAGACCTCGCACACCATGGCGAGGAGCAGGGGGCTGCTGAGCAGCCGCCGCAGCCGGACGTGGGCGCCACCGGCGGACAGCGTGATGAGGCGCTCGCCGAATTCCTCCTCACCGACGGCCGGCCGGATACCGCGGTCGGCGAGGAACTGCCGGGTGAAGTCGACGATCTCGCCCTCGTCCAGGGCGGGCACGTCCTTGTGGACCGCCATCCGCCTGTTCGCCTGTACGGCCGGGATCAGACCGTTCGCGTGGTCCTCGTAGTCACGCGGACGACAGGTCAGCACCACGGTGATGCCGATGTCGACCAGCTCGGAGAGGTACGAACTCAGCGCCTTGCTCCAGCGGGGCGACAGCAGCAGGTCGAGGGTGTCCAGGAGGAGTACGGGCCGCTCACCCGCGTACTGCTGGATCGCCGCTGTGAGCAGGCCCGACCCGGCTGCCGCACCGAAGGCGTGGTCGAGGACGGTGGTGGGGGACGCGGGGTGGAGCGGGTCACCCGGGCGGGGTACGGGCACGGCAGGTTGAGTGTCGGGGAGAACGACCTGGTCGCAGCGGACGAGGACGGCGGGGAGCCGGCGTCCGTGCGGGTCCTCGCCGGTGTTCGCGCCTGCGCCCGGGTTGACGCTGTCGCTGTCGCACAGCAGCTGGAACAGGTGGCCGAGCAGGACGGTCTTGCCGGATCCCGCTTCCGCGACGACCGACAGCAGGCCGCCCTGACCGGAGGCCCGCATGTCCCGGATGATCGGGAGCAGCGTATCGATGACGTACGAGCGTGCGAGGAGCGGCACGCGCTGCGGGGCGAACTGCCTTTGCAGAGCGAACTGTTCGGAGCGGAACCGGCGTTCGGGCGCACTCCAGGCCGGGTCGTCGGCGGGACGGTCGCCCAAAGTCGTGGTCACGCGGCGGACACCTCGGTGGTCTCGGCGATCCTCGCCGTCTCCTCGACGGCGTGCGCGAGCGCTTGCGCGCTGGGCAGCGGGGTGCTCAGCAGGGCGGCGCACAACGGGAGTTCGGCGTGCAGGCCGGCCAGCGAAGCCTGGACCTCGGTGCGGTAGGCGCTTTCCCAGCGCAGCTGGTTCAGCCCCGGCGCGTACGCCTCGGTCGCGGCCTGGCGCAGTACGGCGCGGAGCTGGTCGAGCTGGGTGCGCTTCTGCAGATCGGCGACCTGGCGGTTGGCGTGCTCGGCGGCGCGGTTCGCCTGCTCGGCGAGGCGGTTCGCCTCCTCGGCGACCAGGACGGCCCGGTCCGCCCGTTGTACCGCGTGCCGGGCCGAGCGCGCCTGGGACCAGGCGAACA
>NZ_JAPSKQ010000315.1 GCF_031181555.1 Streptomyces sp. | reverse complement strand
TCCTGGATGTCGAGGAGACGGCAGGTGTCGCCGTTGATCTGGTACTCGCTGCCGCCGTTGCGGAACATGATCCGCGTGATGGTGACCTCGGAGTACTCGATGGGCAGCGCCCCGTCGGAGTTGTCGATGGTCAGCGACACCTCGGCACGGCCCAGCGGCGGGCGGCCGGTGGTGCCGGCGAAGATGACGTCCTCCATCTTGCCGCCGCGCAGCGACTTGGCACCCTGCTCGCCCATGACCCAGCTGAGCGCGTCCACGACGTTGGACTTGCCCGAGCCGTTCGGACCCACGACGCAGGTGATGCCCGGCTCGAACCGGAGCGTGGTGGCCGAGGCGAACGACTTGAAGCCACGGAGGGTCAGGGCCTTGAGGTGCACGCAGCCGGACTCTACCCGCCGGGGAGGTCTCACTCCATGAACGCGCGGTTTCGCCGGTGAACGCGCAGGGCACACCAGACGTTGAAGACGGTGAAAGGATGCGCGGGACAACGAGCATCGAGCACCGGGGGCGGGACGCGGGGGCGAGGACGCGGAGTCGGAGGCGGAGGCAAGAAAGAAGGGACGCCGGAGCGTCCCTTGCAATTCTGTACTGCGTGGCGGTTGTGACGGGCGGCCCGACCACCGCTGTGCTGTTGTGAAGCGGTGCGGTGATCAGGTGAGCGCAGGCTCCGCCTGGTGTGCGTCAACGCTCTCCATGATCCTGTCGCGAGAAGCGGCAGCCGTCAGCGCGTCCTTCTCCGCCTGGATCCGTACGAGCTCGGATTCCAGGTCCTGGACGCGCTGCTGGAGCCGTCGCATCTCGGCGAGGAGTCGAGGGTCGGAGCCGCCGACGTAACCGAGAAGCGCCTTTGCCATGATGGATGGTCCTCCACACTGAGTGACCGACCGATGCGGTGTGGGTCGTGAGGGATTCGCACCCGCGGTGCTTGGCAGGCCTGGAGTTGTGCTGCCGTTCAGCCATGCCAAACAGCTAAGGTGCGCGGGGCTTTCAGCGTCTCACCAAAAAGTTTGACGGTCAACACGATCACGCCCCGTATCGGCGGACAACCGGGCGCGCACGGCCGGGGAACGGCGGTGCCGCGAGGCCTGCGGGTCCTCGGGGTGTGGCGATCATCTTCGCGGGTGGAGCTTCCCACGACAAGCCGTTGTTGGCAATCACCTGGAGGTTTTCCTCGGCCGGACCCCGCGGCGGGCGCCGGTCGGCGCCCGCGGGGCCGCCGGAGGGCGGCGGGATCAGCGGACGGCGAAGCCCTCGTAGCCGCCCCGCGGTGTGTCCCAGATCTCGGTGACACCGTCCACCCGCCCGGGCGTGTCGCCGGCCTGGAGCCAGTCGAGCAGTCCCTCGCAGCGCTCGCGGGGGCCTTCGGCGACCACCTGGACCCGGCCGTCGTCCAGATTGAGAGCAAAACCACTCAGACCGCCGATCTCCAGGGCCTTGGCCCGCGTGAACCAGCGGAAACCCACACCCTGGACGCGCCCTCGCACCCAGGCGACCAGTCGCACTTCGTCGCTCATGACGGCAACCTAACCGGTCAATGTCACTCGGGGCACTCCGCCCCCGGACGCCATGCGGTACCGTCCCCACCCATGAATCTCATATGAAACTCACTCGATCGTGTGAGTTTTGTGTCGACCATGAGGTTCGCGCAGGTCGCGAGGACGAGCCGACCGCAAGGACGAGGAAGGCCAGGACATGGGACGCCACCGACGCTCCGCCGCCGTCCGCGCCACGGGGGTCACTCACCACGACGGCTCCTACGACGGGGGCCGGGACCCGCTGGGTGCTCGTACGGACGGCCCGCCCACCATGGGCATCGCACCGTACCTGAACCCCGAGGCCTACGCCGAGACGTACGCGAAGAGCGAGGCGTACCTCTTCGGGACGGACGCCGGGGCCGGGACCCCCGGCACCGCCGCCTTCGCCGGTGACGACTTCTCGGGCGGTGGTTTCGCGGGCGGTTCCACCGGCGGCCCCTTCCCGGACGGCCCCTTCCCGGACGACGGTTTCACGCCCGACGGGGGTGCCCGGCGCGCGGGCGGGCACCGGCGCCGGAAGAAGAAGGCCGCGGCGCCGGTCCGCACCGGTCTGCTCGGCGTCTCCGCCGCGGTGGCCCTCGGCACGGTCGCGGTGGCCACGGGCGCGGTGCCCGGCCTCGAGAACTACAGGCTCGGCGGCGGCAGCACCCCCGGTGACAAGGTCCAGGCCGGGGACACGGCGACCAACCTGCCCAGCGAGCAGGGCGGCACGTCCGGCAGCGCCGAGGCCCCGGGCCGTGACGCCGGTACCCCGGCGGGCCGCGACTCCGGGCGTTCGGCCTCCCCCGAGCCGTCGGAACCGGCCTCCACCCCGACCGCGCCGGCGAAGACGCCGGAGAAGGAGGCACCGGAGAAGAAGAAGCCCGCGGCGCCCCCGAGCGAGAAGCCGGAGAAGGCGCCGTCCCGCACGGCCGGACCGCAGCCGGAGAAGACGCCGGGCAAGCCGGTGACCGTGCCGGCGGAGGCCGTCGCCGGAGCCCAGGTCGTCAGGCTGGTCAACGAGGAGCGGGCCAAGGCGGGCTGCAGTCCCGTCGCCGCGGACAGCGCGCTGACGGACCTGGCCGCCGCGTTCAGCAAGGACATGGCCCAGCGGGGCTTCTTCGACCACACGGATCCCGACGGCGACACACCGTGGGACCGGGCCGAGGCGGCCGGCATCAGCGACCTCGGCGGCGAGAACATAGCCCGCGGCCAGGCCGACGCCGAGGCCGTCATGCGGGCCTGGATGGACAGCCCCGGCCACAAGGCGAACATACTGAACTGCGACTTCAGGACACTGGGCGTGGGCGTCCACTTCGGGGCGGGCGGCCCGTGGTGGACCCAGAACTTCGGCTACT
>NZ_JAPSKQ010000151.1 GCF_031181555.1 Streptomyces sp. | reverse complement strand
ATTGAAGAAATCCCCCGTGCCGTTCGGCACGGGGGATTTCTGCGTTGTCCACCGGTTCGGTTCCGTCCAGTTCTAGGACGGCTCCACCAGTCGTGTGTCGTACGCCAGGATCACCGCCTGGATGCGGTCCCTCGAGCCCGTCTTCGCCAGGATGCGGCCCACATGGGTCTTCACCGTCGACTCCGCGAGGTGGAGGCGGGTGGCGATCTCCGTGTTGGTCCAGCCCTTGCCGATGACCGTGAGGATCTCGCGTTCGCGGTCGGTGAGGGAGGCCAGGCGGGGATCGGGGGCAGGGGCTGGGGCCGTGGAGGGGTCCGGGGCGGCCGCCGGGAGGTGGTGGGCGTAGGCGTCGAGGAGACGGCGGGTCAGGCTCGGGGCGACGACCGCGTCTCCGGTGGCCACGGAACGGATGCCGGAGAGGAGCTCCTCCGGCTGGGCGTCCTTGACGAGGAAGCCGGAGGCGCCCGCGCGCAGGCCGGCGTAGGCGTACTCGTCGAGGTCGAAGGTCGTGAGGATCAGGACGCGGGTGCGGTCGCCGGTGGCGACGATGCGGCGGGTTGCCTCGATGCCGTCGAGGCCGGGCATGCGGATGTCCATCAGGACCACGTCGGGGTGCAGTTCGGCCGCCATGCGGATCGCTTCCGTGCCGTTCGCCGCCTCGCCCAGGACCGTCATGTCGTCCTGGCTCTCCAGGAGCATGCGGAAGCCGAAGCGCTGGAGGGGCTGGTCGTCGGCGATGAGGACGGTGGTCACTGCGGGGTTTCCTCCGGGAGGTGCAGGTGGACGCGCCAGCCCTGTTCGGGGCGGGGGCGTGGGCCGGCCTCAAGTGTGCCGCCGTACAGGGCGGTTCGCTCGCGCATTCCGGGGAGGCCGCGGCCGTCGGCGGGGACGGTCGTCCCGGATTCTCCCGTGTCGGTGATCGTGACCGTGACGGCGCCCTTGTCGCCGTAGGAGAGGGCGATCTCGGCGGTGGCGTTCGGGCCGGCGTGCTTGAGGGTGTTGGTGAGGGCTTCCTGGATGACGCGGTAGACGGTGAGCTGCCGGCCCGGGGGGAGGTCGGCCCGGCCCTCGATCGTGGTGTGGACGGGGATGCCTGCGGCGCGGACGCCGTTGATGAGCTGGTCGAGGTCGGTGAGGGTGGGCTGGGGGGTCAGTTCGGCGGGGTGGGCCGTCTCGTCGTCCCGTAGGACGTCCAGGAGGCGGCGCAGTTCGCCGAGGGCCTGGCGGCTGGTGGTGGCGATGGCGTCCAGGGCCTGGGCGGCGCGTTCCGGGGACTTGGCGGCCGCGTAGGCGCCGCCGTCGGCCAGACCCGTGATGACGGACAGGTTGTGGCCGATGATGTCGTGCATCTCGCGGGCGATGCGGGCGCGTTCGGCGGCGGCGGCGATCCGGGCCTGCTGGTCGCGTTCGATCTCCAGGCGGCGGGCGCGGTCCTCCAGTGCCTCGGTGTAGCTCCGGCGGGTGCGGACCGTGATGCCGATGAGGACCGCGACGACGATGGAGGTGAGCTGTGAGCCGATCTGCCGGCTCCAGTCGCCCTCCCCGTAACGGGCCGTGGAGAGGGCCACCGGGGCGAGCACCAGGGCCGTCGCCCACCACAGGTTGCGCAGCGGGAGACGCAGGGCGATGTGGTAGACGGCGAGGAGTTGGAGCAGGGCTGCCTGGAGGACGGCGCCGGTCCAGGCGTTGACGAGGGCGAACGGGGCGAGGACGAGCAGCACTGCCGCGGGGTGGGTGCGGCGCAGGAGGAGGGGGACGGTCAGGCCGAGGCTCAGGGTGAGCAGGAGCCAGCCGGGGGCGTCGGGGTTGTGCGTGATGCTGCGCCAGCCGCCGCCGGTGTAGTCGACGAGGGCGGCCGTCACCCAGAAGCCGGTGAAGTGCAGGTCCCACAGCAGCGGGTGGCGCCGGTCGAAGGCGCGTATCCACTGGTTGAGGCGGTGCATGGACGAGGTGAGGGGCTCCGCCGACCGTTCCCGTTCCCCCGAGGGTGCCTCCTGGTCGTTCGCCACGGGGTCCATGGTGGCGGGTCCGTCGGACGGGGGGAACACGGTGGGTGCCATGGGTCAGACGTCCCGGCGGCGCAGGGTCGTCGCGGCTGCCGCGAGGGAGGCCGCCGCCCACAGGGTGAGAGCGAGCAGGGCGGTGCCGGGGGAGGTGGTGCCCGGGCCGGCCTGGGCGGCGGTGAGGGACTCCAGGGCCTTGGCGGGGAAGTGGCGGACGGCGTCGTCGACGACGGCGTGGGGGAGCATCCGCAGGACCTCCGGGAGGATCATGACGAGGCCGATGTAGGCGCCGGTGGCGAGGGGGACCGAGCGGGCGACGGCGCCGATGCCGAGGGCCGTGACGGCGAGGAGGGCGAGGCCGGCCGCGTTGCCGACGAGGCCGCGCAGGACGCCGGGGTCGCCGAGGGCGGCCGACTGGTCGGTGCCGGCGAGGAAGGACTGGGCCAGCGGGAAGGTGAGCAGGTTGGTCCACAGGCTGAGGGTGAAGGCGACCGCGGCCAGGACGGCGGCCTTGGCCCACAGGACGGGCAGGCGGCGCGGGACGGCGGTCATGGTGGCGCGGATCTGGCCCGTGGAGTACTCGCCGGCGGTGGCGAGGATGCCCAGGACGGCGAGGTTGAGGGCGGCGAACTGGGTGCCGAGGAGGACGAAGACGACCGTGTCGAGGCCGCCTTCGCCGCTGCCGTCGTAGGCGGCGCTGATGCCCACGCCCATGGCGAGGGTGAGGGCGCCGGTGAGGACGAGGGTGACCCAGGTGGAGCGGAGCGTCCACAGCTTGTGCCATTCGGAGCGCAGGACGCGGGCCGGGGTGACCCGGTACGCCGGGGTGGCGGTCGCGGTGCTCATGCCGCCGCTCCTTCCAGGGCGGCGGTGTACTCGACCGCGTCGCGGGTGAGGTCCATGAACGCCTCCTCCAGGGAGGCCGTGCTGGGGGTGAGTTCGAAGAGGGGGATGCCGTGGGCGGCGGCGGTGCGGCCGATGTGCTCGGCGTCGGTGCCGCGCACGGTGAGGCTGCCGGGGGCGTCGGCGGTGATGTCGACGCCGGGTGCGGTGAGGTGACGCACGAGGTCGGTGGCGTCCGGGGTGACGACCTTGACGGTGCCCGTGCCGGAGTGGCGTACGAAGTCGGTGACCGTGGTGTCGGCGAGGAGCCGGCCACGGCCGATGATGACCAGGTGCTCGGCGGTGAGGGCCATCTCGCTCATCAGGTGGGAGGAGACGAGGACGGTGCGGCCCTCGGCGGCCAGGGACTTGAGGAGGGTGCGGATCCACAGGACGCCCTCGGGGTCGAGGCCGTTGACCGGTTCGTCGAGGATGACGGCGGCCGGGTCGCCGAGCAGGGCGGCGGCGATGCCGAGGCGCTGGCCCATCCCGAGGGAGAAGCCCTTGACGCGGCGGTGGGCGACGTCGGTGAGGCCGGTCAGGGCCAGGACGTGCTCGACGCGGCTGCGGGGGATGCCGTGGGTGTGGGCGAGGGCGCGCAGGTGGTGGTGGGCGGTGCGGCCGGGGTGGACCGAGCGGGCCTCCAGCAGGGCGCCGACCTCGGTGAGGGGGGCCGGGTGGGCGGCGTAGGAGCGGCCGCCGACGGTGGCGTGGCCGCGGGTGGGGGCGTCCAGGCCGAGGATCATCCGCAGGGTGGTGGACTTGCCGGCGCCGTTCGGGCCGAGGAAGCCGGTGACGGTGCCGGGACGGACGGTGAAGGACAGGTCGGTGACGACGGTCCGGTCGCCGTAGCGTTTGGTGAGGTCCTGTGCCGTAATCATGCTCCGATGCTCGTCCGCGCGGGGGTGGCGGGCGTCGGACCGCGGGCAGTATTCGGGATGAGGGCCGTGGTACCCCGGTACTACGGTGGCAGGCATGAGTACCACGCCCTTCGAGGACCATGTGATCCGGGCGGTGCGGGCCGAGGAGTGGCCCGCCGCCAAGGAGTTGCGGCTGACGGCGCTCCGGGATCCGGTGGCGCACCTCGCGTACCTGGACACCTACGAGGAAGCGGTGGGCCGGTCCGACTCCTACTGGCAGGAGCGGACGGCGAAGGGCGCGGAGGGCGCGAGCGGGGCGCAGCAGTTCGTCGCCGAGACGGCGGACGGGGAGTGGGTCGGCACGGTCGCCGTGCTGATCGAGGAGGCGGGGACGACGGACTGGGCCGGGTTCCCCGTCGAGCGGCGGCAGGGGCATCTCGTCGGGGTGTACGTGCGGCCCGGGCACCGGGGGAGCGGGGTGACCAAGGCGCTGTTCGACGCCGCGCTGGAGTGGGCGTGGGGGCGCGGGGTGGAGCGCGTGCGGCTCATCGTGCACCCGGAGAACGCGCGGGCGCTGGGCTTCTACCGCAAGGCGGGGTTCGTGGAGAGCGGGGTGACCGTGCCGTTGGCGGGGACGCCGGACGAGCACGAGCTGGAGATGGTCGTCGAGCGCTGAACGCCGGTGGTCACACCGGCAGCTCGTCGTGCGGCCAGCGGGCCCGGCCCTGTTCGCGGGACCGGAGCAGGGCCAGGGTCGGCATGCCCCGGTCCGCTCCGGTGGCCAGCAGTTCCGGGAGCTGGGGGAGCGGAGCCACGGCCGCGACGTCGTCCAGGACGAGGGTGAGTGGTGGGTCGAGCCGACCGGAGGATGACCGTTCGGCCATGCGCCGGCCGCGCTCGACCACGTGTGAGGCGAGGGCCGTCAGCAGGGGCATCGCGCCCGGGCTGGTGCGAGGGTCCTCGATGGGTTCGCCCACGACATAAAGTGTTCCCCCTTCGTGGACAAAGGAATCCAAGGCGAGGGCATCAGTTCGGTTGGGAGTGCACGCTTCGCGGACGTTGACCGTGGACAGGGCGGACAGCGCGCGGGTGGTCAGCTGCTGGGCCATGTCCCGGCGTTCGGGGTGGGCGGTGAGGGCCGCCTCGAGCTCGCCCGCGGCGCCGGGGGCGGCCTTGGGATGGGTGCGCAGGACGCGTACGGCGTCCTGGACCTGACTGCCCTGGGCCCAGCGGTGGACGTGGCGGATGGTGCGGCCGTCGATGGCGGCGGCGTGCAGACAGCTCCGCAGGAGGGTCTCGGCGGTGTCGCCGACCGCTTGGTCGAGGCGGGAGGTGGGGCGGACGGGGGCGAGGAGCGCTGCCGCGCGTGCGGCGGCGACGTGTTTCTCCTCGCAGCCTGCGGTGGGGGACCAGTGGAGGCGGGCCGGGGTGTCGCAGAGGTGGGTGGGGTCGTAGAGGTGGACGGGGCCCAGTTTGGCCCGGGCGTCCTTGGTGTCCAGCCAGAGGGCCGGGTTCGAGGTGAGGACGAGGGCGGGGCCGTCCGCGTCCCGTACGGCTTGGGCCGCGGTGGTGCGGCGGGTGTCCGGGGGGCCGTAGTGCACGGCGCCTTCGGCGCGGTTCGTTTCCCACCCACTCGTCCGTTCGCCCTCGGACAGGAAGGCGGGCGCCGTTGCCCGCGGTGCCGTCGCCTGCCGGGGCTCCGGGTCCGGCGCCGTCCTCGGCATGGGCACCTCGTGCTGCACCGGTGCCGGTTCCGGCGGCGCGGCTGCCGTTGCTGCCCGGTCCGGTGCCGCTGCCCGCTCCGCGCGGTGCCGGGCCCGTACCGCTCTCCAGCGGGCCACCGTGCCCAGGACGAACACCGTGAGGACGATCAGGATCATCAGCTGGCCGATGAGCAGGCCCCAGAACAGGCCGTAGCCCGAGAGGTCGCCCGCCGGTGTGCCGGGCCAGGCGGCGGGGAGGTCGTGCGGTTCGGCGATGAGCCGGCGCATGGCCAGGGGGGTGCGGGCGAAGGTCACGCCGGACGGCCAGGAGCCGTGGGCGAAGAGGCCGGCGAGGCCCGTGGCGGTCCACACCAGCAGGGTCATGCCGAGGAGGAACGCGATGAGGCCGATCAGCAGCCCGTCCGGGATGCCGCCCTGGCCGGTCCGGCCTTGTCCACGGTGGTCGTCCGGTCTCACGCGTCCTCCCCGTACACCCTCATCCCTGTGCCTGTGCCTGTGCCTGTGCCTATGCCACCGTCGACTCGGAGTCCCCGACGTGCTGCTCCACGAAGGCCGCCGCGCGCTCCTCCGCCTCTCGCTCGGCGGCGCGCAGGACGTCGTCGGACAGGTCGGCGGAGGACTCGGTCATCGCGCGGTCGGTGAAGACCAGCGGGCGTTCGGTCTCGGTGACCAGGTGCTTGACCACCTGGACGTTGCCGTTGACGTCCCAGACCGCGATGCCGGGGGTGAGGGTCGGGATGATCTCCACGGCCCAGCGGGGCAGGCCCAGGACCCGTCCGGTCGCCCTCGCCTCGTCCGCCTTCTGGGCGTAGATGGTGCGGGTCGAGGCCATCTTCAGGATGGCCGCCGCCTCCTTCGCCGCCGCTCCGTCCACCACGTCGGACAGGTGGTGGACGACCGCGACGAACGACAGGCCGAGCCGCCGGCCGAACTTCAGCAGGCGCTGGAACAGCTGGGCCACGAACGGGCTGTTGATGATGTGCCAGGCCTCCTCGACCAGGAAGATGCGCTTCTTCCGGTCGGGGCGGATCCAGGTGTGCTCCAGCCACACGCCGACGATCGCCATCAGGATCGGCATGGCGATGGAGTTGCGGTCGATGTGTGACAGGTCGAAGACGATGAGCGGGGCGTCCAGGTCGATGCCGACCGTCGTGGGGCCGTCGAACATGCCGCGCAGGTCACCGTCGACCAGGCGGTCCAGGACGAGGGCGACGTCCAGGCCCCAGGCCCGTACGTCGTCTATGGCGACGTTCATCGCCTCCGCCGACTCCGGCTCCGGGTGGCGCAGTTGCTCGACGATGTCGGAGAGGACCGGCTGGCGCTCGACGATCGTCTCGTTGACGTAGGCGTGCGCGACCTTGAGCGCGAAGCCGGAGCGCTCGTCCAGGCCGTGCCCCATCGCGACCTCGATGATGGTCCGCAGCAGCGCGAGCTGGCCCGTGGTGGTGATCGACGGGTCCAGCGGGTTGAGCCGGATGCCGTGGTCCAGGGCGGCCATCGGGTCCAGCCGGATGGGGGTGATCCCCAGCTCCTGCGCGATGAGGTTCCACTCGCCGACGCCGTCCTCGCCCTGCGCGTCCAGGACGACGACCTGGCGGTCGCGGAAGCGCAGCTGCCGCAGGACGTACGTCTTCTCCAGGGCCGACTTGCCGTTTCCCGACTCCCCGAGGACCAGCCAGTGGGGGGCGGGGAGTTGCTGGCCGTAGAGCTGGAAGGGGTCGTAGATGTAGCCCTTCCCGGAGTAGACCTCGCGGCCGATGATGACGCCGGAGTCGCCGAGGCCGGGCGCGGCGGTCGGCAGGTAGACCGCCTGTGCCTGGCCCGTGGACGTGCGCACCGGCAGCCGGGTCGTCTCGACCTTCCCGAAGAGGAAGGACGTGAAGGCGTCGGTGACGACGGACAGCGGATCCCGCATATCGGCTCAGCCCCTACCTTCGGATGCCGGTGGCGAACGGAAGTGTGTTCACGAAGGCGCGGTGGTGCTCGCGGTCGCACCATTCCAGCTTCAGGTACGACTTTCCGGCCGAGGCCCGTATGGTCCGCTTGTCGCGGGCCAGGGCCTCGGGGGAGCGGGAGGAGACGGTGATGTAGCCGACCAGGTTGACGCCGGCCGCGCCGCTGGCGAGGTCCTCACCGCGCTGGTCGAGACGGCTGTGGGCGGCGATGTCGCGCGGGTCGACGGTGCGGTTCATCTTGGCGGCGCGGGAGGCCTCCGCCGCGTCGTTGGTCTTCTCGGTCAGCATGCGCTCGATGGCGACCTCGGTGGGTTCGAGGTCCATCGTGACGGCGACCGTGCGGATCACGTCCGGGGTGTGGACGAGGAGCGGGGCCAGGAAGTTGACGCCCACCGGGGTCATCGGCCACTCCTTGATCCAGGCCGTGGCGTGGCACCAGGGGGCTCGGGTCGCGGACTCGCGGGTCTTGGCCTGGAGGTAGGTCGGCTCCATGGCGTCCAGCTCGGCCGGCCAGGCGTTGCGCTTGGTCATCGCCTGGATGTGGTCGATCGGGTGGTCCGGGTCGTACATGGAGTGGATCAGCGAGGACAGCCTGCTCTGGCCGAGCGGCTGCCGTACGCGGATGTCGGCCTCCTGGAGCCGGGAGCAGATGTCGGTCAGCTCACGGGCCATGACGACGGCGAGCCCGGCGTCGCGGTCCACCTTGCCGCCGCCCTGGCCGCGCATCGCCCGCGCCATGGCGTTCGCCTCGGCGGCCAGCTCGCGCGTGTAGTGCATGCAGGCCACGAGGTACGCGCGGTGCTGCTCGCTGCTGGTCGACACCATCGACTGCAGCTGGTCGTACGACTGCTGCAGCCACGCCGGTGCCCTGTCGTCGCCGCGCACGGCGACGTCCTTGGCGTGGGCGTCGGGGTCGGCGGGCAGGGTGCGGGCGAGCATCTGGAGGCGGGTGACGAAGCCGTCGCCGTTGGCGACGTGCTTGAGCAGGGTGCCGAAGCGGTCGACGAGGGCCTCCTGGTCCTCGGAGTCGCGCAGGCCGACGCCGGGGCCCTCGATCTCGATGGCGGCGGTGACGGTCTTGCGGTCCGCGTGCAGCAGGACGGCGATCTCGTCCGGGCCGAAGGGCGCGGAGAGCCAGGTGATCCGGCCGATCCCGGGCGGCGGGCCGACCTCCACCTCACGTCCGTCGAGCCGGGTGCCGGCCTCGACGACTCCGGAGCGGTAGGTGGCGCCCTTGCGCAGGGTGCGCTTGTAGCTGCGGTTGATCTCGAACCACTTGTAGAACGTGCGGTGCTTGTACGGCACGTACACCGCGGCCAGCGCCAGCATCGGCAGGCCGACGAGGAGCACGATCCGCACGGTCAGGACGGGGACGAGGAGCCCGCACATCATGCCGAGGAACGCGCCCACGACGATCAGCGCGATCTCTCCGGTCTCGCGATTGCGGCCGACGATCGCGTTCGGCCGGGCGCGGCCGATCAGATACGTACGGCGGGGCGTGACCGGATGGGACAGGTGGGACTCGGTCGTCAACGCCCTTCACCTCCCGTGCGGTTGGTACTGCTGTTGCGGGTGCTGCTGGCGTGGGGTGTGTTCACCGGGCTGCTGCCGGCGCGGGGCGCGGGTGCGGCGGAGGGAACGGATCCGCCGCTCGACGTGCGCGAGCTGTGCGCGGCGACTCCGCCGGAGGCGGGGTTGGAGGGGCGAGGGCCGGCGGACTGGCCGCCTCCGCCGCTGTGGTCGGTCCGGCTGCTGTGGGTCTTGATGCCCTGCGCGACCAGGGTCGCCGGGGAGCTGATGACCGCGGCGGCCTTGCCCTCGGCGCCCTGCATGATGCGGTTGTTGCGGGAGCCGGCGATCTCGTCGCCGAAGCCGGGGACGAAGCGGTAGATCATCGCGGACGCGAAGATGGCGAGCAGGATGATCGCCAGTCCGGAGACGACGGCGGAGAAGGCGTCGGGGCCGTCGTCGGCGGACAGCGCGCCGGCGAGGCCGAGCACGATCACGATGACGGGCTTCACGAGGATCACCGCGATCATGATCCCCGCCCAGCGGCGGACGTGGCCCCACAGGTTCTTGTCGACGAGGCCCGCGTAGACGACGGTGCCGAGGAGGGCGCCGACGTAGAGCAGGGCGGCGCGGATGACCAGCTCCAGCCAGAGGACGCCGGCGGCGAGGATGGAGACGAGGGAGACGACGATCAGCATGATCGGGCCGCCGCCGATGTCCTCGCCCTTTTCGAGGGCCGCGGAGAAGGTGCCGAAGAAGGTGTCCGTCTGGTTGCCGGTCGCCTTCGCGAGGACGTCGGTGACGCCGTCGGTGGCCGAGACGACGGTGTAGAGGATCAGCGGGGTGAAGGCCGAGGCGAGCACGGTCAGCCAGAGGAAGCCGATGGCCTCGGAGAGGGCGGTGGTGAGGGGGACGCCCCGCACCGCCCGCTTGGCGACCGCGAGCAGCCAGAGGAGGAGGGTGAGGATCGTCGACGCCGCGAAGACGACGGCGTACTGCTTGAGGAACGTGTCGTTCGTGAAGTCGACGTCCGCGGTCTCCTGTACGGCGTCGCTGAGCTTCTCGACGGTCCAGGAGGCGGCGTCGGCGCAGCCCTTCGCCAGGGAGGCGAGGGGGTCGAGGGTGGAGGTGGGGTCGTTGAGGGGACCGCTGGTTCCTCCGGAGGAGCCGCCGCCGTCCTCGCCTCGCTCGCAGTAGTCCTTGGCGGGGCCGCGGATGAGGTCGCAGGGATCGTTGCTGTTTGTCGGCGTCGGCGTCGGCGTGGGTGCGGCGGTGGCTCGGGTTGCGAACAGCACGGCGGTGGCCTGCACAGTGGTGACGACGGCCGTGAGCCTGAGGAAGCGGTGGTTAGCGCGCATACGTGAACCCTCCATACTCCTCGACAGCCTTCGTCATGTCGTCGGCAGTGGAGGCCTGTTGGTCGCGCCCGACCGGGACTGGTCCGTCCTTCTGCTGGAAGTCGGTGACCTTCCAGTCGTTGTCGATCCACTTCAGCTGGTACGTGGTGGTGTACCAGCTCTCGGTCACCGGGTTGGTCGAGCCCTCGCCGGACAGACCGAACAGCGATGTGTACCAGACCTCGACGGTGGCGGTGCCTGAGCTGGATGCCGTCACCTTGGTGCCCACGGGGATCACCCGTGAGACGAAGGTCTGTCCGGCGGGCGCCTTGCCGTCCTTGTCGAGGCCGATGTTGGCGAGGAACTCACTGCTGGAGTAGGCCTTGTCCAGGTCGGCCTGCCGGGCGGCGGCGACATCCGGGGCGTACACGGTGGTGACGATCTCGCGCCGCCGGTCCTTGTCGAACATCTCGGCGGATCCCAGCGCGACGGAGTAGTTGGCCGCTGCGCTCTGCGCGCCCTGAGCGTCATGCGCGTACCCGGTCGGGATTCCCGCCGACTTCGACCCCACCGGCTTCTCCCCCGAAGGGGCCGTCGCCGCCGCCTTGGGGGAGTCGCCGGAGTCGTCCGACGAAGGGGAATCGCCTCCCCCGCGGTTCGCGAAGGCGATCGCGGCGATGAGGAGGACCACCACGCCGACGACCGTGACCAGGCTGCGCGACGACGAACGGCCGCCTCTGCGCGCGCCGCCGTACAGGTCACCGCCTCCTTCCGGCAGGCGGGTGCGGGTCTGGCCCGTGCCGCCGTACCCGCCGGAGGTCTCGTGCTCGTCTCCGAGACTCATACCGCGTACGCCCCCTCAGCGTCGTGCGGAAACACCTCGTGCTCCGTGTACTCCACGTACGACGGTAGCCGTGCTGGTCCCCGCGCGGGCGCGGTGTGGTGACTGGACATCAGGGAAACGCAACCTCAGCCGGTGGGCACGACGGGCGGGTGGGATGGAGGGGAGCCGGGCGCGCCCGGTCGGGACCGATGGATGGGTCGGGGCCTACACGGCCATGCCGTACACGATGGTGAACAGCGTGCCGAGTGAACCGATGATGAAGACGCCCGTCAGCCCCGCGATGATGAGGCCCTTGCCCTGTTCGGCGCTGAACGTGTCCCTCAACGCGGTGGCGCCGATGCGCTGTTTGGCCGCCCCCCAGATGGCGATGCCCAGGCAGATCAGGATGGCGACCGCCATGACCACCTCGATCATCACCTTGGCTTCGTTGCCCAGGCTGCCGAAGGGGCCCCAGTCCGGAGCGATCCCGCCGATAATGGTGTTGATGTCTCCCTCGTCGGCCGCAAAGAGCATGTAAGTCACCGCCCCTGTATGGGTAGTTCCGCATCCCCTGCGGGAGTGCAGAGGTCAGGCCTCATTCTCACCGACATTGTCGCTGTCGTATGTCGACTTGGCGTCATCCGTTGGCGGGTTTCGTACGAATAGCTTGCCACCGGCGCGCGCCGGGCTCCGGGAGGGGCGCGCTCCGATGGGGGAAGAGTCGTATCGTCACTCTGTGTATCACGTGGGGTAACGCCGGGCAATGAGGTGTGTGCTCAGCGCGGTGTGAGTCCGAGCGGGAGGAGGTGGACCAGCTCCTCCACGCCGCCGTGCCGTGACGCGGCCGGGGGCTGCCGTCCGGTTCCCGGAGTGCGGCGCTTCGCCGCGGCCGCGGCGACCCCACCGAAGTCCCGCGTGATCATTCCGAGCGGCGGGTGCCGCCTCTACACTGGCGTTCGGCGGCGTACTCCCGGACGGTGAGGGGTGGTTGACGGTGCGTAAGGCATGGATCGCGGCGACCGTCGCCGTCAGTTCCGCTCTGGCCTTCGTGATGCTGCTCGTCGTCGGGGTCTACGTCGTCGCCGGGAACCTCGTCAACGGGGTCGGCGGCGGGGCGGCGAAGGCGCTCGCCAAGGGGACCGTGCCGGCCGCGTACCAGGCACTCGTGCAGAAGTGGGGCAACCTCTGCCCGGCCATCAACCCGGCGCTGCTCGCCGCCCAGCTCTACCAGGAGAGCGGGTTCAACCCGAAGGCGCAGAGCCATGCGGCGGCGCAGGGCATCGCGCAGTTCATCCCCGGCACCTGGGCCACGCACGGCATCGACGGGGACGGGGACGGGGACCGCGATGTGTGGGACCCGAAGGACGCGATCCCGTCGGCGGCGCAGTACGACTGCACGCTCGCGTCCTACGTGAAGGACGTTCCCGGGAATCTGACCGAAAACATGCTGGCCTCGTACAACGCCGGGGCCTATGCGGTGATCAAGTACCGGGGCGTGCCGCCGTACGAGGAGACGCGGAACTACGTCAAGCGGATCACCGCGCTGGAGAAGAGCTTCGCCGCTCCGGTCGGGCGCGTCGACCCCTCCCGGCAGGCCGCCGGTGCCATCGCCTACGCGCAGAAGAAGCTCGGCACGCCCTACCTCTGGGGCGGCAACGGCACCGCTGAGCAGGGGGGACGCTTCGACTGCTCGGGTCTGACCAAGGCGGCGTACGAGAGCGTCGGGATCACGCTGCCGCGCGTGGCCAACGACCAGTACAACGCGGGGCCGCATCCGGAACGGGACGAACTGCTCCCCGGCGATCTGGTGTTCTTCTCGGACGACCTCACCAATTCCCGGGCCATCCGGCATGTGGGTATTTATGTCGGCGGCGGGTACATGATCGACGCGCCGCGTCCGGGCGCCGTGATCCGATTCGACCCGATCGACACGCCTGACTACTTTGGTGCCACCCGCGTCACCGAAGATGGCGCGAAAGCACTCCCCGCGACGGCGTGAGCGGAGCGTGAACCCACCCCCTGAGCTGCAAAGACGCATCTCTCTTCGATAACGTCTGCGTGATCATTCAGTGGAGTGTGGAACGTATCGACGGGGACCGTGCGTTCCTGTTGTCGTAGCCGAGCGGACGAGCGGATCTACAAACCACGGGGGTGGAGGGAACGGCGTACACGGCGTACGCCGGGAGAGAGATGACGAAGGGGCCGCGCACCATGGCTGGACTCGCCGATTCCGGGTCGAACCCCGACGTCGACCTGCTCTACGACATCAACGGCCTCGCCAAGGACGCACCGCCGTGGTTCGACCGGATCATGGAGTTCGTCGGCGAGTTCGGGCTGCTGTTCGCCGTGATGGCGCTGATCCTGTGGTGCTGGTGGGGCGTACGCCGGCGGGGCGGTGAGGACGCGGCGTCCTCCGTCGCGGCGCTGGTGTGGGCACCGCTCGCGGCCGGTGTCGCCGTCCTGGTGAACGTGCCGATCCGGGGATTCGTGGAGCGGCCCCGGCCGTTCAAGGACCACCAGGGGCTCGAGGTCCTCATCGAGGGCAAGAACGACTACTCCTTCGTCAGCGACCACGCGACGCTCACCATGGCGCTCGCGGTGGGGCTGTTCCTGGCCAACCGGAGGTTCGGGCTCGTCGGCCTCGTGCTCGCCCTGTTCGCCGGCTTCTGCCGCGTCTACATGGGCGTGCACTACCCGACGGACGTCATCGGCGGACTCGCGCTCGGCACGGCGGTCGCCCTGCTGCTGTCGCCGCTCGCCATGGCGCTGCTGACGCCGGTCATGCGGGCGATCGAGCGGTCGCCGCGGGCCGGGTGGCTGATCTCGGCGCGGGGCCGGAACCACAGGGCACAGGGCGCGGTGGTCCCGGAGGCCCGGAAGGGGCGGTCCGGGCCGGAGGAGCGGGACCTGGCGGCCTGACCGGCCCCCTCACCTCGCCGCAGGGCCTGCGGGGGCACCTCGTCACAGGGCCTGGGGGTACGTGAAGACCCTGTCGGGGTCGTACCGCTTCTTCAGCCGGGCCAGGCGCGGCGCCGCGTCGCCGTAGTAGGCCCGGCGCCAGTCGGTGAGGGTCGGGTCCGGGTAGTTCTGGTAGGCCGCGCCGGACGCGTGGGGGCGCATGGCCCGGTGAGCCGACGTCAGCCACGCCTCGGCGGCGGAGCCGGACGCCCCGGCGCTCCAGGACGCGAGGTACTGGGCCAGCACGCGTGAGCGGCGGTGGACGAACGCCGTGGCCGTCGGCGCGACCCGGTTGACGGCTCCGCCGAGGGCGGTGAGCGCGATGCTGCCGGAACCGCCGCGGACGGCGGCGAGCTGCGCGAGCAGGGTGCGGATCCCGGCGGCGCCGAGGGGGCGGTCGAAGAAGTCCGAGCGGGCGGAGTAGGTCTCGCGCTTCAGGGCGCCCCGCGGGGAGCGGCCCGGTGTCGCGCCCGGGAGGTGGCACTGCGCGTCGTCGGCGAAGGACGAGCAGCCGGCGTACAGCTCCATCGACGCCTCGTACGAGCGGCGCCTGAGCGAGACACCGCTCGCGGAGGCGCCGACGCGGTCGGCCAGGCGGTCGACGGCGTTCTGCAGTTCGCCGTACGTGCCGAGGGAGAAGACGGCGACGGAGACGGTGGGGGTGCCGCCGGGGGTGTTCGCCAGGTGGAGCGACGACCAGATCTCGTCCGGCTGGGCCGGGCCCCACTCCTGCCAGGCCTTGACGACGGCGGCGGCTTTCGGCCAGGGCCAGGTCAGGTACCCGGTGACGCTCTGCGGAGCCGGGTGGGTCCTGAAGCGCAGCTCCGTGACGACGCCGAAGGTGCCGTTGCCGGCGCCGCGCAGGGCCCAGAAGAGGTCCTCGTTCTCGGTCGCGTCGGCGGTGAGCTGTGTGCCGTCGGCGGTGACGAGGGTGGCCCCGGTGAGGCTGTCGCAGGTCAGGCCGTAGGCGCGGGAGACCACGCCGTGGCCGCCGCCGAGGGTGAGGCCGGAGACGCCGACGGTGGGGCAGGAGCCGCCGGGGATCGTCACGCCCTTCGCGGCGAGGGCGCGGTAGACGTCGATGAGCTTGGCGCCGGCGCCGATGACGGCGGTGTTCGCGGAGGCGCGGACGGTGCCGAGTTCCGAGACGTCGACGATCAGGCGGTGGTTGCCGGAGGACCAACCGGCGTAGGAGTGGCCGCCGTTGCGGATCGCGACGGGGACGGCGCGGGCGCGGGCGTGGGCGAGGGCGGTGCGGATGTCGTCGGCGTGGGCGACGTAGGCGACGGCGGCGGGTTTGAGGCCGTCGAAGCGGGTGTTGTAGAGGCGGTGGGCCGTCGGCCAGTCGGCGTCGCCGGGACGGACGAGGAGGCCGTCGAGGTCGCGGGCGAGGGCTTTCCAGTCGGCGGGGGCGGTGGCGGGGGCGGTGGCGCGGGTGGGGGTGAGGGGGGTGGTGGTCGCCGTGCTGGTCTTCTTGCCGCCGTCGGCGGTGCAGGCTGCCGTGGCGGTGGTGAGGCCGGCGGTGGCGGTGGCGGTGAGGAAGGTGCGTCGTTCCATGGTGTCTCCCGGGTCCGTGGAACGAGACGGGGTGGGGGGTGTGGGGGTTCCGGGGCGAGGGGCGTTGGCTGGTCGCCCGGGATCGGTGCGGTGCGGTGCGGGGCGGGGTGTGCGGCCCGGCGCTTACGGGGTGCCGCCGCGCCCACCCGTGCCGCCCGGGGGTACCCCCTGCTCGGAGAGCTCGGGGGAGGCACGACTGCCCGCGCGGGAGGGCGGAGGT
>NZ_JAPSKQ010000314.1 GCF_031181555.1 Streptomyces sp. | reverse complement strand
GTCGCCGGAGTTCCGGCGGCGGCGCTGGTGCCCGGTCTCCCGCGTGTGCCTGCGCCGCCGCTCCTCGGCCGGTCCCGAGCCCGCTGCGCGTGCCGGACCCCGCGCCGCACTCCGTTTCGTCGCCGGACACTCACCGGGCCTCGTGCTCCGGTTCCGCGGCCCGGTCCTGCGCGACGGCGAACGGGACGTAGCGGAACACGCGCCGGGTCACCACGTGGCCTTCCGCACCCTGGGGGCCGAGCCCTTCCGCGAGGCGTCGTGATGTTCGTGCGGGGAGCACCGCACAGGTGGATCACGCAGCGGAACCGCTCGGCCTTCGCAGCCCCGGCCGGCACGTCGGCCGCTCCCGGCGGGACACCCGCCGCCGCGTCGACAAGTGCCCGACGCCGCCCCAGCTCGCCCTCCGTTCGTGGTGCGCGGGTCCCCGGCAGGCGCCTTCCGGTCGTGACGGCGGGAGTCGGGCCCCACCTCTCCTCCTCCCCTTGGCCGTTGGCCGGTGCCCGGTTCGCGGGGCGGCGGCGCGGCGGTGCGACGCGCCTGCTCACGGCATGGCCGCGAGGTGTGCGGAGAATGTGCGCAGGAGTGGCACACAGGCTGCACACAGTGGCGCGTGGGGATCGTTAGCGTTGCTGTCCCCGCTCCGGTCCCTCGCCCCGGCGGGCGTCGGTACGTCAACCCAGGAAGACAGCGGATGGACTACTGCTCCACGTGTCGCCGGCACCTGAACGGCGCCCTGGTGTGCCCCGGCTGCGGTGCCTGCGCCCCGGACATCGCGCCCGGCGTGATCGGCGGCCACGCCGTTCCGGGAGCGGCGACGTCGACGGTCGCCGTGGCGCCTTCCGGCCGTACGGACGCCGGTCCTCCCGGTGAGGGTGCGACGGTGGGGCCCGCCCCTGCCGAGGAGGTGCCGTCGGATGACGTGCCGCCGGCGATGTCCGCGCCCACCGGGCGGGCGGCGCGGCGGCGGCAGCTGGCCCGGTGGAGGAAGACCCAGCGGCGTGCCCTGGTCGCGACGGCCGTGGCCCTCGTCGGCGGCGGGCTGACCCTCGCCTCGACGGACCGGGGGACCGGCGACCGCGCCCAGGCCTCCACCGCACCCGACGTCGCGGGCATGGGCGGCGCGAAGGGGCCCGCGGACCAGGACCGCGACTCCGGGCCCACGACCCCGCCCGGCAGTCACCCGTCCGCCCCGGGGCGTTCCGCTCAGTCGCCCCCGGCCGGTGACGGGGACCGGCGTCCGGACGGTGCCGCGCCGGCGTCCACCACGCCGTCCGGCGCCCGCACGGACGGCGCGGCGACCACGCGCACGCCGGTGCCGGCGCGGCCCCGGACCACCGCGCCGACCCCCGCCCCGGACACGGCCACCGGCCCGGCTCCGGGCACCGGCTCCGGTGATTCCGGTGCGGCGGTCCCACCGGCGGCACCGCCCCAGGCCACCGACGACACCGGCGGGAGCGACGGAAGCGGCGGCGCGGACCGCGGCGGCGCGCAGCCCGCGCCCGCCACGCCCTCCGCCCCCTCGACGACCTCGCCGGACTCGTCCCGGCTCTGCCTGCTGGTCATCTGCCTCGGCTGAGGCCTGACGCCGGGGCGTTCCCGCACGTCCCCGGCCGCCCTGCGGGACAATCACGGGCATGAGCATCGTCAAGATCAACGTACTCACCGTCCCCGAAGAGCAGCGCGAGACGCTGGAGCAGCGGTTCGCCGCGCGGGCGGGGGCGGTGGAGGGCTCGGACGGGTTCGAGTGGTTCGAACTGCTGCGGCCCGTCGAGGGCACCGACACCTACCTCGTCTACACCCGCTGGCGGACCGAGGAGGACTTCCAGCGCTGGATGGCCGGCCGCGGCCAGGCCGCGCACGGCGGTGGCGGCGCGCAGGGCGACCGCCCCGGGCCGGCGGCCACGGACGCGACGCTGTGGTCCTTCGAGGTGGTCCAGCAGACCGGACCCAGGCAGGACTGACGCCACCGCGGAACTGACGCCGCCGGTGGCCGGTGCGCCCGGGTCAGACGAGGGCGGTGAGCGTGCGGCGGGTGGCCTCGGCGATCAGCGGTTCGCTGGGGGCGGCCTCGCGGTCGGGGCGGTCGGTCAGGACGGCCAGCACCAGCGGCGCGGTGCGCGGCGGCCAGAGCACGGCGACGTCGTTGGCCCGGCCCCAGTCGGCGGTGCCGGTCTTGTCGCCCACCGTCCAGCCCCGGGGCACTCCGGCCCGGATGCGCCGGTCGCCGGTGGTGTTGCGGACCATCCAGTCCTTCAGCAGGGCGCGTTTCGCGGCGGGCAGGGCGTCGCCGAGCACGAGGGCACGGTGGTCGGCGGCGATCGCCCGGGGCGTCGTGGTGTCGCGCGGGTCTCCGGGCGGGTTGCGGTTCAGTTCGGGCTCGTAGTGGTCCAGACGGCTCACCCGGTCACCGAGTCCGCGCAGGTACGCGGTGAGTCCGCGCGGGCCGCCGATGTCGCGCAGCAGCAGGTTGGCGGCCGTGTTGTCGCTGTACCGGACGGCGGCGTCGCACAGCTGCCGGACGGTCATGCCGGTCGCGACGTGCTGCTCGGCGACCGGTGAGT
Source organism: Streptomyces sp. (assembly GCF_031181555.1). Taxonomy (GTDB): domain Bacteria; phylum Actinomycetota; class Actinomycetes; order Streptomycetales; family Streptomycetaceae; genus Streptomyces; species Streptomyces fimbriatus. The sequence continues at coordinate 324 of NZ_JAPSKQ010000314.1, read as the reverse complement.
GGGCGGCGAGGTCGGCCCGGGTGTAGGTGACGCGCTCGTCCAGACGGGTGAGCGGGTCGCGGTGGAGGACCGCGGCGGCGGCGAGCGTCTTGAAGGTGGAGCAGAACGCGAAGCGTTCGTCGGCGCGGTGGACCACCGTCGCGCCGGTGTCCGTGGCGACGGCGTACACCCCGAGGCGGGCGCCGTACTCGCGTTCGAGGTCGGCGAGGCTCCGGGGGTCCACCGGGGCGGGGGCGCGGCGGCTCGGCGACGCCGAGGGGGCCGGGGTCGCCGAGCCCCGGTCGCGCTCGCGCGCGGGGGCGGCGGTGGCGCATCCCGCCACGG
>NZ_JAPSKQ010000150.1 GCF_031181555.1 Streptomyces sp. | reverse complement strand
CGAGGCGAGGTCGTAGGGATCGCCCGTGCAGTCGAAGGTGATGTGGCGGATGGTGGGGTTCAACGGTCCTCCGGAGGCGGCCGGCCGGGGAAGCAGTGGGATGCGCTGTGATGCGCTGTGATGCGCTGTGATGCGCTCACAGGATCTCCTGGGAACAGGAGGCGCGTCGAACCATTTGCCGGGTGGGGCGGTCCCACCGCGCCGGCCCTCGTCCTCGCCCGCCGCGGCGGGCGGGGACGAGGGCACCGGCACGGGAGCGGCCCCGGGCGGGGACCGGCGGGGCGGCTCCGGCGGGTGGGGAGGGGGTTCCGGGCCGGTTACTCCGCCGGGGCCAGTTCCGCCCGGCCGAAGAGCAGGGCGTAGCCCGGGGGCAGTTGGGCCAGGATGCGGGTCACCAGGGCGTCGCCGACCAGCGAGGGCAGGACGCTCAGGACCGAGCTGACGTCCCAGCGGGCCGTGGCCGGGGTCGCGCCCTCGATGCGGGCCGCCACCGAGTCGACGAACTCCGCGGCCGTCAGCTCGCGGGTCGCCGGGATCTGGGACGCGACCACTCTCGCCGCCTCCTCGGGCAGGGCGCGGGCCAGGTCGACGCGTTCGTCGCCGACGACGTGGCCGCCGAGGGCGGAGAGGACGATGCGGGTGACGCTCTCCGCCTCCGCCCGCGTCGGGTACTGGCCCGACTCCCGTACGGCGTCGACCAGTTCGCGCCAGTCGAGACCCGGGGACGGGGACGGGGGCGCCTCGGCCGGAATGCCCTCTTCCGGGGTCAAGAGTGCGGGCTTCTGCGGCGTCAGCGTGCTCATCTGGGGCTCCTCTCCTTCTCCGGTTCTCCGGGGCCTCCGTCGCCCTCCGCGTCGGACGGGCATGGGGGCGCGCCCCGCGGGCGGCCGGTGTCCGCGGGACGCGTGGTGTGCGTGCGGGGTCAGCTGCTGATCTGCTTGCGGCTGTCGCCGCCGGTGATCTGGATGCGGCGCGGCTTGGCCTGTTCGGCCACCGGAATGCGCAGGGTCAGGACGCCGGCGTCGTACGACGCGTCGATGCGTTCCGTGTCCAGGGTCTCGCCGAGGAACAGCTGGCGGGTGAAGGTGCCGGTGGGACGTTCGGCGGCCACCATCTCCGCGTCCTCGGGAGCCGGGGAGCGGCGCTCGGCGCGCACGTTGAGGACGTTGCGCTCGACGTCCAGCTCGATCGTCTCGGGGTCGATGCCGGGAAGGTCGAAGTGGACGATGAAGTCGTCCCCCGACCGGTAGGCGTCCATCGGCATCGCCGACGGGCGGGCGGTCGTGCCGAAGACCTGCTGCGCGAGCCGGTCGAATTCGCGGAACGGATCGGTGCGCATGAGCATCACGGTTCCACTCCTCTCTTGCGGCGCATTCCGTGCGATGCCCTACGGTCGATTTCTTATATAACTCCGGAGAGGAAAGTTGACAACCCCCGACTCACCCCGGCTGGTTCCCGGCTCGTCCCGGCTCGTCCGGGCCTGGTCGTCGGGGCCGCCGCCCGGGGCGTTAGCCTCGAAGTCCCGTGAGACCCCGCCCCCCGTGGGCGCAGTGCCAGGAGGCAGGCATGGCGAAGGTTCCGAGTTCCGTGGTGGCCGCGAGCGGACTCGTCGGCGGGTACGGCGTGGCCCGCTGGACGCGGAAGCGGCAGCTGGGCGGAGTCGTCCTCGCCACCGCCGGAGCCGCCGCCGCGCGGCAGTGGCGGGAGCGGGCCGGTGGGAAGGCCGCGGGGGCGCTGTCGGCCGCGTACGTCGCCGCGTTCGCCGGGTCGCATCCGCTGGCCAGGAAGGTGGGCGCGTGGCCCGCCGTGTTCGGGGCGGCGGGAGCCGTGGCGCTCGCCGCGTGGGCGGTCGCCGACCGGCGCGGCTGAGCCCCGTCCCGGGGGTCAGCCGGGCCCCGTCCCGGGCCCGGGGAGGGCGCCGGCCGGCCGTCCGGCCCTGCGCCGCCTACGCCGTCGCCGGGTCCGAACCCGTGCCGGTCCCCGTGCCCGTGCCCGCTCCCGTCCCCTGGCCCGTGCGCACCTCGCCCCGCGTCTTCGACGCGGCGGCGGTGAGCGGCCTGGCGATGTCCTCCAGGGACCGGCGTTCCGCCTTCACCGCGAGGAACGCGGCCACCAGGCCCGCCGCGCACATCAGGGCGGCACCGATCTGGAAGGCGAGGACGGTGTCCCCGACCTCGCCGGTGCCCGTGAGGTCGGCGAACAGCAGGGGGCCGCTGATGCCGCCGGCGGCGGTGCCGAGGGCGTAGAAGAAGGCGATGGACATCGCGCGCGTCTCCATGGGGAAGACCTCGGAGACGGTCAGGTACGCGCTGCTCGCGCCCGCCGAGGCGAAGAACAGCACGGCGCACCAGCAGGCCGTCAGGGTGGTCGCGTTCAGCGTGCCCCGGTCGAACAGCCAGGCCGTGCCGAAGAGGAGCAGGCCGGACATCAGGTACGTCCCGGAGATCATCACCCGGCGGCCGACCGTGTCGAACAGCTTGCCGAGCAGCAGCGGGCCCATGAAGTTGCCGAGCGCGATGACGGCGAAGTAGTAGCCGGTGTTCCCGGAGGGGACGTCGAAGAACGTGGTCAGGATCGCGCCGAAGCCGAAGGTGATGGCGTTGTAGAGGAACGCCTGGCCGATGAAGAGGGAGAAGCCGAGGACCGAGCGCTTGCGGTACTTGGCGAAGAGGGTGCGGGCGATCTCCGTGAAGGTGACGCTCTTGCGCTGGTGGATGGTCAGCTCGCCCTCCGCGCGGGGCAGCGGTTCGCCCTTCTCGGCCTCGATCCGCCGCTCGATGTCGCCGACGATGCGTTCCGCCTCCTCGTCGCGGCCGTGGATCAGCAGCCAGCGCGGGCTCTCGGGCACGTGCCGGCGGACCAGGAGGATCACCAGGGAGAGGACGGCGCCGAGGGCGAAGGTCAGCCGCCAGCCGACGTTCGCCGGGAAGATCGACGTGTTGAGCGCGACGATCGACAGCAGCGAGCCGCCGACCGCGCCCAGCCAGAAGCTGCCGTTGATCAGCAGGTCGACACGGCCCCGGTACTGTGCCGGGATCAGCTCGTCGATCGCGGAGTTGATGGCCGCGTACTCACCGCCGATGCCGAAGCCGGTGATGAAGCGGAAGAGGAAGAACCACCAGGTGTCGAAGGCGATCGCGGTCAGGGCGGTGGCGCCGAGGTAGACCGCGAGGGTGATCATGAAGAGTTTTTTCCGCCCCCAGATGTCGGTCAGGCGCCCCCAGAACAGGGCGCCCGAGCAGGCACCGGCCACGTAGAGGGCGGCGGCGATGCCGGTGACCTCGCCGGAGGTGATGGGCAGTCCGCTGCCGGGCTCGGACAGGCGGCTCGCGATGTTGCCGACGACCGTGACCTCCAGGCCGTCGAGGATCCACACGGTGCCGAGACCGATGACGATCGACCAGTGCCAGCGCGACCAGGGCAGGCGGTCGAGCCGTGCCGGAATGCTGGTGGTGATGGTGCGGCCGGTCCCGGCCTGCGCGGTGGTCATGGGCCCCCTCCTCGACGAAGTGAACGTCCGTCGGATGCCCCGGGGACGCGGTTCCACTCCCGGCCCCGCTCGTCCGCGCCCCCTCCCGCGCCCCCCGCTACGCCCCCAGCGCCCGCGACAGCGTGTAGATCAGCAGGCCGGCCAGGGAGCCGACGACCGTGCCGTTGATGCGGATGAACTGCAGGTCGCGGCCGATGTTGGCCTCGATCTTCTTGGTGGTGTGCTCGGCGTCCCAGCTCGCCACCGTGTCCGTGATCAGGGAGGTGATCTCCTTGCGGTAGGTGGTGACGACGTACACCGCGGCGCTCTCCAGCCAGCCGTCGACCTTGCCCTGCACCTTGGGGTCGGCCGCCATCCGGGCGCCCAGCGAGAGCAGCGAGGCGCGCACCCGCAGCCGCAGTTCGCTGCGCTCGTCCTCCGCCGCGGAGACGATCATGGACCGTACGGCGGTCCAGGCGGAGGCGATCAGGTCCTGCACCTCGTCGCGGCCGAGGATGTCGCCCTTGAGGCGTTCGATCCGGGCGCGGGTGTCGGTGTCGGACTGGAGGTCGGAGGCGAAGTCGGTGAGGAAGCGGTCGAGTGCGCCGCGCGCGGGGTGGGCGGGCATGTCGCGCATCTCGGCGCAGAAGCGCAGCAGTTCCTTGTAGACGCGCTCGCCGACCTTGCGGTCCACGAATCGGGGGGTCCAGCCGGGCGCGCCGCCCTGCACGGCGTCCATCACGGAGTCGCCGTGCAGCACCAGCCAGTCGTGCGCGCGGGTGACGATCAGGTCGACGGCCCGTTTGTGGCCGCCGTCGGCGACGATCTTCTCCAGCATCTTGCCCATGCCGGGCGCGATCTCCTGGGCGTCGGCGCGGCGCGTGATGGCCTCGCCGACCACCGCCTGGACGTCGGAGTCGCGCAGCACGGCCAGCGCGCCGCGCAGCGCCGCCGACAGTTCGGCGGTGACCCGGTCGGCGTGTTCGGGGACGGAGAGCCAGGCACCGAGCCGGCTGCCGATGCCGACGGCGCGCAGCCGCCCGCGCACGACGTCCTCGGAGAGGAAGTTCTCGCCGACGAAGTCGCCCAGGGAGACGCCGAGCTGGTCCTTCTTGGTGGGGATGATCGCGGTGTGCGGGATGGGCAGGCCGAGGGGACGGCGGAAGAGGGCGGTGACCGCGAACCAGTCGGCGAGCGCGCCGACCATGCCGGCCTCGGCCGCGGCGGCGACGTAGCCCGCCCAGGCGCCGGCGCCCTGGTGGGAGGCCCACTTGGCGAGGACGTAGACCAGGGCGACGAACAGCAGCAGTCCCGTGGCGGTGAGCTTCATCCGGCGCACCCCGCGCCGTTTCTCCTCGTCCGCGGGGCTGAACATCGTCATCGCGCGGTTCGTGGCGGCGCCGGGGCGGGCATGCTGCCCGTCGGCGTCCCGCTCTTCGGCTTCCGCCGCTTTCGTCCGTTCCATCCGCCGTCCCATCCGCTCCGCCCGTTCGGTGATCCCTCACACATTGTCCCTTCCTGACCGACTCCTGGAACGGAACAGGAGTTCCCGGCGTCTGTCCGGAGGGGGAACGCGCAGGGGGTCCCGGCGGCCCGCCCCCGCCCATGACGCATCATGGATCGATCGGATCGGAGCCTCGGGCTCCCACCTCCCGAGGAGAACAGAACAGCATGACCCGGGGTCGTGACGGGGGCGCGGGAATGCCTCCCGCCCAGCACCGCGCCCTGCTCGCCGCGATCATCGCCGCGATCGTGGCCCTTTCCGCCACCCTCTACGTCGGTGTGGCCTCCGACGGCGGCACGAGGAAGCGCGACGCCCTCGCCGGCGGACGCGCCCAGAACAACAACCCGGCCGCGCCCGCCTCCACCGGCACCTGGGTCGGCTCCTGGGCCACCTCCCCGGTCGGCGGCGAGCCCGGCACCGAGATGACCGGGCTCGCCGGCCGCTCGGTGCGCAACGTCGTCCACACCAGCGCCGGCGGTACGAGTGCCCGCGTCACGCTCTCCAATCTCTACGGCCAGTCACCGCTGACCGTCACCCACGCCTCGATCGCCGTCTCCGCGGACCCCGGCACGGCCACGGCGCTCGCCGGGACGATGCGGCCCCTCACCTTCACCGGCGCCCCGACGGTCGTCATCCCGGCCGGCGGGCAGGTGACGAGCGACGCCGTGCGCATCACCGTGCCGCAGGACGGGGACGTCCTGGTCACCACGTACTCCCCCACCGAGTCCGGGCCGGTCACCTACCACCCGCACGCGCGCCAGGTCTCCTACGTCGCCCACGGCGAGCACACCCGGGACACGACCGGGACGCCGTACACCGAGCGGAGCACCGTCTGGCGGTACCTGACGGCCCTGGACGTGCTGAGCAACGAGTCGGAGGGCACGGTCGTCGTCCTCGGCGACTCGCTCACCGACGGCATCACCTCCACCACCGGCGCCAACAACCGCTGGCCGGACGTCCTGTCCGACCGGCTGCGCGCCGCGCTGGAGGCCGGGCGGGACGTGCCGCGCCACAGCGTCGTCAACGGGGGCATCAGCGGCAACCAGATCCTCGCCGACGGCCTCGGCCGCCCCCCGGAGAACCCCAGCGGCCTGAACCGCTTCGGCCGCGACGTCCTGGGCCGCCCGAACGTCAGGGTCGTGGTCGTCGTCCTCGGCGTCAACGACATCCTGCGCCGGCCGGGCACCGCCGACCCGGACAGGATCGTCGCGGGGATGAACGCCCTCGTCGAACAGGCCCACGCGCGCGGGCTGAAGGTCGTCGGCGCGACGCTGATGCCCTTCGGCGGCCACCGCGGTCACACCGACGCGCGCGAGGCGGTACGGCAGCGGATCAACGCGGAGATCCGCGCGGGGCGCGTCTTCGACGCGGTCGTCGACTTCGACAAGGCGCTGCGCGACCCGTACGACCCGCGCCGTCTGCGCTCCGACTACGACTCCGGCGACCACCTCCACCCGAGCGACAGGGGGTACACGAGGATGGCCGAGGTCTTCGACCTGGACGACCTGAAGGGCGGGGCGCCGGCGGAGCTGTAGGCGTCCGAGGCGGCGGTGACGCGGCGTTCCGGCTCGATCATGGCGCGAAGGCACCGGCGGGCCGGAGGCTGATGAACCCTGCGCTCCGGCCCGGGGGGGCCGTGTGCCGGAAGGGAGGGCGGGGCCGTCCGGTGCTTCCCCGGCCGGCGGCGCGGGTCAGTGCTTTTCGGCCAACCCGTCGACGCGTGGGTGAAGTTGGATCATCGGTGAGCCTATGCTGCCGCGTGGTTCCACCAGAACCACACCGTTTTCGCCATGGTCGACTCGACACCGGCGAACCACAGAACGGAGGAGTGTTATGAGCACCAACCTTCTGCTGGAAGACACCACCGACCTCACGGAGCTGGACCTCGACGTCCAGATCTCCGAGACCGACGGCGAGGGCCCCGCCTTCGCGTCCGGTGGCTACACCTCGCCCAGCACCTACGGATCGCCCTGCAACCTCTGCTGCTGGTAGTCGTCCCGGCCGGCTCCACCGCCGGCCGGCGTCACTACGCATCCGCTCGGGCCGGGTCGGTGGCCCCGCCCGGGCGGGTCCTGCCGGGACAGGTGTCGAGGGGGAGGCGGAACACGTGCGGGACGACCGTTACACGCCGCAGGACTGCTTGTTCGTTCGCATGGCGACGATGCCCCGCGCGGGGGGTCCGCCCCTCGGCGACTCCGCCGAGCAGGTGCGCGAAGCCGCCTCGCACCCCTTGTTCCGCGAGGCCCTGCAGGTGGCCAGCGGCAGTCTCACCGAATCCCTCGACCGGCTCGACGCGGGAGCGGGCCTCGACGGCAAACGGCTGCGCCGCACGGCGCTGGCCCTCTCCCGCTACGCACTGCGGGCGCAGACCAGGCCCACGCCGTTCGGTCTCTTCGCCGGCGTGGCTCCGGCACGCGCGCAGGACACCACGAGGGTGGTGCTGTCCGGTCCCGGTCACAAGGCCGTACGGCTGGACGCGGCCTGGCTGACGCGACGCGTCACGCGGTGGCTCGCGCTTCCCGAGGTGCGGCGCGGCGTTCACGTCGTCCTGAGCGACCTGTGCCGGACACGGGGTGACCGGCTCGTCGTTCCCGGCGACGGACGTGAGGTCTCCGTCCGGGCCGGGGACCTGGTGAACTGGGTGCGCGAGCGAACGGCGCGGCCCGTCGCCTACGGCAAACTGCTGGAGGAGGCGTCCACCGCCTTTCCCCGCTTCGGTGCCGACCGGCTGGACGGCGCCCTGTTCGAGCTCGTGCGGCACGGTTTCCTGCTGACGTCCATCACGCCGCAGGACCTGGACGACGCGCTGTTCGACCGCGTCTCGGCGGCCGTTTCCGCGGTGCCCGGGGCCAGGGCCGAGGTCGAGTCCGTCCGCGCGGCCCTGGACGCCTACGCCGCGGCGGAGCCCGGCGCGGGCCACGCGGCGTGGCGCCGGCTCATGCACGTGACCGACCCGGAAGGGACCGAGCCCCGGCCGCCTGTCCACGTCGACCTCCGCATGGACGCCGACATCCGGATCTCACGGACCGTGACCGAGGAGGCGGCCCGCTACGCCTCCGCCATGTGGGAGCTCTCCGGGGACTGGCTCACGCACACCCACATGCGCGCCTACCGCGACCGGTTCCTGGAGGCGTACGGCACGACCGGCGTCGTCCCGCTGGGCCGGCTCGTCGATCCGCATCGCGGCATCGGCTTCCCGGCCGGCTACGGCGAGCGCGAGGATCCGGAGTCCGCGGGCAGGCGCGACGCCGAGCCGCTGCCCAAGTCCCGCCGCCTCCTCACGCACGACCTGGTGCAGGAGGCGCTGCTGAGCGGTGACGACGAGGTCCGGCTCACCCCCGGTCTCGTCGACGCGTTGGCCGCCGGCCGGACGACCGGCGAGGAGATCGCCCCGCCCAGGTCCCTGGAGCTGTGCCTGCAGCTGCTGGCCGAGAGCTGCCAGGCCGTCGACCGCGGCGACTTCCGGCTCGTCTCCCCCGCGTACATGGGCTCCTGGGTGGCCGGGGCCACCGTCGGCAGGTTCGCCCGGCTCACCGCCGTGGAGGGTGAGCTGGAGTCGCTGCTCACCGGGCTCGGCGACGCCAGGACGGTACCGGCCCAGGTGGTGTACCGGCCGTACACGGTGCGTGCGCTCAACATGGCTCAGGTCCCGCCCCTGCTGCCGTACCGGATCCCGGTGGGTGTCTACGCCGACCGGGGCGACCGGGGCACCCTGGACTGGCGTCGCCTCCTCGTCACGCCGGACGCGTCGGGGCTGCGGCTGGTCCTGCCGGACGACGGGCGCGAGGTCCTCCCCGTGGTGCCGCACATGCTCGCCCTCGAACGCGAGGCACCGCCCGTCGCCCGTCTGCTGGTGGACCTCGTCTTCGGCAGGGCCAGGACGTGGACGGGGTGGAACTGGTGCGGGCTGGAGGGGCTGCCCCATCTCCCGCGTGTGACGTACGGCCGCGTCACGGTCTCCCCCCGCCGCTGGATTCCCGACCGGCACCTGCGTGCGGCGGCCGGCGGCGGGTCCGGGTGGGACGGCGCCGTCGCCGCGTGGCGGGAGCGCTACCGCGTACCGGACGAGGTGAACCTCGCCCGGTGGGACCGTGCGTACCGGGTGGACCTCACGGACCGCTGGCACCGGGAGGTCTTCCGCCAGGAGGTCCGCGGGGGCGGCTCTCTGGCGATCATGGAGGACCTGACGGACGGAGGACGCGGGCTGGGCTGGACCGGCGGGCACTGCGCCGAGGTCGTCATTCCGCTCGCCCGGACCACGGCGCCGGACCGGCCCTCCCGTCCGTCCGGCGGCGACCCCCGGAGGACCGGTCACCGCAAGCCCGCCGGCGGGCCCCGCCCCCCGGCGTCCGCGCCCCGGCCCACGGACCACTCCCTCCGGCACCTGCCGGGTGAGGAGTGGCTCTACGCCAAGTTCTACGCGCAGCCGGACACGCACGACGAGTTGCTGCACACCTGCCTGCCCGCCCTGCTGGGACCGCTCGGGGACGAGCTGCGCAGCTGGCACTTCATCCGGTACCGCGACCCCGAACCCCACCTCCGCCTCCGACTGCACGCGGCGGCCGGCGTCCTGCGCACCACGGTCCTGCCCCGGCTCGCCGCGGTGAGCCGGAACTGGCAGGAGACCGGGGTGATCAGGACCATGGTCCTCGACACCTACCGGCCCGAGACCGACCGCTACGGCGGACCCGACGCCCTCCCCCACGCGGAGCGGATGTTCTGCGTGGACAGCCGGTCGGCGCTGGCCCAGATCGGCATGGTGGCCCGGGGCCGGCTGACCCTGCCCGCCCCGGTACTGGCGGCCGTCAACCACGCGCTGCTGCTGGAGTCGCTCGGCGACTGGGACTGGTCGGCGTGGATCAGCCGCGCTCTGCCCAAGGGGCCCGCCCACGCGGCCTACCGGCGCCACCGGGAGCAGGCCCTGTCGCTGATCGTGCCCGGCCGCACGGCCGAGAGCGCGGCCCGCGTACTGGGCGATCCCCTGGCCGACCTGTGGAGCAACACGCCCGAGACCGGGAAGTACGGCGCTCTGCTGCTGTCGGACGGGGGGCGGGCACCCGGGACCGCCCAGCACGCCGAGGCCGTCATGGCGCTGCTGCACATGCAGCACAACCGCCTGTTCGGTATCGACCGGGCGGGCGAGGACACCGGCTACGCCGTGCTGCGGGGCGTCGCCCGTGACCACCAGGGCCGTCTGGCCCACACCCGGCGTCCCCAGGAGGAGACCGGATGACCGTCCCCCGCCACGCGGACGCGGCGCGCGTGGTCGCCGCCCAGGTCTTCGACCGGCTGGCCGACCCCGAGGCCACCGCCGCCGACACCCGCATCCCGGGCACCACGCCGGTCGCCCCGCGCGAGCCCCTGTGGTCGGACCTGGCCCTCTCCAGCGGATTCCCCGGGGTGTCACTGGCGTTCACCGGCCGCGGCCGCCCCGGCCCCGAGGACGCCGCGCGAGCACACGCCTACCTCGCGCGGGCGATGCGGGCGATGGCCGCCACGGCCCACGCCCCGGCCGGCATCTACACCGGTCCGGGTGCCGTCGCCCTCGCCGTGCTCGTCGCCCACCGCGCCACCGGCGGTTACCGCTCGGCCCTCGACCGGCTCGACGACCACCAGCGCCGGCTGGTCCGCCGCGCGCTGCCCGAGGTCCGGGACACCCCGACGACGACCAACGGGGAGTTCGAAGTGGTCCGCGGCATGAGCGGCGTCGGCCGCTACCTGCTGGCCCGCCGGGAGCGGTGCGACGAGGAACTGGGTCTCGTCCTCACCTATCTGACCCGCATGGCACACGGTGAGATCACCCACCGGGGCCTGCGGGTGCCCCACTGGTGGACGTGGGCGGCGCCCAAGCTGGGGCAGGAGGCCGAGATGCCCGACGGCCACCTGAACCTCGGACTCTCGCACGGCGTGGCGGGGCCGCTGGCCCTGCTGTCCCTGGCCTGGCGGCAGGGCGCCGTCGTGGACGGGCAGCGCGAGGCCATCGAACGGCTGGTCGGCCTCCTTCGGCGGTGGGCGTACGAGGGCGAGGACACCGGCGGCCCGGTCTGGCCCCCGCACGTGACCCTCGACGACTGGGCGGCCGGGCCCGGCGGCCCGGCGGCACCCCGCTGGCGCCCGTCCTGGTGCTACGGCGCCCCGGGGATCTCCCGCTCGATACAGCTCGCGGGGCAGGCCCTGGACCGCGCCGACTGGCTGCGGCTCGCCCACCGTTCCCTGCTGCCTCTGCTGGCCACCGATCCGGATACCTGGAACATCGACAACGCCCACCTGTGCCACGGATGGAGCGGGCTGATGCACCTGCTCGCCGTCCTGAACGAATCCATCGGCGACAAGCGCCTGTCCGACCTCGTCGACGACATGGCGGCCCGTACGCTCGCCGAGTTCCGTCCCGGGTACCGGTTCGGGTTCCGGGCCAGCCTCACGCAGATCGCGCAGGGCGCCGACGTCCCCGCGTTCCTGGAGGGCTCGACCGGAACGGCCCTCGCCCTGGACGCCTACGCGAAGGGCCGCACCACGACCGAATGGGACATGGCCATGCTCCTGGCCTGAGGGTCCCGGCCCGAGGACCGGGGCGGGTGCCGCGGTCAGCGGCCCCCGTCGTGCCGGCGCCCGCGCTCGCCGTGCTCCTCGGCGTGCCGGTCGGACAGGCCGTGCAGGTTCAGGCCCAGCGGGTCGTGGCGGGAGCCGTCCAGCTGGTGGCGGGCCGCCTTGCGCTCCAGCTTCTCGCGGCGGCGCTCCTCGCGCAGGCGCTGCTTCTCCGCGCGGGGCAGCTTGCGCTGGACGCCGACGCCGCCCCAGAAGGCGAAGCCGGTGACGATCACCCGCGGGGCGCCCGGCTCGCCCGGGACGCCCTCCTCCCGGTGGTCGAAGCCGCCCATGACCCCGACACCGCGCACGACGACCTCGACCCCGGGCGGCACGATGACGTCGATCCCGCCCATGACCGCCACGGCGTTGATCACGACCTCGCGGTCCGCGAAGTTCGCCTCGCGCAGATCGATCTCCCCGCCGCCCCAGAACGCGAAGCAGTTGAAGCGGCGCGGCGCCGTCCAGTGCCCCTTGCGCTGGAAGCCCGACATGACGGCCACCGCCCACGTCGACGTGTCCTCGTCGCCGCCGCCGACGATCCGGTCCGCCCAATTCCCGCCCCGCTCGGGGTCCTTGGTCAGGGAGACGGCGGGGACGGCCACGCCGTGGGCGGCCGGCAGGTCGCGGGTGATCGGCGCCAGTTCCCCGTACGTCCGCGCCTTGTACGTCGCGTCGAGCCGTTCCTCGAACTCCTCCATGTCCAGGCGCCCCTCCGCCAGGGCGTCCCGCAGGATGTCAACGACCCGCTCACGATCGGCGTCGGAGGCGCGGAGGTCCGGGGCTGCGTCGTCGGTCATACCCAGCAGCCTACGAGTTACCTCCACCGCACGGCTACGAGACCGCCCCGACCCCGGCACACGGCCGCGGGACCGCCCGGTCCCGGCACACCCCTACGGGACCGCCCGCCCGGCCCGCTCCGCGTACATCCTGGCGATCACCGCCTCGATGTCCGGCTCCCGCACCGACAGGTCGACCAGCGGATGGTCCGCCGCGATCCGCGCCACGAGCGGGGCCGCCGACTGGGACGCCGGGAACGCCAGCCACTGCCGCGGCCCCTCCACCCGCACCACCCGCGCGGGCGCCGGCGCGTCGATCGGCGGCAGCTCCCGCTCCAGGTCCACCACCAGCGTCCGCTCGCTCTCCCCCGCCTCGTGCAGCCCGGCGAGCGGACCGTCGTACATCAGCCGGCCGTGGTCGATGACCATCACCCGCGAGCACAACTGCTCGATGTCCTGGAGGTCGTGCGTGGTCAGCAGCACCGTCGTGGCCCGCTCGGCGTTCAACTCCCGCAGGAATTCCCGCACCCTGGTCTTGGAGACCACGTCCAGACCGATCGTCGGCTCGTCCAGGTACAGCACCTGCGGGTCGTGCAGCAGCGCCGCCGCGATGTCGCCGCGCATCCGCTGCCCCAGCGACAGCTGCCGCACCGGAACGTCCAACAGCTCGCCCAGGCCGAGGAGTTCGACCATCCGGTCGAGGTTCTCGCGGTACCGCGCGTCCGGGATGCGGTACATGCGGTGCACCAGCCGGTACGAGTCGATCAGCGGCAGGTCCCACCACAGCGTCGTCCGCTGCCCGAACACCACCCCGATACGGTGCGCGAGCCGCGTCCGCTCCCGGGAGGGGTCGATCCCCGCCACCCGGAGCCGGCCGCCGCTGGGCGTCAGGATCCCGGTGAGCATCTTGATCGTGGTCGACTTGCCCGCGCCGTTCGGCCCGATGTAGCCGACCATCTCGCCGCGCGCCACCGTGAAGGAGAGCGAGTCGACGGCCCGCACCCGCCGCCGCTCCCGCTTCAGGAACCCGGTCCTCTTCCGCACCTCGAAGACCTTCTCCACGCGGTCGAGCGAGATGAACCCGTCGTCACCGCCACCGCCGCCGCCCCTGTCCCTGCCGTCGTCCACCGGTCAACTCCCTGTACTCCGATACGAGCGAAGCCCCGTCCGCCACGCCAGACCCGCCAGTGCGCAGCACGCCACCGCCACCAGCGGCGACGCGAACGCCGCCCACCCCGGCAGTTCCAGCGGATACGGCCGCCCCAGCACATGGCTCGCGGGCAGCCAGTTGACGAAGGCGAGCGGCAGCACGAACGTCACCCCGCGCACCAGGTCCTGCCCGAACACCGTCGGCGGATACTGCAGCAGCGTCGTCCCCCCGTAGGTGAACGCGTTCTGCACCTCGGAGGCGTCCTGCGCCACGAACTGGAACGCCGCGCCCGCCACGAACACCGCGCAGAAGATCACCGCTCCGCTGACCAGCATCACCGGCATCAGCAGCAGCTTCGCCGCCGTCCAGTCGAGGTCCAGGGAGGCGAGCGCGTACCCCAGGACCAGCAGCCCCTGCAGCACGCGGGCCACCCGGCGCAGCGCGAAACGGTCCGCGGCGACCTGGGCCAGCACCGGCGCCGGCCGCACGAGCAGCATGTCCAGCGTGCCGTCACGCACCCGGCGCCCCAGCCGGTCCATCGAGCCCAGCGCCAGGTCGGCGACCCCGAAGGACGTGGCGGACAGGCCGTAGAGGAACGCCACCTCGGCCAGCGTGTACCCGGCGAGCGCGTCGATCTGCGAGAACATCAGCGCGATCCCGACGAAGTCGAGCCCGGTCACCAGCAGACCGCCGATCACGGTCATCACGAAGGACGCCCGGTAGGCCATCGTGGAACGGATCCACATCCCGGCGATCAGCCCGTAGGCGCGCAGCCCCTGGACCAGCCGGCCGTCCTCACCCACCCTGGACCACCACCCGCCGCGTCGCCGCCGACTGCAGCAGCCGCCCGGCCGCCAGCAGCGCCACCGCCCACGCCCCCTGCAGGACGTAGGTGGACAGCACCCCGGCCTCCCCCAGCAGCACGTCCGCGGGCCCCTGCAGCAGCGACGCCCACGGCAGGACGCGCACCACCTCGCCGAGCACCCCCGGGAACACGTTCAGCGGCAGCAGCATCCCCGAGCAGAACAGCCCGGCGATCATCATGATCTGCATCACACCCGTGCCGTCCAGCAGCCAGAACGCGCTCAGCGCCACCAGGTAGCGGATCGCGAAACTGACCACCATCGCCAAGGCCACCGCGACCAGGAACGCCAGCCACGTGAGCGCGTCACTCGGCAGCGCCACGGGGAACACCAGCACCCCGAAGAGGAACGGGACCACCCCCCGCCCCAGCAGCTGGAACAGCGACCGCCCCAGGTCGTTCGCCAGCCACCACAGCTGCAGATCGGCCGGCCGGTACAGGTCGATCGCGACCTCACCCGTACGGATGCGCTCCATCAGTTCGGTTTCGAACCCGCCGCCCTGGACCGCCAGCGTCGCGAACAGCGCCTGCCCCAGCCACACGTACGTGACGGCCTGCGGCTGCTCGTACCCGCCGAGACCCGGCCGGGCCTCCCACAGGGCCAGGTACGTGTACACCAGGATCAGCCCGAAGACGGTGTTGGTGAACACCCCCGCCGCGGTGGCCGCCCGGTACGTCGCGTACCGCCGGAAGCCCCCCACCGCGACGGCCAGGTACAACCGCCCCGCGCCCACGCCCGCACCCCTCCTCCCGCACCCGGCACCGAAGCGCAGGAGCCTAGTGGCCGCGGCGGACCGCCCGCCACGCATTTTCCGGCGCCCCGGGGGCACCGGAAGTCCGGCCGGACACAGGGCCATGCGTGTGACAAGGCACATGTGTGCGCGGCGCGCGCCGTGGACGGGGAACTGATCGCCGGATGCGACAGTCTTCAATAAGAGGAGCGCAGCAGGCGTACGCAACCGAACGAGGCGAAACAGGAGTCCGTGCACGACATGAGCGACGAGCCGCAGCCGCAGCAGCCCGGCCCGGGCTGGGCATCGAGAGAACCTCAGGCGGCCGACGCCCCGCAGCGCCCGGCGGGAGGCAAGGGCAAGGACCGGCGCACCGGACGGCGCAGACTGATCCCCACCTGGCGCATGACGCTCGGCACCCTCCTCGTCGGCGCCCTCCTGATCGTCGGCGGCCTCGTCCTCGGCTACACGCTCGTGCAGATCCCGCCCGCCAACGCCCTCGCCATCCAGCAGGCCAACGTCTACCTGTACGCCGACGGCACCGTCATCGCCCGCGACGGCGAGGTCAACCGGGAGAACGTCACCCTCGACCGGATCTCCGAGGACGCCCGGCACGCCGTCCTGGCCGCCGAGGACCGCGACTTCTACAGCGAGTCCGCGATCGACCCCCAGGCCATGGTCCGCGCCGCCTGGAACACCGCCACCGGCAAGGGCAAGCAGTCCGGCTCCACGATCACCCAGCAGTACGTGAAGAACTACTACCTGCGCCAGGAGCAGACCGTCACCCGCAAGGTGAAGGAGTTCTTCATC
>NZ_JAPSKQ010000149.1 GCF_031181555.1 Streptomyces sp. | reverse complement strand
CGTCGCCGGGGCCGACCCGGACCGCCGGGGTGGTGGTGAGACGGGAGGTGAGCTCCCTGATGAGCCCGAACTCCCCGAGCTCACCAACAGTGCCCTTCATGTCCCTTGCTCCCCTTCTGTCCCTGTCGCTGTCCCCGACCGTGCCCGGTCGCGAGTCGTCCGCGCGCTCGCTACGGTCGAAGTGACCGTCAACTTCTCTCGTGCCTGCACCCCGGCGCGCAAGGCCCGGTTCCCGCAGATCTCCCCGCGACGAGCGGCGACGCGATACCGTGGCGTTCCTTTTCCCCACATGATCCTCGTGGCCGCCCTGGAGGTTCCGTGGTACAGGCGTACATTCTGATCCAGACGGAGGTCGGCAAAGCGTCGACCGTCGCCGAGCTGATCGGCAAGATCCCCGGAGTCATCCAGGCCGAGGACGTGACCGGGCCGTACGACGTGATCGTGCGCGCCCAGGCCGACACCGTCGACGACCTGGGCCGGATGGTGGTCGCGAAGGTCCAGCAGGTGGACGGGATCACCCGTACCCTGACCTGCCCGGTCGTCCATCTGTAGCCCCCGTCTACCCTGTGCCGGTGAACTCCTTCCGTCACCGGCACGCCATCCTGCCCGCCCTCGCGGTGCTGATCACCGCCGCGGGCTGCTCCTCAGCAGACGGCAGCGCGTCCGCGGCGGTTCCCAGCCCGGACGCGAAGGTCACCAAGCTGTGCCGGAACCTGGACAAGGCCCTGCCGGCGAAGGTGGACGGTGAGAGTCGCGACGATCCCGAACCCGCGTCCGAACTGACCGCGGGCTGGGGCGGCGTGGCGATCATACTGCGGTGCGGGGTCACGCGACCGCCGAAGATGGTCGACCCGAGGGTGGCCGACGGCGCCGACCCGGACGCGGTGCCGGGCGGCGTCAACGGCGTCGACTGGCTGATGGAGAAGCAGGGGGACGACGACTACCGCTTCACCACCGCCAACCGCGAGGCGTACGTCGAGGTCGAGGTGACCGACGGGCGGGACAGCACGGGTGTGCTGATCGATCTCGCCCCGGCCGTCAAGGAGGCGATCCCCAAGGGGATCGCCTCCTGAAGCCGTACCGTCCGTGAAGCCGTACCGGCCGTCCGGCCTCCGCGCCGCCCGCGGTCCGTGTGCGGCTCAGCGCAGCCCGGTCGGGCGTCGCAGCGCCGCCTGCACCAGCCGGTCCACCAGCTCCGGGTAGCCGACGCCGCTGGCCTGCCACATCTGCGGGTACATGGAGATCGGCGTGAAGCCGGGCATCGTGTTGATCTCGTTGATCACGAAATCGCCGTCCTCGGTGAGGAAGAAGTCCGCGCGGACCAGTCCCTCGCAGGAGGCCGCCTCGAACGCCTCCACCGCGAGCCGGCGCACCTCGGCCGTCTCCTCCCCGGTCAGCGGCGCGGGCACGATGCCGGGGGTGGAGTCGATGTACTTGGCCTCGAAGTCGTAGTACGCGTGCGCGTCGGGCGGCGGGATCTCGGCGGGCACCGAAGCGCGCGGGCCGTCCTCGAACTCCAGCACGCCGCACTCGATCTCGCGGCCGGTGAGCGCCGCCTCGACGAGGATCTTCGGGTCGTGGCGCTGGGCCTCGGCGATCGCCTCGTCCAGACCGGAGAGGTCGTCGACCTTGGTGATGCCGATCGACGAGCCGGCCCGCGCGGGCTTCACGAACAGCGGCCACCCGTGCTCGCCGGCGAAGTCGATGATCTTCTTCCGGGCGGCGGACTCGTCCTGCTGCCACTCGCGCGGCCGGATCACCACGTACGGGCCGACCTTGAGCCCGAAGGAGGTGAACACCCGCTTCATGTACTCCTTGTCCTGGCCGACGGCCGAGGCGAGCACGCCCGAGCCGACGTAGGGGACGCCGGAGAGCTCCAGCAGGCCCTGCAGGGTGCCGTCCTCGCCGTAGGGGCCGTGCAGCACCGGGAAGACCACGTCGACCTCGCCGAGCGCCTTGGGCACCGAGCCGGGCTCGCTGTAGACGACTTCGCGGTTGGCGGGGTCGACGGGGAGCACCACTCCGCCCTCCGTCGACTCGGCGAGCTGGTCGACGCTGGGGGTGCGGCGATCGGTGATCGCCATGCGTTCCGGTTCGTCGGCGGTGAGGAACCACCGGCCCTCCGCGGTGATGCCGATCGGCAGGACGTCGTACTTGGTCCGGTCGATGGCCTTGAGGACGGCTCCGGCGGTGACCACGGAGATCCCGTGTTCGGAGCTGCGCCCGCCGAACACGACGGCCACACGCGGTTTGCGCGGCGGCTGCTCGGGGTTCTGGGGGAGGTTCTCGGTGCTCATATCGCGACGAGAGTACCCGTTGGCAGAGCCGGGAGACAGCGCCCGCAACGCCGCGTGTGAGCCGGATGGAGGGGGTCGTCGCTCAGCGTCGTTCGGGTTTCGCGCTGCGCGACATCAGCTCCTTGAGGGCGACCGCGGGAGGCTTGCCCTCGTGCACGATGCCGACGACCGTCTCGGTGAGCGGCATGTCGACACCGTGCCGGCGGGCCAGATCCAGCACCGACTCGCAGGACTTGACGCCCTCGGCGGTCTGCTTGGTGACCGCGATGGTCTCCTCGAGGGTCATGCCCTTGCCGAGGTTGGTGCCGAAGGTGTGGTTGCGCGACAGCGGTGACGAGCAGGTGGCCACCAGGTCGCCGAGTCCCGCGAGCCCGGAGAAGGTCAGCGGGTCGGCGCCCAGCGCGACGCCGAGCCGGGTGGTCTCGGCGAGGCCGCGGGTGATGAGCGAGCCCTTGGCGTTGTCGCCGAGCCCCATGCCGTCCGCGATGCCGACGGCCAGCCCGATCACGTTCTTCACGGCGCCGCCCAGTTCGCAGCCGACGACGTCGGTGTTGGTGTACGGCCGGAAGTACGGCGTGTGGCAGGCGGCCTGGAGCCGCTGGGCGACGGCCTCGTCGGTGCAGGCGACCACGGCGGCGGCCGGCATCCGGGCGGCGATCTCGCGGGCCAGGTTGGGGCCGGTGACCACGGCGATCCGGTCGGGGCCCACCTTGGCCACGTCCTCGATCACCTCGCTCATGCGCATGGCGGAGCCGAGTTCGACGCCCTTCATCAGCGACACGAGGACCGTGCCGGGGGCGAGCAGCGGCGTCCACTCGGCGAGGTTGCCGCGCAGCGTCTGCGAGGGGACGGCGAGGACGGTGAAGTCGGCGTCGCGCGCCGCCTCGGCGGCGTCCGCGGTGGCCCGCACGTTCCGGGGGAGTTCGACGCCGGGCAGGTAGTCGGGATTGGTGCGGGTGGAGTTGACCGCTTCGGCGAGTTCGGGGCGCCGCCCCCACAGCACGACGTCGCAGCCCGCGTCGGCGAGGACCATGCCGAAGGCCGTACCCCACGATCCGGTGCCGAAGACGGCCGCCTTGACCGGCTTGCTCACGTGCCCAGCCCCTCTTCCCGCACGGCGGCCCCCCTCTGTGCCTGTTCCGTCCTCGGCGCCGGTGGTCCCGGCGGCCGGTCTCCCCGTGCCTGTGCGCCCGTCGGCTCCGCGCCCGGCGCCTGTGTGCCGTGCCGTCCCGTCCGCTGCTTCTGCGCCCGGGTCCTGCGGCGCTGTTCGATGCGCTCGCGACGCGGGTCGTAGGGCGTCTCGGGGGCCTTCTCGCCGCGGATCTCCTCCAGCTGGCGGGTGATGGCCGCCATGATCGCCTCGGTCGCCTCCTTGAGCAGTTCCGGGGTCATCTCCCGGTCGTAGAAGCGGTTCAGGTCCACCGGCGGTCCGGCCAGGACCCGGTGGGTCTTGCGCGGCAGGAGGCGGGGCTTCCTGGCGTACGGCGGCAGCACCTCGTTGGCACCCCACTGGGCGACCGGGATCACGGGGCACTTGGTCTGCAGGGCGACGCGCGCGGCACCCGTCTTGCCGGTCATGGGCCAGCCGTCCGGGTCGCGGGTGAGGGTGCCCTCGGGATAGAAGGCGACGCATTCACCGCGCTCCACGGCGTCGATCGCCGCACGGAAGGCGCTGAGCGCGTCCGTGCTCTCGCGGTAGACGGGGATCTGCCCGGTGCCGCGCATCGCGGCGCCGACGAATCCCTTCTTGAAAAGCCCGCTCTTCGCCAGGAATCGCGGAACACGTCCGGTGTTGTACTGAAAGTGCGCGTAGGCGAAGGGATCGATGTGCGAATTGTGGTTCACCGCGGTGATAAATCCACCCTCGGCCGGAATGTTTTCCATTCCACGCCAGTCCCGCTTGAGCAGAAGCACCAGCGGCGGTTTGCAGATCACCGCGGCGAAGCGGTACCAGAAGCCGATTCTGCGGCGCGGCACAAGGACACCTTCCTCTAGGGCCTGGACCCGGAGGCCAGGCGGGCCGCACAAGTGTCGCCCCGGGCCGCCGGTCTGTCGAGAACACCGTACGCCCGCCCGTCTCCCGCCAGCGCCCCCGCGTGCGGCTCCGCACCCCTCCCCCTTCCTCCGGGCACCGGGCGCCCCGGGGGACAATGGCCGCGACAAGAGAGGGACGTAACACTCGTGCAGTGGACCTTGGTGGTGCCCCTGAAGCCGCTGGACCGGGCCAAGAGCAGGCTGTCGGACACCGCGGACGACGGACTGCGCCCGGGCCTCGCGCTCGCCTTCGCCCAGGACACGGTGGCGGCCGCGCTGGCGTGCCCGGCGGTGCGGGATGTGGTGGTCGTCACGGACGACGCCCGGGCGGGCCGTGAGCTGAGCGCCCTGGGCGCCGGGATCGTCCCCGACGAGCCGGGCAGCGGACTGAACGCCGCTCTCGCCCACGCGGCGGCGGTGGTGCGCGCGTCCCGGCGCGCCGGCTGCGTGGCGGCCCTCAACGCCGATCTGCCGGCGCTCCGCCCGTCGGAATTGGCCCGTGTTCTCGATACGGCCGCCGCATTCCCGCGCGCCTTTCTCGCGGATACCGCCGCGATCGGCACGACCCTGCTGGCCGCGTCCCCGGACCGGGAATTGCGCCCGTCCTTCGGTCCCGATTCCCGGGCCCGGCACCGGGCGTCCGGGGCCGTGGAGCTGCGCCTGGCGGCGGTGGATTCCGTACGACAGGACGTGGACACCGGCGACGACCTGCGGGCGGCGCTGGCGCTGGGGGTGGGCCCCCACACGGCCGCGGCCGCCGCGCGGTTGCTGATCCCGGAGCAGTAGGCTGCCGCCATGCAGGCCACCGCATACACCTACGACCCCGTCAGCCGCAGCGGTCAGGTGCTCCTGGACGACGGCACCCCGGTGCCCTTCGACGCTCCGGCGTTCGACGCGGGGGGCCTGAGGCTGCTGCGTCCCGGGCAGCGGGTGCGCATCGAGACCGAGGGCGAGGGCGAGGGCCGGCGGATCACGCTGGTGACGCTCCAGACGTTCTGACCGGACGTTCCGGCCGGCCGCCTTCCGGTCGCCGCCCCCGGACACGCCGCGGGCCGGGCTCCCCGACGGAGTCCGGCCCGG
Source organism: Streptomyces sp. (assembly GCF_031181555.1). GTDB lineage: Bacteria > Actinomycetota > Actinomycetes > Streptomycetales > Streptomycetaceae > Streptomyces > Streptomyces fimbriatus. Next base: position 10,593 of record NZ_JAPSKQ010000149.1, on the reverse strand, counting down.
CGCGTGAGTACCGCTTGCCCTCGGCTACTTCTTGCGGGCGGTGGTCTTCTTGGCGGTGGTCTTGCGCGCGGTGGACTTCTTGGCGGGCGCCTTCTTGGCCGTCGCCTTCTTCGCCGGAGCCTTCTTGGCGGTGGTCTTCTTCGCGGCGGTGGTCTTGGCGGGCGCCGCGGTCTTGGCGGGCGCCGCCTTCTTGGCGGTGGTCTTCTTGGCCGCCGCCTTGGTGGTGGCCTTCTTCGCCGTCGTCTTCCCGGCCGTCGTGGTCTTCGCCGCACCCGTCGTCTTCTTGGCGGCGGCCTTCTTGGCGGCCGCCTTCTTGCCCGCCGCCTTGGAAATGGTGGGCGGCGGGCCGGACAGACTGCCCTTGGGGGCCTTCTTGACGGCGATGTCGTTCTTCGGGAGCTTCTTCGACCCGCTGACCAGGTCCTTGAAACCCTGCCCCGCACGGAACCGCGGAACGGAGGTCTTCTTGACCCGAACCCGCTCGCCCGTCTGGGGGTTGCGGGCGTAGCGGGCCGGACGGTCGACCTTCTCGAACGAACCGAAACCGGTGACCGAGACCCGGTCACCCGCGACCACCGCGCGGACGATGGCGTCCAGGACCGCGTCGACAGCATCGGCGGCCTGCTGGCGACCGCCCATCTTGTCGGCAATCGCTTCTACGAGCTGCGCCTTGTTCACGTCTTCCCCTTCGGAGACATCGCCAGAACGAAAGTGTTCAAGCTTTTTCGCACGTTAGGCAGATATATACCGCAAATCAAACACGAAACGGGCTAATCACCCTTGTGCCGCAACGGACTCGACCGCCTCGACCGGTTCAGGGTTCCTCTTCGGGCAATCGCCCCTCGTCGAGGTCCGCGACGAACCGCTCCAGACGCCTTGCCGCACCGGCGAGATCGTGCTTGGCCGCGGCCGTAATGACCAGCAGCTTCCGGGTCAGCGCCATCCGTACGCCCTCCGGGACTTGCAGTGCGCGCACCCTCGAGTGCGCTTCCTTGAGCCGGACCGCGACCGCCGTATAGAGCTCGAGTTGGCCGTCGTGTTCCATGCACAGATTGTGCCATCTGGGGCGAGTTGTCGCCTGCGCAGGGGGCAACTGCCGCCTCGGACGACCTTCCCGACACCCGCGAAATCCGTGGGCACATGACGCGCGTACCCCGGCAATCACCTTCGTAACGTGGGAAGTTGAGGGGAGCCGGGGCGGTGCGCGCAGCCGGACGGACGCAGAGACGCCCGTACCCCCGATCGGGCCGATCGGGGGTACGGGCGGGGTGTGGGGGTGGCCGAAAGTCGACCACTCGGCAGGGCTTCGCCTGCGGTATGCGTCAGGCCGTGAGCGTGCGCGGCTTGAACGACGGACGCTTCGCCTCGTAGGCGGCGATGTCCGCCTCGTTCTGCAGCGTGATGGAGATGTCGTCGAGCCCGTTCAGCAGCCGCCAGCGGGAGTTCTCGTCGAGCTCGAAGGAGGCGGTGACGCCCTCGGCGCGCACCTCGCGGGCCTCGAGGTCGACGGTGATCTCCGTCGTGGGGTCCGCCTCCGTGAGCTCCCACAGCGCGTCCACGATCTTCTGGTCGAGGACCACCGTGAGCAGGCCGTTCTTCAGCGAGTTGCCGCGGAAGATGTCGGCGAAGCGGGAGGAGATCACGGCCTTGAAGCCGTAGTTCTGCAGCGCCCAGACGGCGTGCTCGCGGGAGGATCCGGTGCCGAAGTCGGGGCCGGCGACCAGGACGGTCGCGCCCTGCCGCTCGGGCCGGTTGAGCACGAACTCGGGGTCCTTGCGCCAGGCCTCGAACAGCCCGTCCTCGAACCCGTCCCGCGTCACCTTCTTGAGCCAGTGGGCGGGGATGATCTGGTCGGTGTCGACGTTGCTGCGGCGCAGCGGGACGGCCCGGCCGGTGTGGGTGGTGAATGCTTCCATGACTGATCAGACTCCAGCGGGCGTACGGGCGTCGGCGGCGGCGAGATCGGCCGGGGAGGCCAGGTGGCCGAGGACCGCGGTGGCGGCGGCGACCTGGGGGGACACCAGGTGGGTGCGGCCGCCCTTGCCCTGCCGGCCCTCGAAGTTGCGGTTGGAGGTGGAGGCGGAGCGCTCACCGGGGGCGAGCTGGTCGGGGTTCATGCCCAGGCACATGGAGCAGCCCGCGTGCCGCCACTCGGCGCCGGCCTCCTTGAAGACCACGTCCAGGCCCTCGGAGACGGCCTGCAGGCCCACCCGCGCGGAGCCCGGGACGACCAGCATCCGTACGCCGTCGGCGACTTTGCGGCCCTTGATGACGTCCGCGGCGGCGCGCAGGTCCTCGATGCGGCCGTTGGTGCAGGAGCCTACGAAGACGGTGTCGACATGGATGGAGCGCAGCGGCTGGCCGGCCTCCAACCCCATGTACTCCAGGGCCTTTTCGGCGGCGAGGCGCTCCGAGGCGTCTTCGTACGAAGCGGGGTCGGGGACCGAGGCGGACAGCGGCGCGCCCTGGCCCGGGTTGGTGCCCCAGGTGACGAACGGCGACAGCTCGGCGGCCTCGATGACGACCTCGGCGTCGAACTCGGCGTCCTCGTCCGAACGCAGCGTCTTCCAGTACGCGACGGCGGCGTCCCAGTCCTCGCCCTGCGGGGCGTGCGGACGGCCCTTGAGGTAGGCGAACGTCGTCTCGTCGGGGGCGATCATGCCCGCGCGGGCGCCGGCCTCGATCGACATGTTGCAGATGGTCATCCGGGCCTCCATCGAGAGCTTCTCGACGGCCTCGCCGCGGTACTCCAGGACGTATCCCTGACCGCCGCCCGTGCCGATCTTCGCGATGATCGCCAGGATCAGGTCCTTGGCCGTGACGCCCTCGGGCAGTTCGCCGTTGACCGTGATCGCCATGGTCTTCGGGCGGGCCATCGGCAGCGTCTGGGTGGCCAGCACGTGCTCGACCTGGGAGGTGCCGATGCCGAACGCCAGTCCGCCGAAGGCGCCGTGCGTGGAGGTGTGCGAGTCGCCGCAGACGACGGTCATGCCGGGCTGGGTCAGACCCAGCTGCGGGCCGACGACGTGCACGACGCCCTGCTCGACGTCGCCCAGCGGGTGCAGCCGGACACCGAACTCGGCGCAGTTCTTGCGCAGCGTCTCCAGCTGGACGCGGGAGACCGGGTCGGCGATGGGCTTGTCGATGTCGAGGGTCGGGGTGTTGTGGTCCTCGGTCGCGATGGTGAGGTCGAGACGGCGCACGGTGCGGCCGCTCTTGCGGAGGCCGTCGAAGGCCTGCGGGCTGGTCACCTCGTGCAGCAGGTGCAGATCGATGTAGAGGAGGTCGGGCTCGCCCTCGGCGCGCCGGACGACGTGGTCGTCCCAGACCTTCTCCGCGAGTGTCCTACCCATCGCTTTCCCTCCGGCCGGCACGCACTGCTCCGGCCCAACTAGAGATCTGTGAGGAGACGGCGCCCGCACCCCTGATTCCGGGCGTCCGCCGCCAGGCCCTGTACGTCCACGGGCCGCGTTGCTTCCGTGCATCCAGAGTGGCGGGTTCCACGGAAAATTGAACTTGCGTTTCACAGAGTGAGACGCAAGTATCGTTGCATGGACAACAGTAGCGGCGTCGGCGTTCTGGACAAGGCAGCCCTCGTCCTGAGCGCCCTGGAGTCCGGTCCGGCCACCCTCGCGGGGTTGGTCGGTGCCACCGGACTGGCACGACCCACGGCCCACCGCCTGGCCGTGGCGCTGGAGCACCACCGCATGGTGGCGCGCGACATGCAGGGCCGGTTCATCCTCGGCCCGCGCCTGGCCGAGCTGGCCGCGGCGGCGGGCGAGGACCGCCTGCTCGCCACGGCGGGCCCGGTGCTCACCCACCTCCGCGACGTCACCGGGGAGAGTGCCCAGCTCTACCGCCGCCAGGGCGACATGCGCATCTGCGTCGCCGCGGCGGAGCGTCTGTCGGGCCTTCGGGACACGGTCCCGGTGGGCTCCACGCTGACGATGAAGGCCGGCTCCTCGGCGCAGATCCTGCTCGCCTGGGAGGAGCCGGAGCGGCTGCACCGCGGTCTGCAGGGCGCCCGTTTCACGGCGACGGCCCTGTCGGGCGTACGGCGCCGCGGCTGGGCCCAGTCGATCGGCGAGCGCGAGCCGGGTGTCGCGTCCGTCTCCGCGCCGGTGCGCGGCCCCTCGAACCGTGTGGTGGCCGCCGTTTCCGTCTCCGGCCCCATCGAGCGCCTGACCCGTCACCCGGGCCGCATGCACGCGCAGGCCGTCATCGACGCCGCCACCCGCCTCTCCGAGGCGTTGCGCCGCTCCTGACCCCCGCATCCGCCGTCCCCGCCGGGAACGGGCCCGCCTCAACGCCGCGGCCGGCCCTCCCCGGCCCCATGTGCCGCCGGACGTCCTCCGCGACGTCGCTCTCCCGGAAGCGACGAAAGCCCCCCACCGAAGTGGAGGGCTTTCGTCCTGTGTACCCCCGACCGGATTCGAACCGGCGCTACCGCCTTGAGAGGGCGGCGTGCTAGGCCGCTACACAACGGGGGCGTGGATCATGCGTTTCCGCAGATCCTGCTGGTCTACCTGGACTCGAACCAAGACTAACTGAACCAGAATCAGTCGTGCTGCCAATTACACCATAGACCAATGATGGTTTAGACCAGTCAGTACCCCCGACCGGATTCGAACCGGCGCTACCGCCTTGAGAGGGCGGCGTGCTAGGCCGCTACACAACGGGGGCCCTAGCGATCCTGCATCGAGAGCAGTGGGAGCTACCCTGCTGCCCTCGCGGGAAGGATCTGTACCCCCGACCGGATTCGAACCGGCGCTACTGCCTTGAGAGGGCAGCGTGCTAGGCCGCTACACAACGGGGGCTTGCGGATGTGATCCGCGGGTTGCAGATGAGCTCTGCGAGCTGGCCTACCTGGACTCGAACCAAGACTAACTGAACCAGAATCAGTCGTGCTGCCAATTACACCATAGGCCACTGGAACGCAAGCCCCTGAGGGGTTCTTGTTCTAGTTCTGCGCTGTGGGGTTCCGGCCTTCCGGCCCGCTCCCCGCGGCGCAGGAAGAACATTACCCGAAGGTGGACGGGGCTCCAAAACGAGTATCGGTGCCGAGCAGTGCGGGCAGTTCGGCGAGGGAGGCGATACGGCGCGGACCCACGGGCGGCTCGACGGTCGCGTACACCCCGCCGCGGTCGATCCACACCGACAGCAGCCCCGCCTCCGCGGCACCCCGTCCGTCGATCTCCGGATGGTCCCCGACGTACGCGACCTGGTCCGCGGGCAGTGCCAGCGCCTCGCAGGCGGCCAGGAAGGCACCGGGTTCGGGCTTGGAGACGCCCAGCTCGGCGGCGCACAGGACGGCCTCGAAGCGGTCGTGGACGCCGAGGACGCGCAGCTTGCGGTCCTGGACGTGGAGGCTGGAGTTGGACAGCACCGCGTGGCGGTGGCTGCCGGCGAGGGCGTCGAGGACGGGCAGCACGTCCGGGAAGAGGCTCCAGGCGGCCTCGTAGTGGACCAGGTAGCGCCGGAACCAGTCGTCGGCCTCGGCGTCGGTCAGGTCCCGGCCCAGGAAGACCCGGGTGCGGTCGCGGCGCTGGGTCTCGAAGTCCACCTCCCCCGCGGCGAACCGCGCCCACTGCAGGTCGGTGATCTCCCGCCAGCGCAGCAGCGCCTCCTCCACGGAGGCGTACCGGGAGAGCAGTCCCTCGGCCAGCAGATGGGCCCGCATGCCCTCGCGGTCGGCGGTCGTGTAGTCGAAGAGTGTGTCGTCCACGTCCCAGACGACGGCTCGGATCGCCATGGGACCGACGGTACCCGGACACGGCGAAGGGGCGGCACCCGGAGCCTTCCGGGTGCCGCCCCTTCGCCTGCGGGGACCTTACGCGGCGAGCTTGGCCAGGGCCGCGTCGATGCGGGCCAGCGTCTTCTCCTTGCCCAGGATCTCCAGGGACTCGAAGAGCGGCAGGCCGACCGTGCGGCCGGTGACGGCCACGCGGACGGGGGCCTGGGCCTTGCCGAGCTTGAGGCCGTGGGCCTCGCCGGCGGCCAGGACGGCCTCCTTCAGCGACTCGGCGGAGGTCCAGTCGGCCGCGTCCAGCTTCTCGCGGGCGGTGCGCAGCAGGGCGTCGGAGCCCTCCTTCATCGCCTTGTTCCAGGACGCCTCGTCGAAGACCGGCTCCGGCAGGAACAGGAAGTCGACGTTGTCCGTGATCTCGGAGAGGACCTTCAGGCGGGTCTGCGCGTGCGGGGCGATGGCCTGCCACCTGGTCTCGTCGAAGGCCTCCGGGGCCCAGGGCGCGAAGGGGGCCTTGAGCCAGGGCGCGCAGCGCTCCGTGAAGTCCTTCACATCGAGCATGCGGATGTGGTCGGCGTTGATCGCCTCGCACTTCTTCAGGTCGAAGCGGGCCGGGTTGGGGTTGACGTCCGCGATGTCGAAGGCCGCCACCATCTCCTCGATCGAGAAGACGTCCCGGTCGGCGGAGAGCGACCAGCCGAGCAGGGAGAGGTAGTTGAGCAGGCCCTCGGGGAGGAAGCCGCGCTCGCGGTAGAGGTTGAGCGAGGACTGCGGGTCGCGCTTGGAGAGCTTCTTGTTGCCCTCGCCCATGACGTACGGCAGGTGGCCGAACGCCGGGACCTCCTTGGCGATGCCCAGCTCGATCAGCGCCTTGTACAGGGCGATCTGGCGCGGGGTGGAGGAGAGCAGGTCCTCGCCGCGCAGGATGTGGGTGATCTCCATCAGCGCGTCGTCGACCGGGTTGACCAGCGTGTACAGCGGGGCGCCGTTGGCGCGCACGATGCCGTAGTCCGGGACGTTCTCCGGGGTGAAGGTCAGCTCGCCGCGGACCAGGTCGGTGAAGGTGATGGTCTCGTCGGGCATGCGGAAGCGGACGATCGGGGCGCGGCCCTCGGCCTTGTACCGCTCGACCTGTTCGGCGGTCAGCGCGCGGCAGTGGCCGTCGTACCCGGAGGGCCGGCCCGCGGCGCGCGCGGCCTCGCGGCGGGTGTCCAGCTCCTCCTGGGAGCAGTAGCAGTGGTAGGCGTAACCGCCGTCGAGGAGCTTCCGGGCGACGTCCCGGTAGATGTCCATGCGCTGTGACTGGCGGTACGGCGCGTGCGGGCCGCCGACCTCGGGGCCCTCGTCCCAGTCGAAGCCGAGCCAGCGCATCGCGTCGAGCAGCTGGTGGTACGACTCCTCGGAGTCGCGGGCCGCGTCGGTGTCCTCGATGCGGAAGACCAGAGTGCCCTGGTGGTGCTTGGCGAACGCCCAGTTGAACAGGGCGGTGCGGACCAGACCCACATGGGGGTTACCGGTGGGTGACGGGCAGAAGCGGACACGTGGGGGTGTCCCCTGTCCGAGCGTAGTCGAGGACTTGGGGGAGGACGAGCCTGATGCGCTAGCCACGCTTGACAACCTTGTTGGTGAGAGTGCCGATGCCTTCGATGGTGACGGCGACCTCGTCGCCGACGTTGAGGGGGCCGACCCCGGCCGGGGTGCCCGTGAGGATGACGTCGCCGGGGAGCAGCGTCATGGCCTCGGAGATGTTGACGACCAGGTCCTCGATGGAGTGGATCATCTCGCTGGTGCGGCCGAGCTGGCGCTGGGCTCCGTTGACCGTGAGCTGGATGGTCAGGTCGTTCGCGGCGGCGATGTCCAGGTCCGTCTCCACCCAGGGGCCGAGCGGGCAGGAGGTGTCGAACCCCTTGGCCCGGGCCCACTGCTTCTCGCGCTTCTGGACGTCGCGCGCGGTGACGTCGTTGGCGCAGGTGTAGCCGAAGACGACGTCCTTGACGCGCTCGCGCGGAACCTCGCGGCACAGCCGGCCGATGACCACGGCCAGCTCGGCCTCGTGGTGCACCTCCTGGGAGAAGGAGGGGTACTGGATCTCGTCACCGGGGCCGATGACCGAGGTGGCGGGCTTGAAGAAGGCGAACGGGGCCTCGGGCACCTCGTTGCCGAGTTCCCGCGCGTGCTCGGCGTAGTTGCGGCCGAAGGCCACCACCTTGTTGGGGAGCACCGGGGGCAGCAGCCTGACCTTGCTCAGCGGGACCTTCGTACCGGAGAGCTCGAAGTCCGCGAAGGGGATGCCCTTGATGATGTCCAGGACGAGCTCGTCCTGCTGGTCGCCCTCGACCGCGCCGAAGGCGACGTTCCCGTCGATGGAGAATCTGGCGATGCGCACGGGATGCTTGGCCCCTTGACTTAAGCGGCTGGAGTCTGACGCTCCAGGCTAACGCGGCACGGCGTCCCGGCCTCGCGCACGGCGAGGGGCGCCCCGCGGTTTCATCGGGGCGCCCCTCGTGGTGCGTGGTGGACGGGCATCGCCTGTCCGTGCGCGGCGGCGTTGAGCGGTCCGCGGCCGGTGCGCGTATGGACCGGTGCGATCGGTGCGGCCGGTGTCAGTCGGCGGCGCCGGCCGCGACCGGGACCTCCATGAGGACGGTGCGCTTGGGGTTGGCGGTCTGGGCCGGGAGTTCGACGGAGTGCTCCTGCTGGACCGGCGTCTGCAGTTCATCGGCGCCACTGAGGTGCGCCAGCGTCGTGCGTCGCGGGTTGGCGATCTTGTGGAACATCATCGTCGTCTTCACTGTTTACTTGACCTTGTCCTGTTCACGGCGCCCCCAGGGGTGCGAGGACCCCGGATCCGGGCACGGGTTGTCGGTTTTGCCATCCCTGTAAAGCGTCAGGCTAAACATGCAATTCCCCCGTGACGGCACCCGAAGGCCATGATCTTCGTGTGAGTTTGCTCACGAATCGATGGACAAATCAGCCAATCCAGGCGGACTCCTCGCACCCCCGAAACGGACATTGACCCCCTGAAGCCATCATTCCGCTCCTGATCATGGCGACTGGGACACCTGGAGCACCCGGCCGACTCGTGGCCATACGACCGTTTTGGGGTAGCTCACTTTCTACCCGTGGTGACTCGCCACTCACGTGCTGTCACGTATGTCACGGGTGGACCCACGGGCCTTGTTGGAGATCCTGCACTGTGCTGGAATTCCACGGACCGCCGCAGGATCGAGCCGGCGCACAGGGGGCGCACAGACGCGCCGAGTGGCGGCGAGATGGGGGGAACCAGCGCCGGTCACTCACGACCACCACGGGGGCGTATTCAGGGCGCCCCTATGACGCCGACACCGTGCCCCGCCGTTCACGCGGAGGGGCGCCTGGTCCAGAGGTTGCGACGCTAGTGCAGGGACGTTTCAAGAGGGATGGCAGCGCTTCGGCGGAGCCGGAGCCGCATGGCGGGACTGGCCCGATGGCCGTCGGCTCTTCGCCCCAGCACGCCCAGAGCCAGGGCCCGGCCGTGTCCGGCGGCAACGGCGAACGAACCGGTCGCCCCGGCGCCTCCGTGGAGCCGACGGGCCCGGCCGCGGCCGCCGAGAGGGCACCGAAGGGCCCGACCGGCCCCGGGCCGCGAATAGCCCTGCGCAACTGGCGTATCTCGACCCGTCTGGTGTCGCTGCTCGCGCTCCCGGTGGTCGCGGCCACCTCGCTGGGCGCGCTGCGCATCAACCAGTCGATGGACGACATCCAGCAGCTCGACAACATGAAGCTGCTGACGGACATGACCAAGCAGGCCACCGAACTGGCCGCCGCGCTCCAGGAGGAGCGCGACCAGTCGGCCGGCCCGCTGGCGCACGGTGGCAAGGCCACCGACTTCACGGTCAAGGGCTACCGCGAGAAGACCGACCGTGCGATGGAGAACTTCATCGACGGCTCCGAGGAGATCGACAACGCGGCCAAGGACGGCAACCTCAAGGGCGTCCGCGACAACCTGGTCCAGCTCACCGGCGACCTGGGCGACATCGCGAAGATCCGCAACACGGCCTACGCGTCGGAGAGGAACTCCACGCAGACCGTCGAGGCGTACCACCGTCTGATCGAGAACCTGATCGACCTCTCGCAGGACATGGCCGAGGCGAGCAGCAACCCCGAGATGATCCAGCGCACGCGTGCCCTGGCGTCCTTCTCGGCCGCCAAGGAGTACGCCTCCATCCAGCGCGCGGTCCTCGCGGCGGCCCTGCCCGCCAGCAACACCACCGTCGGCGAGCTCTCCGACAACGACCGGCTCTACGCCGAGTCGGCGCTGACCAGCCAGAAGTCCGAGATCCGCAGCTTCAAGAGCATCTACGGCGAGACGGCCGCCGCCGAGCTGCTCCTGCCGATCGAGGACGGCAACAACACGATCAAGGCCACCGACGAGTACGCCGGGCGTGCCCTGGCCTCGGAGTTCGGCCTCAGGTCGGTGGGCAAGCGGTCCTACCGGGACTGGCTGGACGACAGCTCCACCAAGATCCAGCAGATGAAGAACATCGAGCTCCATCTGCTCGAGGAGATGGAACAGAAGGCCCGTGAGCTGCGCAGCGCCACCGAGCGCGACGCGATCGTCTCCGGTGTGCTGATCCTGATCGTGCTCGGTGTCTCGCTGGTCGGCGCCTTCGTCGTGGCCCGCTCCATGATCCGCTCGCTGCGCCGGCTGGAGGAGACCGCGACCAAGGTCGCCCAGGAGCGTCTGCCCGAGCTGGTCAAGCAGCTGTCCGAGTCCGACCCGCAGGACGTCGACACGTCCGTGGAGTCGGTCGGTGTGCACTCCCGGGACGAGATCGGCCGGGTGGCCGCGGCCTTCGACGACGTGC